>NZ_CAWNQF010000066.1:0-98430 GCF_963876465.1 Xenorhabdus sp. KK7.4
TCACTAGAATGCAAATGTCAGATTGCGATGCGCCTGTTAGGGCGCGGCAGGTAAGAGAGCCTTATAGGCGCATATGAAAAACCCCCGGCTATGCCGGGGATACTTATTTCATTTTTGTATTCACATCCTGTTAACTATGAAACCTTATATGCGTTCTCAATTAGAAATGGTGATGTTTTTCATATCAAAAGTGGAGTGTTGGTTAAAGATTATCTTGATGCTTATTATGACTTCTTTGTTAATAATTATGAAGAGTATAAAAGCAAAATCCCAATTACAATTAATGAGCTAATAAGTTGTAAAAAATTAACTGCTTTATTGTTGGGTAATGTTGAAGGGAAATTTAATCTCTCAGGGTTTAATTCCCCGTCGCTTGCGACGAGCAAATAAGAGTTGAACGATGCGAAGCGGGTGATTTCATATCGGAATACCCCGCTGCTTGCGGCGGGGATGTTTATTGGGTTTAATTTCCCAAGTGAATATAACGATAATGGAATGATTGATGTCATTAATAATTTTGATAACCTTATTAAAATTTACAATCAAGATAAAATAATGTTTTATGATGAGTTTAAAGAATGTTTATTGAACACTAATAGAGAAAATATCTTTGTCGATTTTTTATTACAAAATTATGTTTGCTATATTCTTTATTTTGATATGGATGAAATTAATAATTTCTTAGACTGTTTCTCAAAAGAACGCGATTTATGTGGCTTTTTGATAAATAAAATTTTTTACAATCCAATTTTTATAAAAAAATACTCATCGAACAAAAAAAGAATTTATCTTCATATGACCGAGTGACTTGTTTCTTAGATGAGGAAACGATTAACATATATAGTCATGATTGAGTTTTGATTTATCCTTTATATTTAGCGACTCACTATTTTTCCATTTAAAAATATGAGTCGCTATAAATTTTAGAGATAATAGTCTATCGATACCTTTTTAATGTCAAAAATTTCTCTTGTCGCAATTCAAAAAAATCGCTAATCTGAACCGACTACTCACCATCACAGATGGTTACTTAGCTGTAATGGCAAAAAACTCCTGTAGCCTGAAAGGGAGAGCAAAATTGCGGTACATCTGCGCACTTTTGGAAGCAGATATTGTCAAACATAAACCCCTTGTTTGACGATGAAAGTCTCTTAAACTAAAAAAGACCTCAGAAAGGTGTTTTTATCTTGTCACCCAATTGTATTGAACATTGGGTCATGCACTTATTTTTCATACCAACATCAGACTCTGCCTCCGTTTGGCTTTGGCCTTATGAGCGATGTTTTGATCCTATTTCATGTCATAAACACCGCGTGGATTTCACGCGTTTGGTTCATATTTTTACTGTCTCTGCTTGAATGATTCAGCGGACAGATTTTCTACACACAAATAATTAACCCATCGCTACCGTTTGACATCGAGTCTTGCACCGTTTTGCTATGCCTATCGGCATTTCAACGCCCGCACGACTTTTGCTGACTATTTGCTGAATTTAAGGCGTCACTTTTGGCTGGTTTATCGCTGAAAGTGACGCCGCAGCCAAAGAACCACACAACCATTACAGGCTCAGGCCTGCTTAACCACACAGTGAATCTGACACTGCATTTTTAGATTGAAAAAGGAGAACTTGACGATATCGAGGCTGGCTTTTTGCCAGTGGGGATGACCTGTTTATGCAGGCGGCAGTACAGCGTACTCAACCGATACCCCGCAATACCTCAACCTGTGTTCACTCTGGCGCACAGATATCCGTCAAGGGCAAGGCAGATACTTTTTGTTTTGCCGCACTGACGCGCGCCAGAGATCGCATATCGTTAGGTATCAATAGGGAAAATGAGATGAGTCGATTGATTAAAGAATTAAAGTTTTTTGCCCGGCAAGGTGGCGGTAGTCATAAAACTTGTCATGATCGTATTCGGATTGCAGGGCGTTTGGGCGCGTTGTTGTTGAGCCTGAATATTCAGGTTAAAAATCTCAGTCATTTGAAAGCCAAACATGTGGAACATTACGTTGATGCCCGTCTATCTCAGGGGATTGCAAAACGAACAGTGCAGAATGAGATGTCCGCACTACGTAATATCTTCCGCATGGCAGGCAGAGAAAAACTGGAAACCTCGCCGCGTTTGAGTAACCAGGCATTGGGATTAAGTGGAACCAGCCGCGCCGGAACGAAACAGGCGATTCCTAATGCTACATTTCAGGTTGTTTATCAGAAGGCGCTTGAACGTGATGCCGGATTTGCCGTCACATTGAAACTCGCCCGCTTGCTGGGATTACGTTCTCAGGAAGCAGTACAATGCAGTACTTCACTGAAAAGCTGGTGCAAACAATTGGAACAATCAGAGCCGAAACTACATATTGTCTTCGGTACAAAAGGTGGCCGACCAAGACAAACCCGTGTATTGGATGTTACAGCGGTAAAAGAGGCTGTCGAGCAAGCCATTGCTATTGCAGAACAACAAGGTGGCAGGTTGATTGATAAACCAGATCTCAAGCAGGCCATGAATTACTGGCGGACACATACCACAAAAATAGGTTTAACAGGTCGCCATTCTCCCCACAGTTTGCGCTATGCGTGGGCACAGGATGCTCTGGTGTTTTACCAACAAAATGGTTTTAGTCGTCAGGAAGCACGAGCATTGGTTTCAATGGATTTAGGTCATGGTGATGGTCGCGGGCGTTATGTTGAGCGGGTTTATAGCCGTTAAACTTAGTCGTTCAGTTATTGAGTAAGCTAAAACAATCAGTTAAAGTATTCCCGCCATTAGCAAAATCTAATGGTCAAGGCGTCGCGGCCTTGAATGATCAACCCACTGGTAGGAAATTTCTACCAGTGTGCCTGTTATCGCCTTTTCAATGGTGGTTCAGGCAGGGAAGGCATTGCCTTGCCGGAATGGTTGATCTCCGGTCCGCGAACCCTGTCTGAATCGCCACCATAAATATTAATTAATGGAAGGGATAACAGGAATGAATAACGACATTAGAAATGATTGGCACCAAGCCGATATAATTGCTGCATTACGTAAACGGGGTACAACCTTAGCGGCTGTTTCTCGTGAAGCGGGACTCAGTTCATCAACATTAGCCAATGCATTCAGTAGGCCGTGGCCTAAAGGCGAATGGATAATTGCGAATTATCTTGGAATCCATCCTTCGGAAATCTGGCCTAGTCGGTATTTTGATATGAATGGTCAGCTTATTGAACGGGTAGCCCGTAAAGTTTCCATTCAATAGTTTCTCAATAAAATAAACCATGAGGAAAAATAATATTTATAGCTGTTGATTTTATGCTCATGGTTATTTTTTTATTATATGAATCATAGGCGTATATAAATATTTCATGATTAATTCTTCTTAGTGATGTTGTTATTGACGATATTACTTTAATCATAATTTTAGATATATTTATTTTGATTTAAAATTAAAATGTGATGCTGATTTTTATATGGAGGTTTAAATCGCACTCCCTGATTTTTTAAAGTAAAAAATATTCTTAATTTGTTGTTTTTGCCTAATCTGTCAATTTTGATGAATAATAATTACTAGAGGGCATCGATTAGGATACTGATGTAACAAAGATATTCTTCGTGACTATACCCTTTGTATCTGAAAATGGCTATTTGGGGTTACTTTCTTTTGCTTACTATCAGTAGCATAGTGATCTATACTCCAAGGGATTTATTCTTTTGCTCTGCAACACATTTTTAAATACATAGAGTATATGTGGTTGATTAGGTTTCTCACTAGTTTCTATTTGAAATTTTTTCGAGTGGGTAAGGTATAGCGCATTTTACTTAGAGAGTGATTTTTATGCTTATTAGCTCACGCTAATTATTTTATTATTTGCTAATATTGTTGAAAATACATTTGAGAGAGTGGTTATAAATTATGGCTAGCAAAGCTAATCTTGTAAATTTAGATGCTATGATAAAACGTGCAGATTTTGCATCAAAATCAGATAACGATACAACTTTTGATACTATTCATAATATCTCTGTTAGGGATTTAAGTGATTTTATTACTATTCTTAGAAAGCCAGATTTTCAACGTGAAACTAATCACTGGTCTCCAGACCAGGTAGTGTCTTTACTAGAAAGCTTTGTGTCTGGTGATTTAATCCCATCTGTAATTTTATGGAAGTCTAGTTCATATTTATTCGTAATTGATGGTGGACATAGGCTAAGTGTATTGCGAGCTTGGGTTGAGGATGATTATGGTGATAAAATAACGTCTTTAAAATATTTTGATGGCAAAATCTCTGATGAGCAGCGTGCCATAGCTGAAAAAACAAGAAAATTAGTTAATTCTAAAATTGGTAGCTGGGTTAATTTTCATAAACAAAAAAATGATGAAGATTTGTCAGATCAAGATAGAGCAAAAATAACAACTATCTTAACGAGAGGACTACCTATTCAATGGGTTAAAGGTGATGTTGATAAAGCGGAGACATCTTTTTTTAACATAAACATGAAGGGGACTCCTCTTGACAATGTTGAAGAACTCTTACTAAAAAGTAGAAAAAAACCTACGTCAATAGCTGCTAGGGCTGTGATTAGGGCAGGAAAAGGGCATAAATATTGGTCTGCATTTAGCGATGAAAACTCTATAAAAATAGAGAAAGCTGCTTCAGAATTGCATGCTACGTTATTTGATCCTAATTTAAAAAGGCCAGTGAAAACTCTCGACTTACCATTAGGTGGTTCTCGAGGAGTTCGAGTTGCATTAGAGCTATTGATTAGCTTTATTCTTATTGCTAACAGAGACATAAAGGGAAATCCTAAAAGTATCTATGATCAAGATGATGATCAAGATGGACATTTAACTGTTGAAGTGCTTAAAAAAGCAACTAAATTGGCCAACCGAATAACTGGTAATGATAATGGAAGTTTAGGTTTACATCCCGCAGTATATTTTTATGGACCAACAGGAAGACATTCAGGTCCAATGTTTATGGGAACTGTTGAATTAATAGCTAGAAAATTAAGAAATAATGATAAGGAATTTTTTAATAAATTCACTAAAATAAGAGCTAAGCTTGAAAGTATTTTAATTAATGATAAAGATTTAATAGCAACAATTTTGCAAAAACATGTTAGTAATAAACGAGTTCCTAAGTATTGTGATTTATTAGAGTTTGTAATAAAAAGGTTAATAAATAATGAGGGGATCACAGATGAAATGCTTATTAAGGAATCTGGTCTGAAGAGTAAAGTGATAGCTGGAATATCCTATACTGGGCAAAAAGGTTTTAATGATGATAGCAAAAGTCAAGTGTTTATTTCATCAGCTCTAAAATCAGCAATGAAATGTGCGATTTGTGATGGGTATTTAGATGCTGAAAAATCTATTTCATATGATCATATTACCCGAGTTCAAGATGGAGGAAAAGGTAATAATGAAAACTGCCAGCTAACTCATCCTTACTGTAATATGAGTGTTAAAAATTAATAAAATAAATATAGTAGCTAACTTTTATTTTTAAGGTTGAGCTACTTAAATTTTAGGAGGTAAGCCCCTATTTTTTGTTATTAATCTAGTGGTGTTTTAGAATGAATTTTTTATAATTGTAAGTCACATAAGTTATGGAGCCGTGATAATATAGATTGCCAGCAGGTTAATAAACAAGAGTATTCTGTTAAGTTTTATTTCTGATTTTAAGTGATTTTTTAAAGACAAGGTAATAATTAGTGAAATTTATTTTTTCAAAATTCTATAATACTGAAATGGTGGATTTAAATACTTTTCCGGAAATTGCATGTTATATTAAATATAAATAATTAAATCAGAGAGTTATTTTTTATCTCATAGTATTAGAGTATTTCTGGAATTTAATGATTTTGTTAGCAATTGTATTAATTTTTGAGTATTGAGAGAGGTATAGATTATATTGAGATTATTATTGCATTTTCAGTAATATTTATTTTTATTGATGATATTTTTGCAATGAAAACTCATTATCAACAGTATCGTTCAGAAAACAAACATGCAAGCAGAGGCAAAATAATATGGGGGTATTACAGGGGGTATGATAGAAAATTGAACTAAATAAAATCATTTAAAAACAATAATATGATTATTTTTATCGAATCCTGTAGGGACTTACCTCTATTTTTTAACCGCTATTTTTCCTGATTGGGACGAATTTGGGACACCTCCGCCAAAAAGCAGGTCAATTTGTCGCGCATGTTCGGTCAGATGATTCGGTGCTAAGTGTGCATATCTTCTAACCATTTCGATTGACTCCCAGCCGCCCATTTCCTGCAAAATTGATAATGGAACACCTGATTGTACTAACCAGCTAGCCCAAGTGTGTCTCAAATCATGAAAACGAAAATCTTCGATTCCTGCTCGTCTTAACGCTGCATTCCATGCTGTATTATCATCAACACGCATCTTTCTCACATTAGGCAGTGCCATTCCGTTTGGACTGATTGATGATTTCGTATGAACGAAAACCCATCTGTTATGGCTTCCTATCTGATCCCGTAACACCCTGCAAGCTGTTTCATTTAGGGCTATCCCTATAGCCCTGGATGATTTGCTTTGATCTGGGTGTATCCATGCAACCTGTCTTTGCATATCAATTTGTGACCACTCCAGATTAATAATATTTGAGCGTCTCAACCCTGTAGCCAGCGCAAACTTAACGACTGACTGGAGTGGTTCGGGACATTCATCAACTAATCTCTGCGCTTCATGAGGCTCCAACCATCTGACTCGTTTTTCTCTGACGGTTGGGACTTTAATCACAGGGGCTTTCTCTAACCATTTCCAATCTCTTTCGGCGGCTCTTAATAGAGCCTTAATCAAAGCTAAGTGCTTTGCCTTGGTCGCTACCGATACTGAGACTTCTTTATAGGCTGGGATCTCGTGTCCTTTTTTCTTGGCTGCCTGAACCTGACTTTCCCAGCGCTCCTTGGCCTTGCGGTTTTTCATCTTGCTAACCGCCGTGTAAATGCTGGCTTCGGTAATATCTTTTAATCTCACTCCGCTGAAGTATTCCAGCCAGAACGCCATACGCCCTTTATCATCATCCAGTGATTTTTTATCGGCCTTTTCCTCAATCCAACGTAAACAGGCTTCATCAAACGTCACATCAGGAAAATCACCCAGCCGTTCTATGCGCCATAATTCGGCCTTTCTTCGATCGTGCAATTCCTGAGCTTGCCTCTTGTCCGTTGTTCCAAGCGATTCCTTAATTCTTTTGCCGCTTGGTGTCGTGTAGTTCCCGTACCATGTATTTCCTCTACGGAAGATTGACATTTTTTATCTCCTTTTTCTGCCACATCTACCGTGCTCACAGGCACAGTTTGGATCGAATTGTTAAGGGCTGCAATACATGCCGCGTATGTAAATAAATAAGGGGATCGGGGTCTGGCGGGATCTTTCTTGTTGTAGGCTATTTTACCTATAGCGCACCAATGGGATAATGTATCGACATTAATGCCGATAAAGTCAGCCGCCTGCTTTCTGGTAAGACTGGCTTTTTTCTTATTCTTATAATTAGCAACGAGCCTCATTTTATTTTTCTCCGAATAATTTACACATTTTGCATACAATAAACCTGCACAAATTAAGCGCTTAATTTCATGATTAAGTCGTTTATTTTTATTTCAGGCAATCCATTGCTGTTATTTTCCTTGCATTCATGAATGTGTTAATTATCAATGAGGGTAGTTTTTATTTCCGGGGCTGAAAATTGAGTAAAAGGCAATATATCCACTAAATTCATATACCGTCCTCGCCGCTGATAGAGTGCATAACCGTAATCGACAATCAGTTCTAAATGATAGTAAGGCACAGGCTCGGTATGTTTTGGGCTGACCCGATACGTCGCTAAAATATGATGTTTAAATTCATCGTTATTCTTTATATCCATGTCGTGATGCTGGGTTTTGCCCTGACGATATTGATCTGCCAAAAAGGTGATATGTGTTGTTTCTGCATGCAGGCTGTTTTTTTGTGCGATATTGGCAACAATGCCTTTAATGTTGATAGCCTTTTTTTGTTGTGTTGCCGGTTTTTTGATGATGGCAGAAATGAAGGTACGCATAAATCCTCTCGCTTATTAGGGTAGTGATTATTCCTATCACTTTGATGCCACTAACATTATCACTTAAATTTCATTGAATCCATACCTAAAGTGATATAAAGCAAATTTTTTAATTATCTTATTGATATCTAATAATTTTAATTTGATATTATTTGAATGATTTTAGATCTTGATGGGGATTATTATTTCAGTGAAAAGGAAGATACTGCATTAAAAACAGTATCTTATTGAAGATAGAGGCAGGGGTTGGTGGTGTTTAAAGTCGGGAGAGGAAGGTTATCGTTTTCGCTTCATGTGACGAAATAAATACACAATCACACCGACGATTTCCATGTCGGGAGAAAGGGTTATCAAGGGGATACGTGAGTCATCCACAGATAAAAAGCTGAGCGCTCCCCCTTGTTTATAACGATAAACGGAATAGTGTTCTCCGATGCGTACATAGACTAAATCATCATTGGCGATCTCTTCCTGTGTATCTACCACGATCACCGTCCCTTCCGGCGCTTCAGCACAGCCGGTATTTTGGGTGATGCGATAAGCACGACAGGATTCAAAGGCGGTTTGCTGTTCAGAAAAGGCCGGCACCATGAAGCACTCCGGGGTTTCTTGTTCTGCTTCATAAATTTTTACCGGTGCATAACGGTTGTCATGCCTGACAGAAAAATCAGTATCACCGGACTGTGATTTATGACCACTGCCATCACTCAGCCACTCTGGGCGAACGTCAAGCGCCTTGGCTAAATCAACGAGCCGGCCTGTTTTGGTTGCGTTCCCGGAAAGTAATTTCCATATCATGGATTGCGCCATGCCGGCTTTTTTTGCCAGCGCAGATTGGGTTAGCCCCTTATCTGCCATAGCTTCTTTTAATCTATCAGCAAGAGTCATAAGTGCCTCATGAGTGGTTCCCGCATTTACGTCGAATACCGGGGATAAACCCAAGAACCGCTGTCTTGGAACATTTTTTTCTTATTCTATCTCTAGAGTGATATCTTTACAAGCACTCCAATAGTGATTTATATTGACCTTTAGTGATACTGCTATTGCCGTGGTGTTGGAGAAAGGGAAGAATGAAAAACAGTGTAATAAAAAAAGTGATAGATATCGCAGGCAGTCAGGCCAAATTGGCTCAGGTACTGGGGTGTGCGCAATCGCTCGTCAGTGCATGGTTGTACGGAAAAAAACGGGTTTCGGTATCACGGGTCCCCGCTATTGTGGTGTTTTCAAACGGGGCGGTTCAGGCGCATGAATTGCGTCCTGATCTGCCTACCGTTTTCCCGCCGCCTGAAGCGAAAACCCCGCAATAAATTTCCAATTCCCGCTGGTGGCGGATCGATAACAGGGAGAAATGGCATGAGTATGAGTCTGATGGCGAAGGCAATGAGTATCCGGGTGGGCAATCCCCTGAGGAAACTGGTGCTGATTAAACTGGCCGATAATGCAAACGACAAAGGGGAGTGCTGGCCCTCGTATCAGCATATTGCAGATCACTGTGAATGCAGCAAAAGCGCCGTGCGAAGTCACATTGGTGCCCTGATTAAGATGGGTTTGCTGACCAAGGAAAACCGGCTGGGTAATCACAACGGGAAAGGGAATGCCTCGAATGTTTATTACCTGAATTTATCCGCTGGCCCTGTGTCACCCAAAAGCATACCCCCTGTGCCACCGGTTGGCAGCCCTATGCCATTTGCTGACACCCCTGTGCCGCCCAATGGCAGACCCCCTATGCCGTCAGATGGCACCAGAATCAGTCACTCTTTTGAACCCGTCAAGGAACCAGTCAAAGAACCTATAAAACCCCAAGGGGCTGGGCAGGAAAAACAGGCAAAAAAATCCGTATTCGATCCCCTGACGGCCAAACCCGAGAATGTCAGTGCCGAAATATGGGCGGATTGGGTGACGTTCCGACAGGAGATCAGGAAGCCCCTGACCGAAACCAGTTGCCGCCAGCAGGCCAAGCAACTGGCAGACTGTCCTAATCCTGACGCGGTAATTTGCACCTCCATTGCCAACAGCTGGCAAGGGTTATTTCCTGACAAGCAGAAATCCGGTCGGCAGCCCCAAGTCAACACCCATAGCGGATTTGAGCACAAGTGTTATGAATCACACGGCGCGAGCTGGACAAAAAATCTTTAAGGAGCAGCAGACGTGATGGAAACAACGGAACCGGGAATATTGAACATCGTTCCCCGCTTTGCACAGGCCAGTTTTGCCACCTACCAGCCACAGAATCGCAGGGCAGAAATCAATCTGAAAACCTGTCAGGGCTACGTCCAGACGTGGGCGGAACGCAAGCGAGCAGGGGAAGGCATGATCCTGTGTGGGCGTCAGGGAACTGGGAAAACCCACCTTGCCATCGCTTTGTGCCGGGAAATTGCCGCAGGCGGGGATGAAGCCGTGTTTATCACCACCGCATCGCGCATCATCCGGGCATTTCGTCGCTCATGGAACCGCTAAGGGGAGATGAGTGAATTTGATACCCTGAAATTTTACAGCGAGCGGGATTTGCTGGTGATTGACGAAATCGGCGTGCAGTACGGCACGGAGTCTGAACGTCATATTCTGTTTGAGGTGCTGAATAATCGCTATGAAGATCTGCTGCCCACCATTCTGATCAGTAACTTGCCCGTGACTGAGCTGGCGCAGTTTTTGGGTGATCGGACGCTGGACCGAGTGCTTCAGGGCGGCACGGTACTGGCCTTTGACTGGGAAAGCTACCGGAGGGAAATCGCATGAATGTCTATGATTTGGAAATGGCCGTTATCAGTGGCTTGTTATCCGGTGGGGCGACCCCGGATGCCTACGACGTATTAGCGGTGTTACCGGATGAGGCGTTCAGTTCCGTTCATCTGCGCCGGGTGTACGGCGAAATCAAAAAGCAGGCCCTGAGCAGTGCGATTATCGATCCCTTTTTCATTGCGGATGCGATGGGCGAAGAACGCGGTATTCTGGCTAACTTGCTGGAATTAGCCAAAACGCCGGTCTGGCGGGCCAATTTAAAGGGCTATGCGGAAAAAGTCATGCGTTACTGGCGGGTACGTCAGGTCACTGATCTGATTAACCGCTACCAGCAAGAGATCCAGGCCTGTGGCAATCACACGCAAGCGGAAGCACTGGTTGAGGCGTTTGCCTCCCGGTTTAACGGGATATCCCAGAGCGAGAGTAGCGTACAGCCCGTGGTCATCGGTACCTTACTGGACAGGTACGTTGAAACACTGGAGGCGCGCAATCAGGGCAAGACCGGCATGATCCTGACAGGCATTGAGCCGCTGGACGAACTGACCGGCGGATTTAACCCGACTGACCTGATTTTACTGGGCGGACGCCCGGGCATGGGAAAAACGGAACTGGCCCTGTGCATGATTGAAGGCATGACCCGCGACGGGGGCGGGGCGTTGTTGTTTTCCATGGAAATGGCAGCGCAACAAATTGCCGAGCGCATGGTGGCAGGTTCGGCGGCGATGCCGGTGTCTAAACTCCGAAACTGCGAACTGTATGATGAGGACTGGGGGCGTATTGGCAATGCGCTGGGTTCGCTTATCGACCGGGATATTCATGTGCTGGATGCCAGCGATCTGAGTGTCGAACAAATTTGCGCTATCAGTGAAACCCATAAGCGTCGTCACCCGAACTTAAAGGGCATTTTCGTCGACTACCTTGGATTGATTAGAAAACCCCGGGCTGACCGTCATGACTTAGCGGTGGCAGAAATATCGAAGGCACTGAAAGGCCTGGCGAAACGGCTGCATACCCCGGTCACGGCCTTGAGCCAGCTCTCAAGGGACGTGGATAAACGCCCCCTGCATCAGCGTCGCCCGATAGCGGCTGACTTACGTGATTCCGGCTCGCTGGAGCAGGATGCGGATCGCATCATTTTTACCTATCGGGATGGGGTGTATAACCCACTCAGCCCCGCCAGCTCGTACGCGGAAATTATTCTGGAGAAGAACCGCCACGGGCAAACCGGCACGGTTTATCAGGCATTCCGGCACGGTCATTACCTGCCGACCGATCAGATATCAGCAGCCGAAATTTGCCGCCGGTCGCAACAAACCCAACAAAAACAACGCCGTTATGCCGACAGGGCGCTTTGATCACAGGGGAGGGTATGAATGCGTGATATTCAGTTAGTGATGGAACGTTGGGGGGCATGGGCGGCGGATAATCGTGACGGGGTTTACTGGTCCTCCATTGCGGCAGGCTTCAAAGGACTCATCCCGAACCGGGTGAAATCCCGCGTACAGTGTTGTGATGATGATGCCCTGATTATCGCCAGTTGCATGGCAAAACTGAATCAGCAACAGAGTGAGGCGCATGATCTGCTCTTTGATTATTACGTCTTTGGTAAAACGTTGATGCAACTCGCCCATGATCATCATTGTTCGGATACGCACATCGGGAAGCGATTACAAAAGGCCGAAGGCGTGATTGACGGGATGTTAATGATGCTGGATATCGCACTGGACATGGATAAAGACACCCCGTTAGTGCAATATCCCTAATATGACTGCCGATAAAAATAACGCTTTACGATCGTAAAAACGGTGCTATTGTGATAAACGTGATAGCAAAGTCACCCGGCTTATTCATACCCGGCAGCTTAATCCTTGCCCCGTGCAAGGTTTTTTTACGCCTGAAATAAACATAAGACTTGCTGTTGTCTTTGGTCAGAGTTACATGTGTGTTCATGCATAAAAACTGCCCGGAGGGTTAAATTTATCATGTTAAAACATGAAGATATGACAATAACAGCCGCCTGTGTTTTAGATGCCGTGCCTTTGCATACGTGGTTTTCTGTTTCTGAAGTGTCTAAATTAATGGGGCTGCCTGAACCCCGTTGCCAACTATTGTTAACCCAATTTCGTCTGGCGGGTTTAATGGAAAGCCGGGACGATGACACGTTTTTCAAACGTTCTCCCTGATGGGGTTATTTCCCAGAACGTGAAAGCGCAGCCGGTGAATGCCGGCTTTTCGTGTTGTCGTTTTCCTGAGAACAGTCAGCGTCGAGAGGAAAAAAGCGGATGGATTTACGCCCTGTCACCTTAGTCAACGATGACTCCCTGAAATTTATCAAAACCCTGCCGGATAACTGTATCGACTTAATTGCCACGGACCCGCCGTACTTTCGCGTGAAAGACTGTCACTGGGATAACCAGTGGGAAGACGTCACGGCTTACCTTGCGTGGCTGGATGAACTGTTGGCTGAGTTCTGGCGGATACTGAAACCGAACGGCAGCCTGTACATGTTTTGTGGTTCGCGTCTGGCCTCGGATACGGAATTGCTGGTGCGGGAACGGTTTAACGTGCTGAGCCAGATTATCTGGGCGAAACCATCCGGCCCGTGGCGCAGGCAGCATAAAGAAAGTCTGCGCATGTATTTTCCGGCCACAGAACGTATTATTTTTGCCGAACATTACCAAGGGCCATACCACCCGAAAGGCGATGGCTATTTCAAACAATGCCGAGAACTGAAACAGTCGGTGTTTAAACCGCTGGTGGATTATTTTCGGGATGCCCGAAAAGCGTTAGGCATCACAGCAAAAGCCATACACAAAGCCACCGGAAAGCAGATGGCCAGTCACTGGTTCAGCGACAGCCAGTGGCAGTTACCCAGTGAAACGGATTACCAAAAGTTGCAGGGACTGTTTGACCGTATCGCCAAAGAAAAGCATCAGCGCGGTGAACTGAATACGCCTTATCCTGAGCTGGTGGCGTCTCATTTAACCCTGTCGCGTCAGTATGACGAATTACGGCAGGAATACGGTTTAATGCGCCGCTCGTTCACGGTGACGGCAGACGTGCCTTATACCGATGTCTGGCATTTTGCGCCGGTACAGTATTATCCAGGCAAACACCCGTGCGAAAAGCCGGCTGATTTAATGGCCCATATTATCCAGTCCAGCAGCCGGGAAGGGGAACTGGTAGCCGATTTCTTTATGGGTTCCGGGGCGACACTGAAAGCGGCGTTAAAACTCAATCGTCGTGTGTTGGGGGTGGAGCTGGAAGAGGATCGGTTTAAGAAGACGGAGCAGGAAATCAAATTATTTATAAATAAATGAATTGGGTCCAGTGGATTGTAAAAATGACCACACAAGGCTAACCGATATATTCAATCATAAGAATTTATTAATATATTCATCCTGTTTAACAGCAGGCGGAAATTAAATATTAAATTTAACTTCCCATTATTTATAACTATAAGGAAATAATATGTCTGAATTTATTAAGCCTGAACATGAATGCCCTTTTGAACCAAAACAATATCAGTGTGATTGTTTTATTGCGCCAGTGGGTTCTTTTTCTTGGGCTTTGATTCAATTAAAACTACGCAAGCGCGTTACCCGTTCTGTTTGGGTGAATTGCCACGAGAATAATGAGATGTATCTGGCTATCACTCCACGTGTAAATAATTTAGCCGTGGAAAAAGATAGCGCTTATGCTGTTGATGGCGTTGCTGTTGGGACTCAATATGATTATTTGACACATATTGATCTGCGCAATGAACACGGTAATTTTGTGCCGTGGCAGCCAACGCAGGAAGATATGATGGCGTGTGACTGGCAGTTTTTTGAAGATAAGGTAAAACCAACACCTGATTCGAAACCAGAACCAGAAGTAAAACCGGAGCCAGAAACACCAAAGACTCTTAAATATAATTTAGTCTTTGATGCAACACCAAAAGCTCACTCTGGAGCAGTTTTGGGTGCACTGTGGAGCTTCGAGGATCCAGTCATTGTTGAAAGCAACCTAACAAAAACATATGGATATCCTTACCGTGTTTATTGGTATGGTTCTCAATATAGTACTTCATCTGCTAATACAATCAAAATACAATTTAAGGGCCAAATTCCAGAACTGAGCAATAAGACTTTGATAATTACTGTAGATGGTAAAAAGTATAACCTTGGAGTTTTGACAGAAAAAAGCAGTAATTCAACAAATGTTGAAACACATCTTCGCTATGCGAAAGGTGATACAGCAGAATTCGGTAAGTTGCTAGAACAGGCAGGAAAAAAATATCGTTTCCATTGTGAGTGGTATGAATAATCCACTAGAGGAATTCTTTTTACCCCAGTATTTACTGGGGTTTCATCCTTGCTGTCGCAATTACTTTAGTTGACATTTTCATTTAACTGCAACTTGCAGGGGCCAACCTATTTAATTCCACTAACACCCATTGTTCTAATGGCGAGGAATATGAAGATGAAAGATAATCCTGATATTTGGGTACATCTCGGTGACTGGTTCATATCAATAAAAGAGCAAGGTATCGGTGCAACCCTCGCCGGAACAATGGCATTTCTCCGAGGCCGCTATAATGGTAGTGGCTGGCTAAAAGTTTCTATCGATGCCTTTATGTGTGCCATGTTCGCCTGGTTCATTCGTGATGTATTAACTCTGTTTGGTCTGAATCCTGATTTAGCCTACATCGGCAGTGTGGTAATAGGTTATTTGGGTACGGACTTTATCGGCCAATTGTTGCGTAAATCGGCAGAGAAAAGAACGGGAGTTTCTTCTAATGGAAATTAGCGATAAAGGTACGGAGTGCATCAAACAATATGAAGGCCTGAAACTAAAAGCTTACCCTGATCCCGCAACAGGCAATATTCCATGGACTATTGGTTATGGTCATACAAAAGGGGTGAAAAAAGGAGATCTGATTACAGAACAGCAGGCCGAAGCATTTCTGCGTGATGATCTCCAACCTATTTACACCACCTTAAAGCAATGGGTTAAAGTTCCGCTGAATCAAGGCCAGTTCGATGCTTTGTGTTCGTTTATCTTCAATTGTGGTAGCGGTAACTTTTCGAGGTCCACTTTATTGAAAAGGCTCAATCAAGGCGATTACACCGGCGCAGGAGCCGAGTTTTCCCGCTGGAATAAAACAGCAGGCAAGGTTATGCGTGGGCTGGATAATCGCAGGGCATCTGAGCGCCAGATGTTTTTATCATGAAGTTTAATGTTACCTCTGGCGTTGTTATTGCCTTGATTATTGCTTCAGCCGCAGCTTTCTTATACCGCTCTGGTTATAAGAAACAGCTCGGCATTAATAGCGACCAGATAACTGAAATTCAGCAACTGACTGACACTATCGACTATCAGAGCACGCATATTGACATGCTGCATGAACTGGATAGCAAACACACTCAGGAACTCGCCAATGCCAAGACTGAAATTGACACTCTTCGGGCTGATGTTGCCGCTGGTCGTCGCAAGCTGCGCATCCAAGCCACCTGTCCTGTGCGTGAGGCCACTTCCTCCGGCAGCGTGGGCACTCCAACCTCCGTCGAACTCACTGGAGAAACTGGATCAACTGTTCTTGATATCCGAGAAGGCATTATCAACGACCGGGCAAAATTAAGCTATTTGCAGGAATATATCAGAACGCAGTGTCAGTGAGTTGAGAATAAGTTTAATACATAGACCAGCTACCGAGGACTTGCCGTTTATAAATCTCTATAGATTTAATGCCAGAATATCGAGTCAATACAAATTTCACGCCATTACATGAGGAAAGGTCTTGAGTGAAACCTAATGAGGCTAGTATTTCTCGCGCATTAATGATGGTAACGTGTGGGCGATAACATAATTGTGCAATACTGTCAGTTTCAACAACCAACGTTGTAGGTGTTAAAGGGTTATCTTGCTTTAAAAATCCACAGAGACATAGATAGTCGAAATATACAGCGAGAAAATTACTCTCATTGCTAAGAGGAAGCACTTTTAGCTTGTTTTTTACAAGCGGGTACCCGGTTCTGAATGAGTCGAGTGGATTTATAGGCATAACAACCTCCGCAAAAACATATTTTAGATAACCAATAACACCATTTTCCACCTACAGCAAATTAATAATACTTAATGATTTATTACCACTTGAAATTAAAACTAATGTTTTTACCCATTTCCTGAATAAGTTGTACAGGGATTTCGTATCAGCTTTGACTGCCCTTAGCTGTTAAAAGACAGGGATATATAAATCAAACTGGTTAAATATGCTGAATGAGGAAAGTAGCTGACAGCAATATGCACGCAAAGTAGACTGAAACTCCAATAAGGTTAATCAACAAAGGGAATTTGTTTTATGCTCAGAGGGTTATATGTCCTGTTTTGTTCTGCTTTTTTACCAGTGGTTACTATTGCAACATTAGGAATATTGTGTGCGCTACTCGAGTTGATTGGGGAAGATAAGGCAAAAAATTACTCATTTAAGGATTGGATAGATATCGGCGTGATAGTTATCATAGCACTCTGTCTTTGTTACTTCTTTTGGTCTCAACTTCCTGAACTCCTCGAGTGGTGGGATGAAATTTATTCAATATAATCAATTGGGTTATGACAACCACCTTCGGGTGGTTTTCTGTTTTATGGAGGCCAGAATATGCCACCCCGCATTCCTCGCGCCTGCCGCAAGTCAGGTTGCCCAAAGACCACTACGGATCGCCGTGGCTACTGTACTGACCATATCCACACGGGCTGGCAATATCATCAACAGGGCAGGAGTCGACACGAACGCGGCTATGGCAGTCAATGGGATAAGCTAAAGACGCGAGTCAAACAACGGGATAACTTTCTGTGCCAGCACTGCTTACGGCAGGGGCTGGTGGTCACAGGCATCACTGTTGACCATATCCAACCCAAAGCCCACGGTGGCACCGATGCGTTAAGCAACCTGAAATTGTTGTGTGAAGCCTGTCATCGACAGAAAACCGCGACCGAGCGATTACGAAGAGATTAATTTCTGATTGTAACCATTACTCATGCCATCGTTATAGGGGGAGGGTGGGTCAAATCCCTGCCCCTCTCGCTCCCAAGGACCGCTACCGTGGGTCTTTTTTTATCCCCGCGAAAAATGAAATTTAAATCACGCGTTTTTCACTGTTTTTAAGCACGGGAGGTGTGGTGTATGGCCGGAACGGCGGGCAAGTCAGGTCGTCGCCCCAAGCCGACGGCACGCAAGGCACTGGCCGGCAATCCGGGCAAACGCAAGCTGAACCGGGATGAACCGACGTTTACCCCGTTGACGAGCGTTTCACCGCCGGATTGGTTTGCCGAAGGTGAAATGTCGCTGGCCGGGGTGATGTGGGCGCTGACCAGCAAGGAATTATGCGCACAGGGATTACTGTGTGTCACGGATCTTGTGGTACTGGAACGCTGGTGTGTGGCTTACCAGTTCTGGCGCAACGCTGTGATGAATATCGCCCGGCAGGGCAATACCGTGACTGGTGCAACCGGCGGACCGATTAAAAACCCGGAGCTGACGGCCAAGAAAGAACAACAGGCTGAAATGGATACCACCGGCTCGATGTTGGGACTCGATCCGAGCAGCCGTCAGCGTCTGATTGGGGCGGCAGGTCAGGCTAAAACGGACAATCCGTTTATGAGGATGATTGCATCATGAGCCGTAAATCTTACCTGAATGTCAATGCGGCGAACCAATATGCCCGTGATGTGGTGCGCGGCAAAATTGACGTAAGTCGTTACGTCAGAGAGGCCTGTCAGCGGCATCTGGATAATCTGAATCAGGAAAAGAGCACGCTATTCAAATATCGGTTCGATAAAGCGCTGGCCGAACGTGCCGCGAAATTTATCCAGCTCCTGCCGCACACCAAGGGTGAATGGGCGTTTAAGCGGATGCCGATCACACTGGAGCCGTGGCAGTTATTTATTGTCTGCTCAGCCTTTGGCTGGGTGCATAAAGGCAGCCGGTTACGCCGCTTTCGGGAAGTGTATACCGAAATTCCCCGTAAAAATGGCAAATCCGCCATTTCAGCCGGCGTTGCCCTCTATTGCTTTACCTGTGATGACGAATTCGGCGCGGAGGTTTATTCCGGCGCGACCACGGAGAAACAGGCGTGGGAAGTGTTCCGTCCCGCGAGATTGATGTGCAAGCGCACGCCCTTGCTGATTGAGGCATTCGGCATTGAAGTGAATGCTTCCAATATGAATCGTCCGGCAGACGGAGCCCGGTTTGAGCCGCTGATCGGCAATCCCGGGGATGGGCAGTCACCCAGTTGTGCGATTGTGGATGAGTACCACGAGCATGATACCGATGATCTCTACACCACTATGCTCACAGGAATGGGCGCACGGCGACAGCCGCTGATGTGGGCGATCACCACGGCAGGTTATAACATTGAAGGCCCGTGTTATGACAAGCGGCGCGAGGTGATCGAAATGCTGTCCGGCAATGTGCCCAATGAAGAGCTGTTCGGCGTGATCTATACCGTGGATGAGGGGGATGACTGGACCTCACCGGACGTATTACGCAAGGCCAACCCGAATATGGGGGTCTCAGTCTATGCTGATTTTCTGCTGAGCCAGCAACAACGCGCCCTAAATAACCCGCGTTTAGCCAGCGTATTCAAGACCAAGCACCTGAATATCTGGGTGTCTGCGCGGGAGGCTTACTTCAATATGGTGAGCTGGAAACAGTGCGAAGACACCTCACTGGCACTGGCGCAGTTCGAGGGACAGCCCTGTTTTCTGGCCTTTGACCTTGCCCGCAAGCTGGACATGAACAGCATGGCGCGGCTTTTTTCACGTGAAATCGACGGCAAACAGCATTTTTACAGTATTGCGCCACGGTTCTGGGTGCCGTATGACACGGTTTACCGTGTGGAGCAGAACGAAAATCGGCGCAGTGCTGAGCGTTTTCAGAAATGGGTGGAAATGGATCTGCTGACCGTGACGGAAGGTGCCGAAGTGGATTACCGCTACATTCTTGAAGAAGCCAAACTCGCTTGTCACCGGAATCCGGTTAATGAAGCACCGATTGATCCCTTTGGGGCCACCGGCTTATCTCACGCACTGGCGGATGAAGGTATTAATCCCATCATCATTACCCAGAATTTCACGCATATGAGCGATCCGATGAAAGCGCTGGAAGCGGCTATCCAGTCCGGGCGTTTCCATCATGACGGTCACCCGATTATGTCGTGGTGTATCGGCAATGTGGTCGGGAAAACGATGGGCGGTAATGATGATATTGTGCGCCCGATTAAAGAGCAGAAAGACAGCAAAATTGACGGTGCGGTGGCGTTGATGATGGCGATGGGGCGGGCGATTTTGCACGCAGCCCCCAGTCTCTCCGATCATTTGATCTCCCACGGTGTTCGCTCACTCTGAGGTTTTTTTATGAAATTATTAATGATGGCTGCCCCGCTGGTCGGGCTGGCCGGTGGCGCTCTGCTGTCTTACGGCGCATGGCGGCTGTTGCCGGCTGCGGGATTGATGGTGGCAGGTGTGTTATGCCTTGGCTGGTCGTATGGGGTCTCACGTATGTTGAGCCAGAAACCCGATAAGGAGACCTGATGTTTTTCCCCGGCTTATTTCGCAAATCCGCCGATGCTATGACCGCCCGTGATTTAAGTGAATTGATTGGCCTGTCCTATGATACCTACAGCGGACGGCGGGTCAGTCCACAGTTAGCGATGCAACTCACCGCTGTGTTCAGTTGTGTGCGGGTGCTGGCGGAATCGGTCGGCATGTTGCCCTGTTCGCTGTATGAGCAATTAGAACGCGGCAACCGACGTGCTGTTAAAGAGCGGCTGCATCAACTGTTGTCGGTCAAACCCAATCACTATATGACACCGCAGGAGTTCTGGGAGTTGCTCATTGCCTGCCTGTGCCTGCGCGGTAACTTCTATGCCTACAAAGTGAAGGAGCTCGGGGAAGTGGTGGAGTTACTGCCTCTCGATCCAGGCAGTGTCACGGCAAAACTCAACAAAGATTGGCAGCCGGACTATCAGGTGACCTTCCCGAGCGGTGAAAACCGGACGCTGACACAGGATGAACTCTGGCATGTGCGCATTTTTACACTGGATGGTCTGACCGAGTTAAGCCCGATTACTTACGCCCGGCAAGCGATAGGGCTGGGGCTGGCCACCGAAGAGCACGGTTCTCGATTGTTTGGCAACGGGGCCGTGACCAGCGGTGTCCTGCAAACGGATCAAGCCTTGAAAGAGGAAGCCTATCAGCGTCTGAAAACGGATTTTGAAGCCCGTCATCAGGGGCTGGTCAACGCCCATAAGCCGATGATCCTGGAGATGGGGCTGAAATGGCATCAAATCAGTTTATCGGCAGAAGATGCGCAGTTTCTGGAAACCCGTAAGTTTCAGTTGGAGGAGATCTGCCGCATCTTCCGGGTGCCGTTGCATATGGTGCAGAACACTGACCGCGCTACCTTTAACAACATTGAAAATCTGGGGATCGGATTTATTAATTACTCGCTGGTGCCCTACCTCACCCGCATTGAACAACGTATCAATGCCGGACTGGTCAGAAGCAACAAGCAGGGACGGTTTTACGCCAAGTTTAATACCGGCGCCTTATTGCGCGGGGACATGAAATCCCGCTTTGAAGCCTATGCCACCGGTATTAACTGGGGGATTTATGCCCCGAACGAATGCCGGGCGCTGGAAGAACTGAATCCTCGCGAGGGCGGCGATATTTATCTCACGCCGATGAACATGACCACGAAACCCGATCAAGCCCCGAAAAAAGAGGAAGAAAACCATGCCGATGCTCACCCAACAACGACTTGATATGCCGCTGAAAATCAAATCGGTCAGCGATGCCGGCGAGTTTGAGGGGTACGGTTCCGTGTTCGGTCTCAAAGACAGTGCTGACGATATTGTCTTACCCGGTGCGTTTGCCAATACGCTGAAGCAATGGGGTGAAAAAGGCAGTCTGCCTGCCTTGCTCTGGCAACACCGGATGGATGAACCCATCGGGATTTATACCGACATGAAAGAAGACGAAACCGGGCTGTATCTCAAAGGGCGGTTGTTGATCGAGGCGGATCCACTGGCAAAACGGGCGCATGCCCATATGAAAGCCGGATCACTTTCTGGTTTGTCGATCGGCTACACCCTGAAAGACGGAGAGTATGACCGAACAAAGCAGGCTTTTTTATTGAAAGATCTCGATTTATGGGAAGTCAGTCTGGTGACTTTTCCCGCTAACGAGGATGCGCGGGTGAACAATGTGAAATCCGCCTTGGCCCGGGGTGATATCCCCAATCCCGGTCGTATTGAACGGGTTCTGCGCGATGTTGGACTTTCCCGCGCTCAGGCTAAGGCTAAGGCCTTTATGGCGAAGGGTTACGAGGCCTTGTCTTTGCCTGATGCTGAGACTGCCTTGGCATTAACGGCCCTGAAATCATTACATTTTAACTAACCGGAGTGTTTGATGGCGATTGAAGTTAAAGAAATACAACAGGTTGCGCAGGAAATTCAGCAGCGTTTCGATGA
Organism: Xenorhabdus sp. KK7.4; assembly: GCF_963876465.1. Classification (NCBI taxonomy): domain Bacteria; kingdom Pseudomonadati; phylum Pseudomonadota; class Gammaproteobacteria; order Enterobacterales; family Morganellaceae; genus Xenorhabdus; species Xenorhabdus sp. KK7.4. Next base: position 22,306 of record NZ_CAWNQF010000066.1, read on the forward strand.
ATTCAGGCAGAAGAACGATCAGCGCATTGAGGCCATCGAAGCCCAGAAAGGGAAGTTGTCCGAGCAGGTAGATACGCTGAATGGCAAACTGTCTGAGCTGGATACCCTGAAAACCGCGCTGGAAGAGGAGCTGGCGGGGCTGAAACGTCCGGCAGGCGCCCGCAGTGAGTGAACACTAAGCGGCGTTTGCTCAGTTTCTCCGCAAGGGCAAGGAAGAGGGGCTGGCCGCGCTGGAACAAAAAGCGATGCAAACCACCATCGATCCTGAAGGTGGCTATGCCGTGCCGGAAGAGCTGGATCGCAATATCATCAATGCCCTGAAAGACGAAGTGGTGATGCGTGCTGAGTGTCACGTGGTGTCCGTAGGCAGCCCGAATTTCAAGCGGCTGGTGAATCAGGGCGGCACGAACAGTGGCTGGGTGGGGGAAACCGATCAGCGCCCGGAAACGCAAACACCGAAGCTGATGCCCATCGAACCGACATGGGGCGAAATTTACGGCAACCCTGCCGCGACCCAGACCATGCTGGATGATGCCTTTTTCGATGTGGACGCCTTTATTTCTTCTGAACTCACACAAGAGTTTGCTGAGCAGGAGGAGCGTGCGTTTACCCACGGTGACGGCAAAAATAAACCGAAAGGCTTATTAGCTTACGGCAGTGATGCGCAGGAAGACAAAGCTCGCAAATGGGGCACGTTGCAGCATCGGTTGCTGAAAAAGCCGACCGAGATCACCGCCGACGACATACTGCAGCTGATCTACACGCTACGTAAACCGTATCGCACCGGCGCAAAGTTCATGATGAACAACAATCTGCTGTTTCAGGTGCGCACCCTGAAAGACAGTCAGGGCAACTACCTGTGGCAGCCGGGCCTGCAAGTGGGGCAACCTTCCGCCTTGCTCGGCTACGGTATTGCCGAGAATGAGCAATTCGCCGATTTGGGGGCCGGTGCTGTGCCAATGGCGTTCGGGAGCTTCAAACGCTGCTATACCATTTTGGATCGTCTTGGGGTACGTATGTTGCGCGATCCCTACACGCACAAACCGTTTATTCACTTTTATACCACCAAACGGGTGGGTGCTCTGCTGGTGGACAGCAACGCCGTGAAATTGCTGAAAGTGGCAGAAGGTAAGGCGTAATTATCAGGAGTTCACATGCCATTCCCCACTCTGGATCTGCTCAGACAGCAGTGCCGACTCGACAGTGATAACCCTGCCGATGATGATTTACTAAACACCTATTCCCGTGCCGCCATCAAACGGGCAGAAAGCTACCTGAACCGTCGCCTGTATGAAAACGCGGTACCGGAGGATGATCCCGATGGCTTGCTCGTGACCGATGATGTGGCACTGGCGATTATGTTAACCGTGGGATTCTGGTATGACAGTCGGGACGGCCAGTCATTGCCGCTGGGCTTTCAGGCCTTGCTGGAACCCTATCGTTTTATTCCGTTATAGGAGAATCACGATGAAAGCAGGAGAACTGCGTCATCGTATCCGGTTACTTCGTCCGGTTATTCATCGGGACGAACTGGGTGCAGAAACGTTCAGCCACAGCACTGTCGCCACTGTCTGGGCAAAAGCCGAGGCCGTGTCCAACCGAAAGCTCCGTACTGCCGAGCAGCAACAAGTGATCGAGGTCCAGCAATTTACCGTCAGACCCCGGCGTGATATCCAGCCGGGTTGGCTGATTGAACATCAGGATCGGCGGTTCACGGTACGCACCATTGACCGTAATCGTGCCGACCGCACGATAATGACCACGGAGGCCGATGTTCGTCATGATTGAACCTGAACTGAAAGCTGATTTAGAACGGATAACGGGCCTGCCGGTTTATCCGCTGATCTTGCCTTCGACGGTATTAGAGGGTGTGACCTACCAGCGTATCAGCGATCCCCGATTCACTCTCGGGCTGGTGTCCTCGCCGTTAATCGAAGCACGCTTCCAAATCAGCATTATGGTGCTGAACGATTACACCCAGGCCCTGCGGCTGGAAGCGAAAATCCGTTCTGCATGGGAATCTGTGCAGCATGGCCGACTCGGTGGTTATCCGGTGCAAACCGTTTCACGCGGACTCTTGCATCAGGAAGCGGAAGAGCTGACTGAAAATCGTAAGCGTTACCGTATCACACGGGACTTTATCATCACTTACACGGAGAAGCTGGCATGATCACTGCACAAACGACGGGATGGGCAGCACTGGGACGTCAATTGCAGGCACTGAATACGGCTCTACAGACCGACATCATGCGAAAAGCCGGTAAAAAGGCGATGCAGATTGTACAGGAAGATATGCAGGCCCATGCCGGTTATAACAAAAAAAGCCATGCCGCGCATCTGCGGGACAATATCCTTATTCGTACAACAAAATCTAAGAAGTATCCGGGTGGCGTGATGGTCACGGTTGGCCCGGCAAAAGCTCACCGGATGAAAGCCTTAGCACAGGAAATGGGCACGATCAAACAGGTTCCGAGTCCCTTTATCCGTCCGGCGCTGGATTACAACAAAACCGCTGTCATTAAGGTGCTGGCGCGAGAAATCCGTAATGCACTGGACGGTTATAACTCATAAGACTGGAGTAAAACATCATGGCAACCTCCCCTGAATACGCGGTATTACCGGTCGGTACTTTGGTGAAGTTCGGCAAACCCGGCGATAGCGTGGCACAGATGAAACCCCTCATTAACTGTAAGGCACTGGGTGCAACCGGGCTGACCGGCAGTTTTGTCGACTGCACCACCCTGATGGATACCAATAAGCAGTTTATCTCCGATATGCCGGAAGGCCCGGAAAAATCCCTCGGCTTTATCGATGATCCGGCGAACGAGGATTTTGTCTCTTTCCTGAACGCGGCTGAAAAACGCGAAACCGTGCAGTTTTACATCATCCTGCCGAATAAACGGACTGCCACAATGGTGCTGGCGCTTTCCGGCTGGGAAATGAATGACATTAACGCGCCGGCGAGTGAAGTGATCCAGATCACCGTCAAAGGCAAACAAAACAACCTCGTCTGGGGTATCGCAGACAGCAAAACAGGAGTTAACCCATGAAAGCACTGAAAGCGGCTTTACTCACTCCGCGTCCGCAGATTAAAGCGGTGGAATTGTTCGGTACGCAAATTAATCTGCGTCGGATGACGGCACTGGAACTGCTGGAGCTGGAAGAAAAAGCGGAAAAGCTGAGTGAAGCGGGAGACGGGCGCGAAGCCTCCCGCCTGAATATCCAGATGGTACTGGATTGTCTGGTGGATAATAAAGGTAAACCCATTCCCGCTGACTTCCTGCCCACGGCAGAGGAATTGATGATCGTCCATGATAACGCCATCCTGATTGAAGCCATCCAGACCGTGAAGCGTCACTCCATCGGTACATTGGAAGACGCCGAAAAAAACTAACTGACTCGTCGTGGCTGTATTTTGCCTTCACGTTAGCGGAACAGCTCGGCGAAATCGATCCCTATCGTATCCTGTCCTTGCCGGCGTCCACGCTCAACGAATGGCAAGCCTATTATCGACTGAAAAACCGCCAACCGGCAGACAATTCGCCCGCTGTGGTCCGGGCACAGTGTGAGGCTGTCATGAAATTATTGGGTTAAGTTATGGCTAATTTATCGACATTGACGGTGGGCTTGCTGGTCAATGCGACTTCGTTCAAATCCCAGATGAGGGATGCCTATCGTTATGCCGGGCGGGAGTCTGAACGCTTTACTGACAAAACCGTCGCAGACACGAAAAAGGCCAAAAAGGCGTACAGTTCGTTGGCGTCACACATCAAATCGGTGTCTGGGCAACTGGCATTACTGGCCGGCACCGGTTTTTCACTGAACACGATGATTTCCCAGACTCGCAAATACGGGCAGGCATTGTCTGATTTGTCTGCCATTACCGGTGCAACGGGTGAACAGTTAAAAAAACTGGATGAAAACGCCCAACGGCTGGGGCGTACCACCGAGTTCGGGGCGACCGGCATTGCGCAGGCTCTGAAACTCATGGCCTCTGCCAAGCCAGAACTGCTGAAAAGCACCGAGGCGCTGACGCTAGCCACTGAGAAAGCAGTCATACTGGCACAGGCGTCCGGGATTGCTCTCCCGGATGCGACTCGAGCACTGGCGTTATCGCTGAATCAGTTTGGTGCCAGTGCCGCACAGGCTGACCGTTTCATTAACGTACTGGCAGCGGGTGCGAAATATGGCTCTTCTGAAATCAACGAGACCGCGCAGGCCATTAAACAGGGTGGCACCGTAGCCGCTCAGGCCGGGATCAGCGTTGAAGAACTGGGGGCGGCTATTCAGATACTGGCAGAACGCGGTATGAAAGGCGGCGAGGCAGGTATTGCCCTGCGTAATGTGATACTGGCGCTGGAGCGTTCGACAGACAAAAATCTGAAACCGTCGGTAGTGGGTTTATCGTCGGCATTAGAATCCCTGATGGGCAAAAACCTGTCAACGGCGCAGGCGGTTAAATTATTTGGCCGGGCCAATGTCAGCGCAGCGTCCAACTTGGTCACCGGGCGGGAAAAACTGGAGGTGTTGACCCAAGCTCTGACCGGAACACAGGTTGCCTATGAACAGGCCAGTGCACGTGCGAATAACCTCGGTGCCGATTTGGAGGTGATGACGAGTGCCTTTGAAGGCATGGCGTTGAAAATCGGGCAGAGTGCCGATGGCCCATTGCGTACCGGAGTACAGGGGGCAACCCACGCAATTAATGCGCTGTCCGAGAATGTTAATCTGGTGGCCAGCGTAGCATTGCATACGCTAATCCCCGTGATAGCAACAAAGCTGACCGCGGGATTACGTGAAAATATGACGGCATGGCGGGCCACCGAAAAAGCGGCTCGTGATATGGCCAAACAGCAGGCAGAAACGGCAAAACGCACGATTGAACAGGCCAATGCCACGCTACGTTCAACGGAAGCACAGGGCAGGCACATTCAGTATCTGGAAAGAACCAACCGTTTGCATGGACTCTCCGTCAATTATGCGAAAGAAAAAAGCACCCTGATCCGACAGGAAACGGAAGCTCTCAAGTTGCAAACACAGGCCACCGGGCAACTTGAAGCAGCTAACCGCCGGCTGTCTTATGCCTATCGGGCATTATCGGCCGCCGCAGGCGCTGCCCGTGGCGCACTTGCCCTGATGGGTGGACCATTTGGTGCAGCGATGCTGGCAGGTTCTGCTTTGTACGGGTTATATAACTCTAGCGTCCAAGCCAGAGAGGGATTGCGACACTTAAAGGAGGGAACCGTTGAAACGGTAGCTGAACTGCAACGGCTTTCCAGCATTAAGGTGGCGGTCGAGCTGGATAAGACTGACGATGATCTTAACAATCTGAAAGCAGAACTCAGGCAGATTGATAGCCAACTGGAACGGTATTCCCAAACCCGAATCGAGCACTTACAAAACCGTCAAAAAGGGTTCTTAAGTTTTCTTTATGAAGACCCGAAAGCAGTTGAAAAGCAAGGCCGGGTATTACTCAGTCGGCGAGAAGATATCCTCAAAGGGATAGAAAAGAAAACCACCAGAAAGAAAAACCTGCAGGCCACATCGGTAGCGGGGATGTTTGACCAGCCACCGCCAAAACCCGAAGGGAACGGTACGGGTAATCCATGGACAGGTCAGGATCTCATCAACGCAGAGCAACAAGGCAGACAATCCCTTCACCTTTATCAGCAGTTACGCAAGAACATTGAACAGACCCATGCCACCAGCTTAGATCGTATCCGATTCAGCGAGAAAGCAATGCGGGGTAAAATCCATGAAGTTGGCAAATCGGGTATCGCTTCGGACAGTGAGCTGCAACGCTTAACCCTCCTCAATGTCGAAAATCACCAAAAACAGCGGCGGGAACTGGCGGAAAAATATGCGCCGGTAGCGGCATTAATCCGGCAGGAAAGAGACGCCAGTGCAGAACTGAAAGCGCTGTATAACGAACGGTTATTGACCGAACAGGAGTATCTGTCCGCCAGTAAAACGCTGTATCAAACGTCGGTGAAAGACAAATTAGCGGAACAGGCAAAGCAAATTGCCGCCCCGCATTTGGATAGGGCGGGGGAGGTCGATTCCGTTGTGCAATTGCAAAATCAGCTCACAGAACAAACTGCGCTTTACGACACTTACTACCGGAACGGACTTATCAGCAAGGAACGTCATGAGCAGTTAATGATAGCCGCTGCTCATCGTTCCAAAGAGGCGCAATTTGCCTCCGCAAAGGATTTATACGCCTCACAGGGGGATTTCCAGAAAATGCAGATGGATCTGCTGGATGTGGTTGAGCAACGTACGGGGAGTGCGTTAACCGGCATGTTGACGGGCACAAAATCCTTTTCAGAATCCATGCGGGAGCTGTCGGCCTCACTGGCGCAATCTATTATTCAGGATCTGGTTCGTATTGCAGTACAGGCATTGATCACCAAAGCCCTCTCCGGTTTCTTTGGGGGTGGGATGGGCAGCATGGGTGCCAGCGCATTGTCTTCGGCGGGAGGTAGCCTGTCTTCGGTGGGTTCCGGCAGCACCCTGACCCCGGATGTCTGGAAGAGTCCCATTATGAATGCGAAAGGCGGCGTTTATCAATCGGCGGATTTAAGTCAGTACAGCGGGCAGATGGTCAGTCAACCGACGCTGTTTGCGTTCGCCAAAGGGGGTGGGGTGATGGGGGAAGCCGGCCCGGAAGCGATCTTGCCCTTAAAACGCGGTGCTGACGGTAAGTTGGGGGTTCAGTCCACCGGCAGTACGGGCCACTCCACCTTTAATTCCGTTCATATTGTGATCCATGCCGAGGGAACGCATGACACGAAAACATCCCGGGGTGCCGAGTCTGCGGGGCAGGATATTGCGAAATTTGTCGATCAGCGCTTCAAATTTTTACTGCATAAAAGTCTGAGTCAGGGTGGTGAACTCAGCGCGGCGATTAAAGGAGGACGATAATGATAAAAACCTTTGATTTTCCTGTCAGGGTGGGCGCGAGTGGCGAGTTTGAGCCGATTGTACGTACTGTTCAATTCGGTGATGGTTATAAGCAGACCTCCGGCAATGGGATCAACGCGCAACGCGAAAATTGGCCGGTGTCTTTTGTCGGGACGCTGTCTGATATCCAGCCGATTATCGCTTTTCTGCGTGAGCATCAGGGCTGGCGTGCATTTAAATGGCGTAATCCGCTCTCTGAACCGGGACTGTATCAGTCCGGAAAATTCACTGTTCAGGCTAATGGCACTTATTTCACGCTCTCCGTGACCTTCACCCGTATCTATCATCCGTAAGGGATTTCATCATGACCCTGAATGCAACACTTCAGCGGCTTGAGCCGGGAAGTAAAATTGTCTTATTGACTGTCGATGGCTCGGCCTTTGGCGGGCCTGTCTTGCACTTTCACCATCATCCTATCCCGTATACCGAGGCTGAGCTGGAAAATAGCGGGAACTTACCGGTGAAGTCCCTCTGGTGGCAGGGTATCGAATACAAACCGTGGCCCGTCAGTATCGAAGGGCTGGAAGTGACCAGTGATGGGCGAGCGGTCACGCCTACTCTCAATGTGGCCAATCTGGACGGCACACTGAGTGCATTGTGTCTGGCTTATCAAAATATGGTGCAGGCGCGTGTCACGATCCGCATGACCTTTGCCCATTATCTGGATGCGCGTAATTTCCCCGACGGCAACCCGCAAGCCGATCCGAAACAGGAAAAAATCGATGTTTTCTACATCGACAGTAAAACGCAGGAAGATAACGAAAGCATCCAGTTTTCGCTCTCTTCTCCTGCCGATTTGCAGGGAATCAAAATTCCGACCCGGCAAATTCACAGCCTGTGTACATGGTGCATTCGCGGACAATATCGCCAGTCACCGTGTGGCTATACCGGCACCCGTTATTTTACTGAACGGGGCAAACCGACCAATGATCCGGCCTCGGATGCCTGTGGAGGGTTAATGAGTGACTGTAAAAAACGTTTTGGAGATACAGCGCAATTGCCCTTTGGCGGGTTTCCCGGCTCGGCCTTGCTGAGGCGCTAACCATGACGATACTGAGAAAAGCGACCACCCGTGCCATGATGGCACATGCCCAAGCAGCCTACCCGAATGAGTGTTGCGGGGTAATTATTCAACAGCACCGCCGACAGCATTATCTTCCCTGTCGCAATACTGCCCCATCACCCACTGAACAGTTCTGTATTCACCCGGCGGATTACGCGGCTGCCGAAGATCAGGGCGAGATTATTGCCATTGTTCACAGTCACCCCGATGCGACGACACAGCCGAGCCCGTTGGATATCGCCCAGTGTGATCTGTCACAAACGCCATGGGTGATTGTTTCATGGCCGGAAGGGGATATTCGTACCCTGATGCCCCTGTCCGGCATTAAGCCCTTAGTAGGACGCCCGTTTGTACACGGCATTTGGGATTGTTATGCCATCGTGCGTGATTGGTACAAACTGGAACGTACGCTTGAACTCCCTGATTTTGAACGTATCGATGGCTGGTGGACGCGGGGCGAAAATCTGTATATGAAACAGTATGCCGCTGCCGGATTTGTCGCGTGTCGCGGTGAATTACAGGCAGGGGATGTGATCATTATGCAGGTACAGGCGAATGAACCCAACCATGCCGGTGTTTATCTGGGTGATGGCCTGATGTTGCACCACCTGTACGGACAGCTCAGTAAGCGAGAACCCTATCATGGCTATTGGCAGGAACGCACAATAATCGTATTGAGGTATAAAAGTTTTATGATTAATTAGTCTATTATGGATAATCTTAAGATGTTTTAATTACAAGGATTGATTAGTATGAAAAAAATAGCTGTAGTGGCAATGATTTTTAATCTCGTAGGCTGCGCAACCACTCCAATTTCCAATGAAGCAGCAAAACTAGTGCCAGAAAAGCAGATAATACAGCATGATTTATTGGTCAAAAAAGAAGGAACAGGCAAGGTTATAATCAAAAGAGATTCAGGTCTTTTAGGAAGCCCCTGTTCATCCCGAATTTATGTTGATGGGAAAGAAATTGCCCGCCTAGAACCAAAACAGAAAATAGAAATATATCCCGAGATAGGTAGTCATATTTTTAGCGCACAACCAGAAGGGATATGTGTTGGTGGTATGAGCGAGCAGGAAGGTAAAGTTACAGAAGGTAGGACTTTGATATATCGGATCGGATATGGTTCAAGTGGTGATTACGGTATTTATCCAACTGCTTTTTAATGAAATAGAGCACCATTTGTCACCCGCTTCGGCGGGTTTTTTATTGGAGTAACTGCATGAATACCCTAAGAACTATTCGATTATACGGTGTGCTCGGTACCCGCTTCGGTCGGGTACATAATCTGGCAGTCTCTACCCCGCAGGAAGCGATCCGGGCATTATCCGTGCGGATGAAAGGATTTGAACGTTTCCTGCTGACCGCCAAAGCGCAGGGACTGACCTTTGCCGTGTTTAACGGAAAACGCAATATCAGTCGGGAAGAACTGGTGTTTTCCGGGCAGGACGATATCCGCATTGCGCCAATGATTATCGGCAGCAAAAATGCCGGTGTCTTTCAGACTATTCTGGGCGCGGTCATGGTGGTGGCCGGCGCGTTCTTGTGGGCAACCCCGTTTGGTGCGCCGATGGTCATGTCCGGGGTGGGCATGATGTTGGGTGGCGTGGTGCAGATGCTCTCACCGATGCCGGGCGGACTGGCCCGGCGCGAAGATCCCGATAACAAGCCCTCCTATGCGTTCGGGGGACCGGTGAATACGGTTGCGCAGGGCAATCCCGTACCGATTGGCTACGGCAGACGCCGCATTGGTGGCGCTATTATTTCAGCCGGTATCTATGCAGAAGACCAACAATAACGTGCTGAGGATGAAGTATGGAACAGCAGCCCATTTTGGGTAATAAAGGCGGACGCCAGCAGCCACGCACGCCGGTGGAAGCACCGGACTCGCTGCAATCCACTTCCTATACCAAGATCCTTCTTGCCCTCGGTGAAGGCGAATTTGCCGGCGAGCTGGATGGCCGACGTATTTTTCTGGATAACACGCCACTTATCGGTGCCGATGGCTCGCTTAATTTTGAAGGGGTCAAATGGGAATTCCGTCCCGGTACCCCCCATCAGGCCTATATTCCCGGGATGCCGGCGGTCGAAAATGCCCGAACGGTGAGTGCTGAACTGGTCAACTCGTGGGTCACGACGGTCACCAATACCCAACTGTCAGCCGTTCGCCTGCGGTTATCGTGGCCCCAGTTGCAGCAACAAAAAGAGAACGGAGATACCGTGGGTTATCGCATTGACTATGCCATTGACCTTGCCACTGATGGCGGCGCTTTCAAGGAAATCCTGAAAACCGCTGTTGATGGCAAAACCACCACCCAATATGAACGTTCCCATCGGGTAGATTTACCCGCTGCTTATTCGGGCTGGCAGGTGCGCCTTCGGCGGTTGACGCCAAAACAAAACAGCAACCGGATCGCGGATGCCATGGTAGTGGAAGCCATTACTGAAGTGATCGACGCTAAATTAAGCTACCCGGAAACAGCCCTGTTATTTGTTCAGTTTGATGCCAAACAGTTTCGCAATATTCCGCAAATCACCTGTGAGCCGAAGATGCGCATCATTCGTGTGCCCGCCAATTATCATCCCGATAGTCGCCGCTATTATGGTAGCTGGGACGGCACCTTCAAATGGGCATGGAGCGACAATCCAGCTTGGGTGCTGTACGACCTGATGATCAATGACCGGTTCAGTATCGGCACCCGGGTGAAAGCGGAAAACCTGACGCTGGCAAAATGGGATCTGTACACCATCGCGCAATATTGTGATCAGATGGTGTCGGATGGTGAAGGGGTAGAAGAACCCCGTTTTACCTGTAATGTGTATATTCAGTCACAGGAAGATGCCTGGGCGGTGTTGCGTGACATTGCGGGGATCTTCCGGGGGATGACGTTCTGGGCCAATAATAACATGAACGTGCTGGCGGATATGCCCCGTGACAGGGATTATCTCTTTACGGGGGCCAATGTGCGTGATGGCAAATTCACCTATGCCAGTGCCAGCGAGAAAACCCATTATTCTACGGCGATGGTGAGTTGGTCTGATCCGAAGAACGGCTATCAGGATGCTATCGAGCCGGTGTTTGAACATCGCCTGATACGCCGCTATGGTATCCGACAGGCTGATATCACTGCCATCGGTTGTACCCGCCAGAGTGAAGCCATCCGGCGTGGAAAATGGGTGCTGCATACCAACGAACATGACCGAACCGTCACCTTCACCGTCGGACTGGAGGGGCGTATTCCTCTGCCGGGTTACCTTATCGGCATATCGGATAATCTACTGTCAGGAGCCGGCAGAAGTGGGCGTATTCAGGCTGTGCCGAGGCGATATATGCTCACGTTGGATCGGGTGCCATCAGCAAAATCGGGGGACTGGTTGGTCGTCAACCTGCCTTCCGGTAAAACAGGAAAGGATCTCATTACCGCGATCAACGGACAGGACGTTTCCGTGAGTAGCGGTGGCTATGCTTATTCAGATCTCCCGGAGGCGGGGGCCGTCTGGTCCATTGAATCCAGCTATAGCGTGGAACACCCTTTCCGGGTGATGGGTATCAAAGCGGGAGAAGACGGTGTCTCGTTTGAGATTACGGCAGTTGAGCATAACCCAGACAAGTATGAGCTTATCGACAGGAACACCCGTATTGACGAACGCCCCGTGACTACCTTTCCGCCCCGCGTTCAACCCGCGCCGAAGCATGTCCGTATCGACAGTGATACGGCAATCAATCAGGGCATTATCACCACCACGTTGCAAATCACATGGGATGCCGCCGACAGTGCCGTGGCCTATGACGTCGAATGGCGTAAAGACAATGGCAACTGGATAACGGCACCCCAGACAACCGCCCGGCGTCTTGAGGTACCGAACGTCGATGAAGGACGCTATCAGGCGCGAGTCAGGGCGATGAATGCCGCGGCAATCTCCAGTATTTGGACGACCACACGGGATACCCTGCTGGAAAGACACACAAGGCCGCCATCGGAACCGCACTCCCTCCAAACCACGCCGCTACTTTTTGGTATCCGGCTGGACTGGGATTTTGCTAACCCGACGGATATTCTGCTGAAAACGGAAATTGGCTACAACAAAAGCGGAGAAGTTGATGACACGTTGCAGTTCGCTGATATTGCCTATCCGCAACGCACCCACACGTTACAAGGGCTGGCAGCGGGAGAGAAGCTCTACTTTCGGGCACGGCTGGTGGACAAATCGGGTAATGCTTCGGAATGGACGTCTCTGGTCAGTGGCCACGCCTCCACCGATACCCGCTGGATAGTGGAGGCCAGTCGGGATCATTTTCTGGATGCAAAAACGGGTCGGCGCTTACAGGAACAACTTGCTGAACAGGCCAGAGTCGATGCGCGTTACAAGCAATCCGCTGCGGAGAATGCGCAGGCCATTGAGAGACTACATGACAGGCTGAAAGACCTTCAGCAGCGCACACGGTAATCTACTAACGATAGTTTTCGGCCGCCATTATAGATTCGATTCCCACGGATTGAGGATCGTTACTCCTGAGGCTTGAAAATCGGCTACATTACGCGTGACTATCGTCATACCATGCACAAGTGCCGTTGCCGCAATCAGCGCATCACGTTCGCTGCACTTGTCAGGAACGTGCAACCGTGCGCAGCGTTGTGCTACGGCGGTATCGACAGGCAAGGTTCGTTCAGAGAACTCCGGTAAGACATGTTGCTCCAGCCACGCCCGCAGTATCGTTCCCTGTGTGGCGTCCTTACGTTCAATCAATAAAATGCCAAGTTCTAATTCCATGATGGTGATGGCGGAGACAAAGAGATCGGCGGCATCAACTTTTTCAGCCCATGCCGCTACGTTCGGATCAGCCTTCCCTGCCCGAATTTTGCGTAGCTCGGACACGACATTGGTATCGAGTACATACATCATGAGAAATCAGCCGGACGGGTGCCGATAGTCATGGGCTGGGGTTCAAACTCAATGTCTGCAACGCCCGGCATCGCCAGCGAATCAGCAATGTTGCGATGCTGCTTTGTCAGCAGCCGGTATTCTTCGATACTCAGCAGTACATGCGCAGGCTTGCCGCGATCAGTGATGAATACCGGGCCGTTCTTGGTTGCTTTCTTCGCACGGGTCACATCCTGGTTCAGCTCCCGGCTGGAGAGAGTGGTGATAGTCATGGTTGTACCTCCTGCTTAAATTATCTATATAGGTACATTACTACATTATGAATAATAGTGCAAAGTTTGTTCATTTTGTCATTTTCCCAAATGGCGGCGGGTAATACGGCTGTTGGTTTTACTACTCTTTGATGTCCGGTATGAGACAGCTATTCCGAGCTGATAGTCAATAGAAATGGAATACATTCGCTGTCGTTATTTTGCGAGCCGCTTTGCAAAGGTCATTTTTGTCAGTGGCGTGTTATTTGGGCGGGGGATAGAGTGAGCGGTGAAAATTTCGACGCGGCCTTATCGTGTTGGTAGCACGATAAAACCGCTAACCACAACAACTAAGGACCTAGTTATTATGGCTGATACGCATTCTACTGCAGGCATCTGCATTTACAAAATTTCCCAACCGGAAAGTTATCAGAAAGTGGTTTACCGCCCCAATGGGATGAACCGCTCGATCCCTGCCATCAATTTAAGCGGAAAATGGTTGCTGGAAGCCGGATTTTCCATCAATGATCCTTTAAAAATCAGAGTAATGCCCGGTTGTCTGATCATCACGACTCAGAATTTTCATGAACTGTGGCACTGCTTAAAAAGCCTGAATGAAGGCGAATGGGATGATATCGCCGTGGCACACTGGCTACGGCAATTCCCCGGAAAATTAAATAAAAAGCTGCCGAAATAAACGCATAATACTATGTTTTATCAACTAAAACATAGTATTGAACGCGACTGCGTAATCTGTGCTTTGCACTTAAAATGGCAAAAATTTTCTTTTGCGAAGCCGCTCGTATTTTATTTGATGAATCAACAAAGAAGGAATCTATGGAGCTTAGATTTTCTACTGAAAACGCTGAAAAACCAGAATGTGTATTACGTGGTGATGATATGCAGCAGATGGGATTTACGCCTAATACGCTGTTTCATATCCAGCAATATCACAACGGGCTAATGTTGACATTGGCGGAGCCGGGCGATGATCCGGCAACCTTGTTCCACGCCGTGGAAAATGATCCGAAGCAGGGCATCGATTGGGTACGTAATAATGGCGAACTGTATCTGGCAGGCGACTGGCTAACGGAAACCGGTTTGTTGGATAAACCCGTTCAAGTTGCTTTCGGTTACGGCAAAATTATGTTGATGACCGAATCTGACCTGCCTGAGTCGTATAAAACATTTTAATTGCTGATAATATTGGTGTGTTAACTGTGGTTGGCATATCGTGTTGTTTATATACAATAATAATATTCGCTTTAGAGGTGAGCATGATAACCATTGAAAGGACTCAATATTTTGAAAAATGATTAAAATCCTTAAAAGACCGGATAGCCAAAGCCAAGATCTTAATCAGAGTTGAAAGAATGGAAGAGGGCAACCCATCGTTTAATGTGGTATATAAAATATCAAAAGCACTGGGCTTGGAACTGCATTTTAGTGGGGCTTAATTCCCCTCTCGTTAACGTGAATAAGTGCTGTTCCGAAAGGAAAATAGCATATTGCATATTGATTGTCTCTATTGATAAGTCACATCATTAATCCAGCCTGCATTTTATTATAAAAAATGCAGGCTGGATTATTTAGATAGTACCTTCTTGAAGAGATTTGTTTTTTTCTCCACCCCATGGGTCATCTAACATATATTTAGCATCAGTTTTAATTTCAGATGGGACAAAAGTTAATTTATAAAAAACTTCATCTCCTTCACATACTTCATAGTATAAGCTATAAAGCGTTTCTTTAAGGTCTAAATCAATCTTAAATTTTTCAGTGGCTGACGCTATCTCCAGTTTATTTTTATCTGTAACATAAAAAGGAACAACCATACACCGCTGAACCAGAGGGTCCATATTAAAATTTTCTTCCAAAGTTAAGTGTATATTCGTGCCAAAAGCGTCATCTGGTAAAGGATCGAATACAACATAATCTTTGTGGAGAATAGCTCCTTGTTTTATGTTTTCACCTCCCCACTGACATAGCTTTTCATCAAATGGTCTTGAGCGAACCTGAATTTGGCTATGTGATATCAATAAATCGACTACTTGTGTATTACTTTTCATTCTATTACCTTAATTTTAATGTAAATAAAATTATTAATTATCGAATATTCATCACGATAAGAATAATAAAACCCGAAAAAGTAAGGAATTTTTACGGCTTTAAATACCAATTTATTATCTGGTTTTTTTCACTGATTCTATCCATTGATGAAAGCATTTCCTCTGTTCATCAGGAGAAACCGCAACATCTTTATCTTCAAAGTCAAAAGTGCCGACTAAATCCTCACGAGTTGCTTCTTTTCCTAAAGTATGCTCATAAGCGGCCATACCTAAAGCCATATCTCTAGCCATACCAGATGGATAGACATTTATTTTTGCTCCTTTGCAAAGGAAAATAACATCTTTCAATTCTTTTCTTAGTTTGGCAAAGCAAGCAAAAAAATCTAAACCAGAAAATTCTCCTTGGTAGATATCGGTAATAGAAATTCGCAAAAAACACTCTCTTTTTGCAGTAGAAATTAGAGATAATTTTGCATTTTCTTTTTTGCCGTTCATTATCACTTTAATTTCAGTTCTTCGTTCCTTCATTTTTTTTCCATATCAATTGAAATTTTAAATACTGTAACCTATAAACACTATGGAATATATGCTACAAAATGATAAAGCTAAAACACTGGCTGCGATGACACCCAAATTATCTGGTAGTAGTACCAACGCCAGCAAGGATCATTTAGTGAAATTAAGCTAAGGATAGAAGACTTGATTGGTGACTATAAAAACTGCTAACTAAAAGCAGGGAGTGAACCTGCTATTAAAAGAATAAGGTTGTAAGATTAAGGAATCTTTCCAGCTTATTTTTAAATGGTAATAAATTCTATATTATTAGGTGGAAAACTATCAGGAAATGACATGCACTTGAGATTTTTGGATAAAATACCTTCTAAAAAATCAGTGAAGTTTTCTTGCCTATATTCAACTTCTGGTGCCCTTGCAGCAATAATGGCTACACTCCATAGCTCACAATTATCTGATGATGCAACCCAAAAGATATAATCACCATTTTCAGTAATACCTATAGGAAGTAATCCGTTATTATTAGGATGAAAAATAAACGGATAGTAATCTGGATCAGATTCAACAAGAGAAGTAAAATCCTCAATAATCCATTCCTTCTGCATGAAAAAATTCAGATCATCATCTTCGCTAAATGGGTTAAAAATAGTGATGAAATCGGCAACTCTGCCTGTACCATATAGAGTGATAAAATCCTTATAATCTTTAGGGAAAGAATGTAGATCATCTATCAGTGGCCATTTTTTATCCTGACCATTCTCATTTGGATGGATAGGCAAGGGTAATATATTATTTAAACTTCTCATGTTCATTATTTATACTCCCGGATAATTAAGAACTATTACATATTCATAGAATCAACCTGAGTACTCTATCCTAAATAAGATTGATATTCTTCTTCAATAGTTGAGGTGAATATAGGCACGTATTAATAAAATTAAGATAGGAGCTGAGTAGCTTTATCCTGTAGCTCGATTCCTATATCTTCAATTTCATTTAGCATTTTTTCATAATACATCCCCTCTCTAAACGAAAATGCACCATACACATCCACGAAAGCAAGAGCTAGTTTCTTAGGTATTTCTGTTTTCTCGTGATAGAAATCAATTAAAAAATCTAAAGCGTGATAAAGTGTCTCTATTTCATTCATAGAAAAAGAACTCTTTGTTCTTAGCCTTACAGGTATAGAATTTTCGCCTAATAATTTATCAAATACTATTTTTTTAGCTATATCTTCATTCATTGATGTCATACTATCATTCACATTTGGTTATTTTATCTGGACAAACCCTACCTTCTACTAAAATTTCTTTAGAAGATACGGCATAATTTGCTATTGGGCCTTTTAGCCCTGCATTTGCTGATTTTTCTGGATTGTTACATCTTTAATATTATGGATAGCTGTTTGGTACTTATTTTTCTGGCATTAATGATACTTGAGCCATTAAATACCAATGCCATCGTCAGCAAGATTGGGTTAGAGAAATTAAGCTGAGAATGCGCGGACTAATTGGCGACTAAAAAAGCCACTGATAGGATAGCAGAAACTGGCTCACTCTTTAAAAAATATAAGCCGGAAGATCACTCTGATCGTCCGGCTTCAACAATTAAAACTCTATGAAAGCATCATGTTGGACGTAAAAAATAAAAGCAGTAAACAAATCATCAGTAGAGGGATTACCTAATTGTGCTTTAGCATTTTCTATAATTTCTTCAATTAAGCCGTTATCTAATGTTTCAATCCATCCATTTTCTTTTGCTTGAATAGGTAAAAACTCATCAGAATCAGGTAGAAAATCAGCACTATCTAAAGAAAAAACACCTTCAGTGTTCAGATTCCAACTACTTTCGTCAGGTGGTAAATAAAACCATCCTTCAGGGTTTTCCTCTGGAACAGATAAAACCTTATTGATAGATACTAAATTCATAAGCCTATCCTCTCTATTATCACTTGCATGACGTCTTCTCCTGTAATTTTTTAAATCCCCTTCCTGTTTAGGGTGGAGACTTTTTTGTACTTCACCGGGCGAAAAGTAGCAGCAAGGTTTGATGTTGGTGGCACACTGAAGGTCAAAATTATGGATGGTTGCTTGCTTGGTGTAGTGATAACCTCAAATAGTAATATCAACGCCAGTGTGAGCTGATTGAGGATTATAAGGTAGGATGATGATAAATAACCGGAAGATCACTTGTATCTTTCCGGATTTTTATTATCTAATTGAGCAGGTTTTTAATCCATTTTTTAATTAGCTTTTTAATCTCTGATAAGTTTTTTTCAGAAAAAGAGCAAATGATAACCAATTTATTTTTTCCATTAGAGTCTACCCAATACTGTATACTATTTAGCTCTTCTAACGGCTCTTGGGTTATCTTTATAGATTTATCAGTTATCTTAGACTTTGCAGAAAAAATAGGATTAGCATCCATAAATTTCAATCCATTACTATAATACGTATTATAATAGGGGACTATCCATTCATCTGGGCTACCATTGATTATATTGAAGAAAAAACCATTCCAATATTGTTCAAGTTCACAATAAATTTGCTCATCATTTAAATAATTTTCAAACATCATTTACAGTTCCTACCTTGTGATGCATCGGAGTCAGAAACAAAAGCGTTCCCCCGTAGTTACTTCAATATCGACACATCCATGACATCATTACAATGGCTGTTTGGTGCTCATTCCTGACAGTAACGACACCCGAACCATCCGGTGACAGTGCCAGCGTCAACAAGATCAATTCAGCGAAAGTAAACTGAGAATGCGGGAATTGATTGGCGACTACAGCAGCAACTAAGGGCAGGGAATGAGCGGTTTTAAAAAAGAATAAAGCCGGAAGATGACGGAGATCTTTCCGACTTCTTATTTCATGTCTCAAAACTATACACGAGCATCATGGTTTCTTTTTTTGTATACCAGATCAATTAATTCATCAAAATTGCTGTTCTTATCTAGCTTTCCAAACTCAAAATCAGGTGCGATATACTGAGAAAATATAACCATATATTCTGATGCCATGTGAGCTGCATCAAATCTGTTGGTTACACTGTTTTCTTTTGTATATATGTTTTTTCTTTTTCCAGTGAAAATAGACAGCTCAACATCATAGAAACAAGAATATTTATCATGATAATCTTCATGATTTAATAACCTAGCATGTATGGAAACAATGCCTATCATTTCACTGGATGTTGATAAAGGGTAATTAATTCTGGATATAAATATGTCATTTTGAAAGAAAGTATCTTTTATTAAAAATTCTTCTTCATCAGAATTGATGCATTTTAAAATCTCAGGAGAAATATCATACATGTTATTTTTAATAACCAGCCAATTTGCTGGTATGTGTAAATATTTCAATGGCTTGTATTTTTTGAAAACATTAATCATTGATTTATTCTCTTTAGATATCCCAAATAATCTTGAGAGGATATCGGATGCCCATGAAACTCGTTAGTACTTTTAGTAACTTCAACCCTCATATACTGAGTAGGTTTTCCATTGTTATATCCTACGTTTCTTCCAGCATCGTAGATATAATAGTCTGAACCGCCAGTTTGCGGTGAGTATGTCCCTTTTTGTAACGCTTCCTTTTCAATACTATTTCTAAACTTAGTTAATTCATCACCTGTCATTTTGTTGTTCTGGGCATTGGTATTCCAATATTGTGCAGGACCACCTTTACTGGAAATTTTCATTGCATCTTCTTGAGTTTTAGCACGAGTATGTTTGGTATATGTAGCAGAACTTGAGTGGTGTCTTCTAAGTCGATCCTCTTTTGCTAGTTTTGCTTGTCTAAGTAGTTCATTACAGTCATCACCAGCCAACCCAAACGGATCTACAAATCCAACCGGATTATGCACATACCCGTAAGGATTAAACCCGCCCAGCAGCCCGATGGGGTCGGGCGAAATATACTGCCCTGTTTCCGGCAAGTAATACCGAAACCGGTTGTAGTATAACCCGCTTTCTTCATCTTCATACTGGCCCAGAAACCGTAGATTACAGTTTACATGATAATCTGGGTTATTGGAGGCGATCACCTGAAAACGATCTACTTGCCCCCATGTTCTCAGCCGCTGCGCCCATATGAGTTGGCCTTCCTCATTGAGCATCTCGCGCGGTGTGCCCTGATGGTCACTGACGATATAGTGGAGCTTGCCGTGTTCAAAACGTGCCGAAGGTGTCAGTGTGCCGGGTTCATACAGCCAGCGAACACGCTGATTTTCCACTGGCGTACCATCGGCGTAAATTGGCGTTTCCTCTATGAGCTGGTCTCCGCTCCATAGGTAATCCTGCCCTATGATGGCATCGGCTCTTGGCACTACATCCGGTTTACCAGCCAACCACAACTGTAAATTAGTCGCGGCCAGTTTTCCATCGTGAATTTTCAGTTTTTGGAGCCGTCTGCCAAAAGGATCATATTTATACTGCCAACGCGAGCCATCCGGGGTTTCACAGTGGGTGAGCTGATTTTGGGTATCCCATCGATAGCGCCAGATTTGCGGGCGGAAGCCATCACGGTGTTCGGTTTTTTCGATTAATCGACCATTACTATCATAGCGATAACGGACATCCCCTTGCTGCACGACGCGCCCAGCTTTCTGGCGTTGGTTGATTTGTTCCACTGCCCCCCGAGCATCAGTCGGTAAATGTTGGCTCAGGTTGCCATTGGCATCATAGCAAAATTGCTCTTCATGCGGACGCGCGCCCTCGAACAGGGTATGCAATATTTGGTCGTTAGTATTGTAACGGTAGCGGGTTTGCCCCCAACGGCTGTCGTCAATCACTCGTACATTATGCGCACGGTCGTATTGCCAGCTCCGGTTGACCGCGGTGGCTTGTGGCGGGAAGTGTGGATCGTTTTGTGCCAGCGTTTCCCGAAAAAATTGAGTCGCCTGTCCTGCCGACTGATGAGCCAGCAGGCCGGTTGCGGTGTAGCGACTGGCAAGGATAAAACCGTTGGCACTTTCGCGCACCGTTTCCCGCCCCAGTGCATCATGCTGGAAGGTCAGTGGTGTATGCTGGTTAAGCTGAAAGTGATTCAGACTCCCCGACAGGTTATAACCGAAGTGCAGGGTACTGCCATCTACACTTTCACTGGCCGGACGACCTGTCAGGCTATCCCATTCTCGGGCGATTTCCCGTCCGTTGATGCGTTCGCAGATTGGCAAACCGGTGGTTTTATCATACTCATACTCGACGATAGCATCGGCGTTAGTGGCTTTCACCAATTGATACCGTTTGTTGTATTCATAAGTGGTGGTGGCTTTAAGTTCTAACTTGCCATCTTCCGGTTGCCAGCTTTCCTGTTTTATTAGTGAACCGGCGGCAGAGTAATACCAGCGGAGTTGTTGGCCGTCAGGATATTGAGTCAGTGTGCGGCGCCCTAGCTTATCGTACCGATACTCAAGGGTACGCCCGGTAAAATCGGTTTCCCGAATAATTTGCCCGGCGGCATCCCGTTCATAGCGATAGGTTTCACCGGTGGAGGCGGTGACAGAATTTAACCGGGTCAGGCGGTCATAACCAAAGCGTAATACCGTGCCATCGGGGCGGGTCACTTGATTGAGCAGGTCAAACGCGCCATAAGTGTAGCGCGTGGTACGGCCTTCACCGTCAGTTAGTGCCACCACACGCCGTTCACTGTCATAGGCCAGTTGCTGTGTGGTACCATCAGGCAGTTCAACTTCAGTCAGGCTACCGTTAAGGCTGGCATGGTCATCGCTATAGCGGTAGTGGGTCTGTTGTTTAAGGGCATCGGTGAACTGGCGCAAACGACCCAGTTCATCCAGTTGTAGGCCGGTGGTTTGACCGTCCGGCGTCATCACTGCGGCCAGCCTCTGTTGTTCGTCGTAAGCGTAATGCCATTGGCGCCCATCCGGCAGCAGGCGTTGGCGTAATTCACCGTGGAGGCCGTATTGGTATTCTTCTTTATGCCCAAGCGGATTAGTCAGTGCTGTTAGGTTGCCCTGCTCATCATAGTGAAATCGCCAGCGTTCGCCTGTTGGCAGGACACTTTCAGTCAGTTGTCCGTGTTCGTCATAACCGTAATAAAAGGATTCGCCGGTCGGCAGTTTTACTTCGGTCAATCCTCCGTCAGGATTGTAATCAAAGGTGGTGATAGCGCCTGATGGATCAGCTTCCCAGACAATTTGACTGTTGCGCCATTGCCGGCGGGTAATGCGCCCCAGAGGATCAACTTCGCGGATCACCAGACAGTTGTTATCGTAGTGATATTGGGTTTCACCGTCCTCTGCATCAATATACGTGGTGATACGGGCGTTATCGTCATAGTGGAAACTATCGCACCAGTAGCCACTGGTGGTGGAGGTTGTGAGCACTCGTCCACGATCATCGTAAGTAAGGGTAACATCGGTTTGATCGGTATCGCGCCAGCGGATCATCCGCCCCTGTACATCATATTCATGCCACAGGTGGTTATGCTGGAAAGCTGCACATTCGCTCAGATAGCCTTGTGGACCATAGTGACAAGTGACCAATCGCTGCTGTTTTTTCTGTTCAAGATAATCCAGTGTTTGGAGTTGTTGATCCTGATAACCTAGAATCAGCCGGAAACCATCGGTACGTGTGACTTCAATGAGTTGCGACTGTTTATCGTAGATAAATTGGATCGCATTTTGGCGACGATCGGTGATCGCGGATAGTTTACGGATAGATCCGACGGCATGATTGAAGTGGTAGGTAAGCTGGGACTGGCGATCGGTCAGTTGTAGCTCACCCGTTAATTCCCCGGTTAATATGTAATGAGGAATATGCTGATTACGGGCGAGTACCTGATTTTCTGGTGTGTTGTAATCATAAATCACGCCATCAGCATCGGAGAAATTCACTTTTCCAGTGGTCAGCATCAACTGACGTGACCAGTCATCCGCCCATTTCGGGCCAAACAGGCCACTGTACTTAGCGGTGGAACGATAGGTGCGGGTCAGGGTGATGGGTAACAGCCCAGGAATGGCGATAACCGGCCAGACTTGCAGGAAGTCACCGGTAGCCATATCGACAGGTTCGCCTTCCGTTTTACAGGTTCCGGTACAACTGCCTTCTTTGTTAGTGGACTTGTTGTCAACGGGATCTTGTTCGGTATTTTTGGGTTTCACTTCCGGGGCATTTTGGGATTGGGCTTTTATTTTACCGCCAGCAGGAGGTTTGGTATTTTTAACCACGGCTTTCGCACCTTGTTTGGCTATCCCTCCCAACCCTGTTACCCAACTAGCACCATCAACGATCAATGCCCCACCTTGTTCTGCCTTATCCGTGATGTCGAACCGAATGGCATCCACATGGCTAAATTCGACAGCCTTATCGGCAGCTTTGTTTAATGTATTGGCAGCGGCAAGGGCGGTATCACCTATGGTATCAGCACCTACGAATTTTAATATGGTGCCGGTACTAGACATTAGTGAAGAAGGCATAATCGTCCCCCCTCTGATGGCTAATTCAGCTATATCAGGTACGGTATTCCAAGCCCCTTTTGCTGCACCTATGGCGGCCTTTCCCGGATTATCCCAGGCGGCATTCAACTTTTCTTTGGCTTCCTCTCCCCACTTTTGCACATCTTCCTTGGTCTCATCCCACCATTCTCCCGCCTTGTCCAAAAATCCTTTTTCTTGTTCAGTTTCCGGTGTGACGGCCGCATTTGCTTCATGTGGCGGATTTGCCCCCTGTGGTGCCTGTCCGACGATTTGACCTATCGTATTGCCCTCACCGGTTGGGCTATCGTCCCGTGTTTTTTCAGGCAGTGTCATATTATGCTGGGGACGACCGTCGTCGTCTTCTTTCTCTTCTTCCCATTCTTTTAGTGGGTATTCGCCGTTTTTGAATTTTTCCTCAACCTTATCAGCCAGTTTTTTGTCATAGTCTAACATGAACTTTTTATCAGCCGGAGTCACTCGGGGATTATCAGCGTATTCTGCCTCGACTAAAGCGGGAAGATTTTTTTTAGTTTTTTCTAAATCAGCCAGTGAGCGAACATGGTATTCTCTGCAAAATACCGCCTCATCGCGCCCGCCGTTTATCGTAATTATGACTTCTTTATTTTCTGCCATAGCAAATTTCCTTATGCCCCATTCATCCAAAATTTATCCCCGTGGCGCAGTACCAACTTGTTGCCAGCACGTACTGTGCGGGTGTGCTCCAATGGATGGCATTTGCCACCGACGGTGCCACTTTTGATACCATTTGCCACACCCGGCTGGTCACCGAGTGTGGTGGGTACAAAACTGCGGGCAAAAACTACTACCGGCATGCCATTAGCCCGCACGGTTTTTTCCGGGGCCGAGCTGTCCGCCAGTTTCGCCACCACTGGATAAGGGATGGGCGGTGTGGCAGGCCCTATCGGGGTTTTGCACACGTCCGGCAACATACCGATAATCATCCAGGTGCCCGCAGTACGGGCGATATAGTTATCAGCCATCCGTTTTCTCCTCTTCCAGTGGTGCCAGTTTGAGTAACGGCGCATCCGGGTTGATTTCAAACCGGGCTTCGGCGACCCGTACAGGCAGGGAGGCTTTGAAATTCAGTCGGCAGGTCATATGCAGAGTTCTGGCCTCGCTGTCGATAATGAGCGTATCGAGGCGCATCGGCACGGGTAACAGCACGCCGTTGTGCATGCGCAACAAAATGAACGGACGATGTCCGGGCAGTTTGACATGCAGGTCACTATGGGGAGTCAAGCCACTTAGGGTGATGGCGATATCCGTGTCCGGCCAGTCGATTTGTTGGTCATCCGGTGCGCCGTTCCAGTAACCGAAGTCAAAATCCTTTGGCAGGTAAGGATGACGATGCTCCAGCCAGTCGGCATCGTAAGTCCCGGCCAGCTGGCGGCGGGGTAGCCACGGGCGCCCGATAAATCCCATGCCCTGCGGTTGGTAGGCTGGTGTCTCAGGCGGTAATGTGCCGGTGAGTTGTGCTGTAAAATGCTCAGCAGTGAAAGGTGCATCTGACCGGATAATACGAGGAGCAGGGTAGCGGATGAGCTTTTTGGCACTGGCGTACCACGGGGTGATAAATCCCGTACCCAGCGGATTAGTTTCACAGACTGCGTGAGCAACAGGCGCATTTTCTCCGTCAGGATGTTGCTGGCGCTGTTCGGGTGTCAGGCGGTCATGCTCTTTGAGGTATTTGCTTGCTTTATCGTCTGCCGTGATTTTGCATTCGCCTCCAAAGGCGTAGCGATAATCCAGTGGCAGTGTGGTAAAGGTTTTTGGCTCCGTTAGTTGCCAGTGGCCGCTGGCATCACGGATAAATTCCCGCTCGCCAGTGATGGTCAGGGTTTTGTCGAGCAGGGGCTGTCCCTGTTGGGTGTTGACCTGCAACCGTACGGGAAATTCGCTACAGGGGCGGTTATCCGGCGCATACGCCATGCCGTTAACAATCACATCGCAGCGCGGTTTAAACGGTGAAAGGTCGCTTTCCTGCAATACTTGCGAAGCATTCATTTGCCCGCGATATTCATCCTGTAAACACAGGGGCGGCGCAGGCAGCAGTTCGGCGACGTATTCTCCTTGTCCGGCAGGCATCAATTGGTAGCCGATTTTCATCACCGCGACGTGATGCTTGGTATCGTCGACATCGAACATTTGGTAGTTCATCACCGCGAAAGGGGTGAGGTTACGAAATTCCATCTCAGTCTGTCCTTGTTAGTTCAGGTCGATGTCTTTACCGGTGATTTGTACCGGGCCACTGGCCTCAAATTTGAATTCACTGCCCTGTATGGTGATTTTGCCTGAGCTGTCCATACGCAGCACGCTGGCACCGCATTTCAGCTCAATCACATCACCGGCATTGATGGACAGGGTATTACCAACTGCAATGGATTTATGGCTGCCAACCTGCTCAGTCTGGCTGGCCCCGACGGTGGTATTCATGTTGGTGCCGACAGTCAGTGCATAGACCATACCGATGGTTTCCGTGCTGGTCATTTTCACCATTTCATTTTTGTGCTCATTCACCTTGATGGTCTGGTTTTTCTCCACGGTTTCGCTGTGGTTGGCCAGTACATGGGTATCGCGGTTATTGAGCACTTTGGTGTTCATGTCTTTTTGTGCGTGCAAATCCAGCCGCTCACTGCCCTTGGCATCTTCAAACAGCAGTTCGTTATAGCCTTGTCCCTTGTGGGTTTTGGAGCGGAAAGCCATCTGGGTTTTGCTGCCCGGTAAGCTCCCCGGTGGAATATTGCTGGCATGGTAGGTGCGCCCGGTGACTATCGGTTGGTCGGGGTCGCCGTGCAGGAAATCCACCACGACTTCCTGTCCGATACGCGGAATAGCGAGCATGCCCCAGCCCTGACCGGCCCACGGCTGGCTGACTCGTATCCAGCAGGAGCTTTGGTCATCGCTCTTGCCGTATCTGTCCCACGGGAATTGCAGACGCACGCGCCCGTACTGGTCACAGAAGATTTCTTCCCCTGCTGGGCCGACCACTTTGGCGATTTGTGGGCCATCAATCACCGGCTTAGGCCGCGGAGCCGGACGCCAGTTCTGGTTCTGGCGGATGAAGGTGAAGTGGCTGTTCAGTGTTGTGCCGGAGCCTGAGCTGACGGTTTCCAGTGCCTGCGGCTGACTGCCACTGTGGCTGGCGGAGACGGTCTGCCATGACTGATTCAGGTCTAGCCGGGGATGGTTATCGAGAATGAACAGTTTGCCCGGTTGCAGGGCGATGGCGTTGCCGCTGCCTTGCCCGGTCTCCGCGTCGCTGCGCAGAGCTTCCAGTCGGTAACGGGTGAAATCCTTGCCATGAGCCTCATCTTTGAAGCGACCTGGGTAATCGTAATGCTCATAGTACAGTTGTTGCAGGTTTTCATCCCGCATCTGTTGCTGAAATTCCGCTGGCCATGCCGGGTTCTTGAAGGTGTAATCCTTAAGCTGTACCTGAGCCGGGCGGACCTGAGCGCTGCTGGTCAGGCTGCTGAGCGCGGGCTCACCCAGCGTACTAGCCTCACCGGGCTGATAGGGCAGGCGTATGCCCGGTGGCACAGAGCCGCAGTCGTCAGCGAATACCAGCGTGTTGCGCCCATTACTGCATTCGAAGAAGTAGAAAATGCCCTCTTCTGCCGTCAGCCGTTGCAGGAAATCGAAGTCACTTTCCTGATACTGTACGCAGAATTCGCGCTCCGGGTGCGGGTGACGCAGGTTGAATACCACATCGCGGATGCTGTGTTCTTTGAGAATTGTCGTGATGATGTTGGCGATGTTGAGCTGCTGGAAGATGCGCGAGTTCTGTCGTAGTGTCGTACGCCACAGGTCAGGGCGGATACTCATCCGGTAGGTGGTTTGGTGCAGTCCGGTGTTCCCCTGTTCAAAGCGGGTGACGATGCCGGTGATGCTGCGCTGTTCGATACCGTTTTGCAGAATGGTCAGTGTTGCTGTGCGGTCAAGCACCAGCGGGAAACTAATGGCGGGAATGGCGCTCGCCAGCCCCACTTCTAATGCAAAGGGATGCGAGAAGTGTTCGTTCAGGCTGAAGTCGGTAACCACAAAGGTCTGTGCCGGCAATCCGCCTGCTGTCAGGGTGAATAACAAGCCGCTGGGGTCAGCGCCACCCAGTAATCCCAATACCTGACCGGCTTGCTGTAACAGCTTGCCTGCCGATGAGTTACCCATCGAAGTCTGGGCTGCCATCCCGGCTTTTTGTCCCGCGCCACCGGCAAAGCTGCCACCACTGATGAGGCTACCGGCACCGGCTGCAGTATTACCGCCTGTCCCGGTCAACAGGCTTTTGGCCTGTTTTGCCATTTGTGCAGTTTGCTGTCCTTGCCCCAACAGCGCTTTTCCTTTCTTTAATGTTGTGGCGTGTTTTTTCACTGACATCTATTCTGTCTCCCTGAGATGATGGAATGTTATGTAATAGGCCATCCTGCCTGATAACAACGCAGGCCATAACATTCGGGCACAAGAGTTAAATTTAACTCAAATTGTCTTTGATAAATTTGTCAATTAAGGATGTAATCCTTTGTTTTTCGATAAATTGAAGGGACGCTGTTATCCAAATATATCGGCGGAACTGTGATAAAAAATGGAAGGCAATAATAAATACCGGATGGGTAAAGGCCAAATAAAATCAAGTGGAATAAAAAACGACATCTGACAATGGCAGTGTAAAAAATTAAAATGATTGCGGTTGAAAAACAATATCTTTATATAGCGGATATGATTAGTGCATAGAACCGATTAATATCCATAAGGAAAAGGTGTTTATATCTGTAATCTACTGATAATAATACAAAAAATAAAATGGTAGTTTTGATAGAACCATGATCATTTGCATTTCATGAGATAGATCACAAAAAAGATGATTTTAGAAATAAGAGCTGGAATCACATAATAATATCCAGCTATTTATTAAAAATAAAAGTTAATATTTAGGTTGGATCACGCCTAAATGTAAATAGCCAAATTAATATCTGGCATATTTAGCAATATGAGGACTAAGTCATTTAGATTTCAATGCTACTCTACCTCAGAGTCTTTTTTTAAATATCTGGTGTGTAATAATTCCGCCAACCAGCCCCCAGAATGCTGAACTGATACCCAGTAAATTTGCGCCAGATGCTGTTATTAAAAAACAGATAATTGCTGCATCTCTTGCACTTTCATCCTTTATTGCCTGACTTAGGCTGTTGGTGAAAGTACTTAATAAGGCTAAACCAGCTAGAATTTTTATTAATGAAGCTGGAAAACTGCTAAATAGATAGAAAATGACTCCACCAAAAATCCCGGCCAGTAAATAAACAAATCCTGCACTGATAGCGGCAATATATCGCTTATCTGGATCGGGATGGACGTCATCTCCCATACAAATAGCCGCTGTAATTGCTGCAATACAGATACTAAATCCCCCGAAAGGAGCCAGTATGATTGTCACTAATGATGTCCAGATAAGTAATTGAGATGTACGGGGTGGATAGCCCGCAGCTTGTAGGATTGCAATTCCCGGTGCATTTTGTGATGCCATAGTGACGATAAAAAATGGAATACCTACGCCAATCAGTGTCGTGATGTTAAATTTTGGCATGACAAATTCAGGCATGGAAAACAGGATGTCTTTGCCTGTTAAGTTTAAATCTCCATTGAAAATACAGATAATTAACCCAGCCGTAAGCGTTGAGATTATTGCGTATAATGGAAGATAACGGCGGAAGATTACGTAAATAAGCAGCATGATGCCACATAGCCAAAAGTTGGATTGCAGCACTGAGAAAGCATCCAAGCCGAAACGGAGTAATATTCCGGCAAGCATTGCGGCTGCGATGGAGTGCGGAATGTAGTTCATTAGCTTGGCAAATAATCCGGTGACACCGCATATCAGCATTAATGCTGATGCAAAGACAAAAATGCCAATGGCTTCATTGACTGAAGTGTGCGGGAAATGTGTTGCCAAGAGTGCAATTCCCGGTGTTGACCAAGCCGTTAGAATGGGTGTGCGGTAATAAAGTGATAATCCAATTGTTGTGATCCCCATTCCGACGCCAAGCATACCTAACCAGGCACCAATTTGTGATGGTTCAACACCAATGGTCGTCACTGCTTGGAGAATGATTGCAACTGAACTAGCATAACCAACTAATATTGCAACAAAACCTGTAACGAGGGTTGATGGGGAGAGATCCCTAAAAAATGATTGCTTAGGCATAGGGTGTCACCTATCGGATGTTATAGCAGACGATGGTGAGAATATCATCGTCCGTTATAGCATTCAATCATGTATTTATCTTTGAGAAGGCACCAATGAGTGATATCACATCTAAAATTGCCGAGACGTTTAAGTTATTAAGAGCTTCAAGAGGAGTGAGTCTCAGTCAGGCTGCTAAGCTGACTGGCGTCAGTAAAGCAATGCTTGGGCAAATTGAACGAGGTCAGTCAAGTCCGACAGTGTCTACATTGTGGAAAATTGCAACAGGTTTTAATGTTGCGTTTTCTACTTTTCTGGAAGGAACAGAGCCTCAGCTACAGCCTGCATTACATCGGTTTAATGAATTACCAAGCTTTGAACAAAATAATTCAGGTATGAGTGTAAAACCGCTCATTCCTTTTGATGATGAATTTTTCATCGATTTATTCAAGATAGAATTAGCGCCAGGAGCCTCAAGTGAATCTACTCCTCATGAGTCCGGTGTCGTAGAGCATGTTATTGTGCTTAATGGAGAGTTAGATCTGCGTATCAATGATGAATGGCATAAAGTTTCATCCGGTGAATCTATGCGTTTTTCTGCTGATTGCAGCCATGCTTACGCGAATTCAGGTGATGAGGTTGTGGTTATCCATAATCTTATTCATTACCCTCATAAGTAACCGGAATGAATATGGCGACTTAAATCGCCATATTTTGACTTATTTGATGTCTGATAGTGTCTTGGATGCAGGTAGTGTCACATTGGCTGCTTTTGGGTGCAGTGTGTACATACCGCCATTGAAAGGGTCAACGACCAGCCAGCCAATTAAACCACCAAAGACGAAATTCCCGCCGATATACCATCCATTCGCTTTAGCGACTAATGGCAGGGTAACAGATTGAAAATTTTCTTTTGTGAAGGTAATTTGATATGTCTTACCGCCAAAATAGTGGCCGGTTGATTTTGCCAGCATGACACTTTGTGGGGTGTTACCACGTGTAATTTCCTGACCGGTTTCATCTTTGATTGAAAATTCTGCGCCAGAAGGCTGGCTATTAATTTGGACAAGCTGAGTCTTTTCACCAACGATAGTCGCACAGCCGCTGCAAAGCATCACAGCGGAGAGTAATAATACACAAATTTTATTCATGAATAATCCGTAAAATAAAGACGATAATTAAATATACGGCTGATAATACTAATAATATAAGGAGGTATGCAATAGTTTTAATCTATTTATACGGTGAATATAAAACTCAGTTTAATAGTGGTAATTTTTTACTCAAAATGTAATATAAAAATAAATTAATCTATTTTCAGATAAATGTATAAATGAGTAATATCAGTTGAAGTTAAAACAGCATGTTATGTCATCAGTATTTACACTGATTAAATATAATTACTAAAATATTAAGATAAAATAAATTAAGTTGTTTTGTTTATGGTTTTTTATTGGGGATTAAATAATCCAATAGAAAATATAATTATCTTGACAATGACTTAGTGCTAAGGATATTAATCTATGACATGACAATGTTCTAAAGTTATTATTTTGATCTATCTAAGATATATCTAATATAACCAATAGATTTTAAATTGCTGATAATAGCAAGGG
The DNA here is from genome assembly GCF_963876465.1 of Xenorhabdus sp. KK7.4. NCBI lineage: Bacteria > Pseudomonadati > Pseudomonadota > Gammaproteobacteria > Enterobacterales > Morganellaceae > Xenorhabdus > Xenorhabdus sp. KK7.4. Next base: position 53,303 of record NZ_CAWNQF010000066.1, read on the forward strand.
AGAGGCCATATGAAGAGCCTGATTATAAATCAGTATTCCACCATGCATGCTTTGATGTCAGGGGTATTTGATGGAATGTTTGCAATAGCAGAAATCAGTCAAGGCGGCTCATTTGGTATTGGTTGCTCACATGCGCTGGCAGGTGAAATGATCGCACTGGATGACACCTTTTTTGAAATTCAGGGAGCAGGTAATGTACGTCGGTTTAGTGAGTATGACCAGCTTCCTTTTGCTCAGTTGACATACTTTAATCCCAGTGAGCAGTTTCCCGTTTCGGATATCAGCAAAAAAGATCTTTATTCAGAATTGTCGGCTCAGGTAAATATTGATAATATTTTTGCTGCTGTAAAAATTGAAGGAATATTTAAAAAGGTCTGGCTACGTCGGACTAATTATCAGAAAAAACCATATAAGACTTTTATTGAAGCGATTGTCGAACAATCAGAAGAAACATTACACAATGTCTCTGGTGTGTTGGTTGGTTTTTGGACGCCTGATATTTTTCACGGTATTTCTGTTGCGGGGTTTCATATTCATTTTATCGATGATGAACGAAAAAATGGTGGGCATGTTTTTGATTTTGAGTTGCAAAGTGGTCTGTTAAGTTATGAGCCAAAACAGAATATAAATATTCATTTGCCAGATAATAGTGAATATATTAATGCTGATCTCACTGTTAATGATTTGGATGAAGCGATCAGAAAAGCAGAAGGCTGATTAAAAATTCATTGTTTTATTATTTATTCATGGAGGGAAAGCTCGAAATTTCTCCCTCCATTATATTATTAATTATTTAATTTTTAGAGTGGTTGTATATTCAACAGGAACCCAGTCATATTTTTGTTGATTCTGACGAAGATGACCTATCCCCGGGAATGGCAAATGAGCGGCACCAATTAGCCATTTTTCATCTGACGCTTTTTTAAAGATCGATTTACGTGCTTCAATGGCTTTATTGTTATCTATATCAAATTCAATCGAAACTTCCGGATGTTCCAATTGTACTGCGTAAAAATGTATCATATCCCCTAATATCAACATGTTATTTTTACCTGAATTCAGCAGGTATGAAGTATGCCCCGGGGTATGACCAGAAGTCGATATTGCTTTGATACCGGGGATAATGTTCTCCCCGCTTTGAAAAGTACGCAGTGCTTTTTTAGCAACATACGGTTCGATGGCATTCAATGTTTGAGTGATGAATGAACGATTTATTTCAGTGGCTGAAGCGATGGTTTCAGGTGCTTGCCAGAAGTTTTTTTCTTCCTCAGAAATATATAGGGTCGCATTCGGGAATACAATTTCACCACTCGGGGAGGTGATGCCACAGGCGTGATCCGGGTGCATGTGTGTCAGCAATATTGCTTTAACCGATTCTGGCTGATAACCAGCGGCACGGATATTATTCACAATATTTCCCGCAGTAGGGCCAAAGCAATTGCTGCTACCCGCATCAATCAATATCAAACCTTCTTTGGTGTTGACAAGATAGGCAGTGATTGCGGTTTGAATACCCTCTTTATTTTCAATCTGGAACATCCGTGTAATCAGACTTTTGATATTGTTGATATCAAGCCCTTTCAATAAAGAAGGAGAAAGGTCAACATAGCCATCATAAACAGCTGTCACCATTAAATCACCGAACATATGGTGGTAATAACCAGGCACCTGATTTACAGGTTGCTCAGCAGGTTTGGCCAATGCGGTGGGGGTCGCTGTTGTTGTTATGAGACCTGTTAGTGCTAATGTCATTGCGAGATATGATGTTTTTAAAATATTTTTCATTATGTGCTCCGAAGAAATTTAACGGAATAAAATGGTATTAATTTATGTAGATTTAAAATTATTTCAGGAAAATAGAGTAGGGAGATAAAATCCTGATAAATTAATTACAGAGGATGATATAAAATAAAAAAATAAATAACATGGGTTTATTGAGTCAAAAATAGATCTTCCATTATTAAAAAAGATAATTTTTTTGATAAGTTATTTTTTACGTCAGTCATATTCTTGTTCAAACATTCTTGCTCCTGTTCCCGTTTCTCCCAGAATATCATTTGGGTTGCGCAACGGGCATTCTGTCAGAGAAAGACATCCACAGCCAATGCAACTATCCAGATAGTCGCGTAGATGGGTTAATTTTGTGATGCGTTGTTCCAGCGTATCCCGCCATTGTGAGGAAAGTATGCGCCATTGTTCGGCTGTCAGTTTACTGTTAGGAGGGAATTGGCTAAGGACTTTCTGTATTTCTTTTAATGGGATGCCGGTGCTTTGTGCGACTTTGATAATTGCGATGTAACGCAGTACAACAGCGGGAAAGCGGCGCTGATTTCCTGAATTACGTGAACTTTTTATTAATCCTTTCGATTCATAAAAATGCAGTGTTGATATCGCCACTCCACTACGTTTTGCTACTTCTCCAACCGTTAATGCCCTATTAATATCAATATGCTTATTTTTTTCCATTTCTATTGACCTCAGGTTAACTAGAGGTTTTATAGTGACATTTTATTTTTTTGTCAAATTTAAAAAGGTTGTATTGTTATTCCATATTTTGAAAAGGGTTGTATTTTTTATTTTCAGTTCATCTGTGCCTATCAGCATTATTGGTTTTTTTCTTCAATATATGACTGTTATTGAAATATAACGGATATAAACAGAATATTTATCGACAGGAGCCATTATGGTCAGCCAAATTCTTCCGAAGTCACCTTCCCTTTTCCCAGTGCATTCAGCCAGGCTTCCATTGACACTTATTTCTCTTAATGACTGGGGATTGGTTACTGTTACGGGGATGGATAGCCAGAAATATCTTCAGGGGCAACTGACTGCCGATATCAATATTCTGGCTGAAAACCAGCATGTCCTGACGGCTCACTGTGATGCCAAAGGAAAAATGTGGAGTAGTCTGAGGTTATTTCATCGTGATGAAGGATATGCCTATATTGAGCGTCGCAGTGTAATTGAGATACAGCTTGCTGAATTAAAGAAATATGCGGTGTTCTCTAAAGTTGTGGTGGCTGAAGAAACGGAAAGTTCGTTATTGGGGGTTGCGGGTGAAAATTGCCGGACTGCATTGGCAGTATTTTTCCCTGGTTTACCAGATGTGAATAATACGGTTATTCAGCATGGTGCGACTACGTTACTTTATTTTTCATCACCGCAGGAGAGATTTTTATTAATTACAGATACTGTGATGGCCGAAGAGTTAATGGAAAAATTTCCGGCGCAGCTAAGTGGTAGTGAACAGTGGCTGGCATTAGATATAGAAGCCGGTTTTCCAGTGATTGAGGCAGCTGTCAGCGTACAGCTCGTTCCTCAGGCTGTTAATCTCCACAATATTGAAGGTGGTATTAGTTTTGAAAAAGGGATGTACATGGGGCTGGCGACGATTGCCCGTACCAAATACCGTGGTGTTAACAAACGGGCCATGTATTGGCTGGCCGGTGATTCCAGTTATCTTCCGGCGGTTGGGAGTGAATTAGAATGGCAGTTGGGTTCCCGCTGGCGTAAAACCGGAATGATCCTCTCTTCCCTCAGATTGGCAGATGGTACCGTTTGGGTTCAGGCAGTACTGGGTAATGAGATGGAGGCTGGCAGTATATTCCGTTTGCCGGGAGATGATGGTTTTTTGCTTACCCTTAAAAATTAGCTAATTTTTAAGGGCTTTCCAATGTCTCAAATTTCAAAATCAAGCCAGGTCGGAATATTTTTATTACCTGCAACGACGCTGTTTTTAATTTTATCCAGCGATAAATCAGGGTTACACAGTAGTATGAATTCCCAGAGATAGTCACGTTGTAACTGGCCATGTTTAACTGCCATCCAGACCGTGTTGGGGGAGAAAAGGTGACGGGCCTTGAGTGTGACTAAATCTGGATCAAGGCTATGCTGGCTGGCAGTTTCAGCAACTATTCCGATTCCCAGCCCCAGTTTTACGTAAGTTTTGACTACGTCAGAGTCCTGCGCACTGAGGACGATATCTGGGTTGAGCCGCGCATTATGAAATGCTTTATCAATCTGAGAACGCCCGGCAATACCGTATCGGTAAGTGACTAATGGGTAAGTTGCCAGTTGTTCCAATGTAATATCAGGGCTCCAGACCAGTTCATGTTCCGCAGGAACCAGTAAAGAGTGATGCCAGTCAAACCATGGGAATGCAGTAATATTGCTATTCTGGGTCAGCATTTCTGATGCAATACCAATATCTGCCTCACCGTTAAGTAACATTTTCATGATTTCTGTGGGCGAACCCTGATTAAGTACTAACCGGATCCCCGGATAGATTTCACGGAATACTTTTATCACTTGGGGAAGGCTATAACAGGCTTGGGTATGAGTAGTGGCAATAGTCAGTACTCCCTGATGCTGCCCGGTAAAGTGTTCAGCTAATCGTTGAGCCTTGTCAGCATCATTAAGTATGCGGCGTGCTATGATCAGCATCTCTTTACCCGGCTCTGTCAGCCCAAGGAACCGCTTACCATGACGAATGAATAACTCAACACCTAACTCTTCTTCCAACTCGCGAATATGACGGCTAATGCCTGATTGTGATGTATAGAGCACTTTTGCCACTTCCGTCAGGTTAAAATGGCAGCGTTCTGCTTCACGGATAATTCTTAGTTGTTGAAAGTTCATTGCACCAAGGTTGTCAGAAAAATATTTCGTCAATATAGAAATATATTCTCTGGCTAGTAAATAATTTAATTATAAAAGTTATTCTTTTAAGTAATAAATAAATTGTGAATCATGAACCAATCGTAATATACCTGTCGCGCATTACACGCTGTGTGTTGCGTTCTATTGCCACTTTTTAGATTTACAAAGTAAAAATATTTATTTCTCTTCATTCGCTTCGAGATTTAAAAATGAAATAACTGATTCTGATCCTGGCTGCATAAGTGGGGTTTCTATGCGTATTTTCTTTTTAGGTGGTAACCGGACATCGTTATCTAAGTCTCGTTTCCTGCCTTGGTTGCTACCGGGATTACTTGTTGTGTGCTGGCAAGTTGCTGGTTATGAAGGCTGGCTATCGGATCGTATATTGCCCCCACCTGAAAAGGTACTGCAAGCAGGATGGACGTTACTGCAAAACGGGGAACTCTGGAGCAATCTTTATATCAGTACCTGGCGTGCTTTGAGTGGGTTTGCCATTGGTGGCAGCTGTGGACTCGCATTGGGGGTGATAACGGGGTTGTCAAAAACCGGGGAACGCTTGCTGGATAGCACAGTTCAGATGTTGCGTAATGTTCCGCATTTGGCACTGATCCCGCTGGTTATTTTGTGGTTTGGTATTGATGAGCGTGCCAAAATATTTTTAGTTTCTCTGGGGACTTTCTTCCCTATCTACCTTAATACATCTCATGGGATCCGCCATCTTGATCGGGGATTAATTGAGATGGCTCGTAACTATGGACTCAATGGCTGGCGTTTGTTCTGGCAGGTTATTTTACCGGGAGCAATGCCTTCGATCCTTGTTGGTGTCCGTTTTTCACTCGGCTTAATGTGGCTGACCCTGATTGTTGCTGAAACTATTTCTGCTGATGCCGGAATAGGTTATCTGGCGATGAATGCCCGTGAGTTTTTGCAGACAGATATTGTGGTATTGGCGATTATTCTGTACGCGCTGCTGGGTAAACTGGCTGATATGGTGGCATATGGGTTAGAAGTCTGGTTACTGCGTTGGCATCCGTCATGGCAGACAGGAGGAAGAAACTCATGAAGCATCTGTCGTTAGTTCAGCAAGGGTTAAGTCTTACTCTGGAGGGTGTCAGCAAACAGTTTGGTGAGCGTGAAATCCTTAAATCTCTTAATTTATCCATTCAGAAAGGACAATTTGTGGCTATTGTCGGACGTAGTGGCTGTGGTAAAAGCACGTTACTACGCCTGCTGGCGGGGCTGGAGTCTGTTTCCGCAGGTAGTCTGAGTGCTGACGGTGATCCCCTGAGTGCATCTGAAAGTGAAGTACGGATGATGTTTCAGGATGCGCGTCTGCTTCCCTGGAAAAAGGTGATTGATAACGTCGGGCTGGGTCTTAGCGGTAACTGGAAACCGGAAGCACTGGCAGTACTGGAAGCTGTCGGTCTGGCTGACAGAGCGAATGACTGGCCTTCGGCATTGTCGGGAGGGCAAAAACAGCGTGTGGCTTTGGCTCGCGCGCTGATTCACCGCCCCCGTTTATTATTGCTTGATGAGCCGTTTGGCGCACTGGATGCCCTGACCCGTCTGGAAATGCAGCAGTTGCTAACGCGACTCTGGCAGCAGTATGGGTTTACCGTCATTTTAGTGACTCATGATGTTCATGAAGCCGTTCTGATCGCAGATCGGATCTTACTGATAGAGCAGGGGGAGATCGGTATGGATCTGGAGATCCCTCTTGGACGTCCCAGAACAATTACGATGCCAACGTTATCAGCATTAGAAGCTCAGGTTCTTGAGGCGATTATGGCACCGGGTGAGCAGGGGAAGCATGATCGCCATTCGGATTGGCTGCATTCCGGTAAAACGGGTAACCCTGAGAGTGCAGCCAGATAATCAGGCATCGTAATCATTACGAGCAATCATCTAAAAGAAAAATAAATACAAATCTATCCGCGACACTATCTATCAAGGAAAACACAATGACAGTTTATGGCAATGGTAACATTAATCTCTTCTGGTTCTTACCTACCCACGGTGAGGGGCGTTATTTAGGTACTGCCAAAGGTGGGCGTGCTGTTGATCTTCCTTACCTGCAACAAATTGCTCTGGCTGTGGATAGCCTTGGTTATCACGGTGTTTTGATCCCAACCGGAAGAGGCTGCGAAGACCCGTGGCTGGTGGCTTCTGCTCTGGTACCCGTCACCCGTAATCTGCGTTTTCTGGTCGCGGTACGACCGGGATTACAGCCACCTTCACTCGCTGCAAGAATGACTGCCACGCTGGACAGGCTTTCTGAGGGGCGGGTTCTTATTAATGTCGTGACCGGTGGTGATCCGGTGGAAAATAAAGGTGATGGTATTTTCCTTAGCCATGCTGACCGTTATCAGCTGACCCGTGAGTTTCTTGATATTTATTCCCGTATGCTGGCGGGTGAAAAAGTGGATTATCAGGGGAAACATTTACAGGTAGAAGGGGCAGAATTATTGTTTCCACCTATCCAGAAAAATGGCCCTCCGCTCTATTTTGGTGGTTCCTCTGAAGATGCGCTTGATGTGGCAGCACAACAGGTTGATACCTATCTGACCTGGGGAGAGCCACCTGAACTGGTTGCGCAGAAACTACAACAGGTCCGTGAGCGCGCAGAGAAGCAAGGCCGGACGCTGGAATATGGTATTCGTCTGCATGTTATTGTCCGTGAGACAGAAGAGGAAGCATGGGCTGCTGCTGATCGCCTGATTGCTCATTTGGATGATGAGACTATCGCTCAGGCTCAGAAAATTTTTTCCCGGATGGATTCTGCCGGACAGGCACGGATGAACTCACTGCATCAGGGTTCAAGGGATAATTTACGGATTGCGCCGAACTTATGGGCTGGTGTTGGTCTGGTTCGTGGTGGTGCAGGAACGGCATTGGTCGGAAGCCCTGAACAGGTAGCTGAACGGATCCGCGAATATCAGGCATTGGGGATCAGTAATTTTATTTTCTCCGGCTATCCTCACCTCGAAGAAGCACATCGGTTTGCCGAATTGGTAATGCCATTGCTGAAAACAGATTCAGTGCAGGTAAACAAGGCGAATTCAGCGCTCCGTTCTGCCAAAGCAGGCGCTTTTGGTGAAAGCATTGGGGGCGCTGAGCGGCCTGTCACAGAGGAACCTCAGAAAGAGTATGCTGAATAAAAGTGCTAGATCGTGGATAAGCAAGATAATCAAGCATGAAGACTGAAAGGGATAATTCAGGCATCCGTTGCCGCTCCCTGTGTAGGGAGCATTGGCAAACGTAAAAATGGGCTTATCAATCGGTGTGGCTGTGGATTCGTCGTACTGAATAGTGATGATGGCCATTCGGATCTATCAGGGTACTCGTCAGGGATGACTTCAGACCCCAATCAGACGGCCAACTATGGTGTATTGACCGGAATATTATCTAAAGACCAGCTTGCACTACGAACATTTATTTTTACAGGCAATAATCTGAGACGGGTAAAGGTATCAGCAAGAACCTGTTGCTGGTTAAAAACAGTCGGAGTCATCCGCTCAGCACCATAAGTAAAACGTGCAAGCGTCCGTTGCCAGATAGCTTTATCAAGTTTCGTGGCGTTAGCAAGAATGGTAGCAGCTTCGTCAGGATGCTGATTTGCCCAGTCACTGAGAACAACTAATTCCTGAATGATTTTTTCCGCTGTTTGCGGATAGGTATCAACAAATTTACGGCTGGCAAGATAGAACGTGTAATGAGGTACCAGCCCTTCACCATTAGTTATCTGGCGTGCTCCGGTATTGATTTCTACTTCGGACAGGAAAGGGTCCCAGGTAGCCCAGGCATCAATGGCTCCGCGCTGGAAAGCGGCACGGGCATCGGCGGGGGGTAAATAAACCGGTTTAATATCCTTATAGCTCAATCCGGCTTTTTCCAGCGCCGCGGCAAGCAGATAGTGCACATCAGAACCCTTGTTTAGCGCAACGCGTTTTCCCTTCAGGTCCTGAATAGTTTTAATGGCTGAGTCTTTCGGAACCACAATAGCTTCGGTTTTCGGGTGAGCAGGGGCGTAGGCGAGATAAACTAAATCGGCTCTTGCTGCCTGAGCAAAAACAGGGGGAACATCACCGGTTGATGCCAAATCGATACTGCCAACATTAAGCCCTTCAAGCATTTGTGGCCCGGCAGGAAATTCTACCCAGCGTACCTTGATACCTTCTTTTTCTAATGCATCATCCAGTGTTCCACGGGATTTTAGCAATGTAAAAATATTCGATTTTTGATAACCAATAGTAATTTGCTGAGGTTGTGTAGCCAGTGCATTGCCAGAAAGGGCGAGTAATAACAGTAAACTGCTAAAGCGTAATTTGTGTGCCATGCTTGATTTTCCTTGTTAACCGGATGCATTGATAGAGACGGGGATAACGGTATAGAAAGATAACAAAGCTGGTTTATGAATATTAAATAATAAAATTGCGTTTACTAGTGCTGATTTTGGATAACGACCAGTCAGACAGCTGTTTTCATATGAGGATGTGGATCGTGTCGGCGCGACTGCTGATACACATCCTCGAAGCAAAATTAAGCGGTTAAATCAACCTGCTGATTATCAATCAGGCGTGTTTTGCCTAACCATGCTGCCATCAGGATCACCGCTTTTTTACTCTGTGGAGTCAAGGGTTGCAGATTTTCTGCATCACAGATAAACAGTTCATCCGGTATAAAACCTTCTTCACGCAGATCCGTGGATATTATCTCAAGCAGTTGTTCAATATTCCGCTCGCCACTTTTCAGTTTTTCGGCGGCACGTTGCATAATCTGGTTTAATTGTGGCGCTATTTTTTTCTCTTCTGTAGAGAGAAGGCTGTTGCGTGAGCTTAAAGCCAGTCCCTTTTTATCACGGACGATAGGCACAGAAACCAGAGTGATATCATAAGCCATGTCAGTGATCATTTTGCGGATAATCTGTAACTGCTGAAAATCTTTTTCACCGAAATAGGCCAGATCCGGCTGGGTCAGGTTGAACAGTTTGCTGACAACCGTGGTGACTCCCCGAAAATGCCCCGGGCGGCTGGCACCTTCAAGCATATGAGAGAGTTCAGGGACTTCAACAAAAGTTTGGCTGCCATTCAAGCCATGCGGATATATTTCGTTGGCATTGGGAGCAAACACTATATCGACATTACGACGGCTCAGTTTTTCGCAATCTTCCTGTAGGGTACGCGGATAATTGACTAAGTCATCTTCGCGATCAAATTGCATCGGATTAACAAAAATACTCACAATTACCACATCAGCCTGAGCCTTGGCGGTATCAACCAGAGCCATGTGACCATCATGCAGATTACCCATTGTAGGGACAAAGGCAATTCGTTTTCCTGCCTGACGCCAACGGCGAATTTCACGGCGTAAAATGGGGATTGTTTCTATGATCAGCATTGCTCTACTCCTTTAATTAGCAGTCATAATTAGCAATCATGCTGGGTTATACTCGTTATTTTTCTGAAAACTTAGTGTTTTTCTGGAAATCTCGCGGGTATAAATCAGTTGAATGAATGAGCTTGGTCAGGGTACGTGCCATTTTCTACCTGTTCGATGTACAGGCTGATGGCATCTCGTATGTTGCCGGTCTCTTTAAGGAAGTCCTTAGCAAATTTGGGTGGTTTGGCGGTAATGCCTAAAGCATCATGCATAACGAGGATCTGACCATCTGTATGGTTCCCCGCACCAATGCCAATAACCGGAATTTCCAGCGCTTCGGTGATTTTACGGCCCAATTCTGTTGGTACACACTCCAGCACTAATAGCTGCATGCCTGCTTTTTCCAAAGCGATGGCATCGTCGAGCAGTTGCTGAGCTGTCGCTTCATCACGCCCCTGAACTTTGTAACCTCCCAGCACATTAACGGCTTGTGGAGTCAGGCCCAGATGTCCGCAAACAGGCACAGAGCGCTCAGTCAGCATTTTTACTGTTTCACACAACCAGCTTCCGCCTTCAATTTTGACCATATTGGCCCCCGAACGCATTAATTCAGCCGCATTATTGCAGCTTTGCTCCGGTGTGGCGTAGCTCATGAAAGGCATATCTGAGATGAGAAAAGTCTGGGGAGCGCCGGTGCGGACGCTTTTGGTGTGGTAGGCAATATCTTCAACAGTAACCGGTAAGGTGGAATCAAACCCCTGAATGGTCATGCCGAGTGAATCACCAATAAGTATGACTTTGATGCCCTGTGCAGCAAAAAGGTGAGCGAAGCTGGCATCATAGGCTGTAATTGTTGCGAACTTACGTTTCTCTTTTTTTAACTGGCTAAGATGAGCCAGAGATGTGGGTTTCATTGTTATCTCCTGAATATTCATACCCGTTGTTGGGTATAGAGCCTTGTCCATTCGGGTATCTAAGCTGATACCCGCTGGAACAGGTTCTGATTATCCAGAAATAGGCCATGATTGTATGAGATATTGCGTTACTTTTCCTTCGTATACCCGTCGTCTTTTATGTTGTCTCTTTGTTGGCTGGGCAAATTCGCTGCCGACGAATTTGTCATTCCCTTGCTGCCGCGATACAACTTGAAATTCATTGGGTACAAAACTGCTGTGTTACAACCAAAACGTCAGGCCATTTTCTGGAACATGTTTTAATCGTTCTGCTAATGTTTCTTTATCAGGAAACACAAGATCCGGGGCTATTTCTGCCAGCGGATAAAGCATAAATTCACGCTGTTTTAAACCGTAGTGGGGAATGGTCAGGCGTTCAGTATTAATAATGTGATCACCGAACAGCATAATATCTAAATCAAGCGTTCTTGGCCCCCAACGTTCGTCTTTACGGACCCGACCTTGTGCCAGTTCTATTGCCTGAGTGTGATCAAGCAATATTTCCGGTTGTAAGTTTGTATCTAATGCAACAACCAGATTGAGGTAATCAGGCTGATCCTGTGGCCCCATAGGTTTAGTCCGATAAAATGAGGAACGGTTAATAAACGTTGTATCAGGGATCGATTTAAGTGCAGCAAGTGCATTATTAACTTGCTGCAAGGGGGAGGCCAGATTACTGCCAATGGCGATATAAACCCGGGTCATACTAGTTGTTGTTCCTGTTATGACGAAGGTGGTTGCCACGGCGGTGACGGGTTCTGCGACGAACAGGCTCGCTGCCAAGCTCGGAGATCATGCCCCGCTGCTGTGATGCGGTAGATTGCTGGAATTCTGTCCACCAATGTACCAGTTCTTTCAGCTCATGGCGTGGCTCAATGCTGGCGCGTAATTCTAATAAATCGTAGGCTGCCCGGAATTTCGGGTGCTCCATTAATTTATTTGCCCGTTTACCCTGACGGCGCGGCAGGCGAAGCTGCAACAGCCAGATATCACGCATTGTTGTGGTATGACGCTTAGGAATGGCGATAGAACGACACTGTTCATCAAGAATATCATTCATGGCCAGGGCGAAAGCATCGTAATACTGTAAGCCCCCTTCCTGAGTCAGCTTCTCGGCATGTTCAATCAGTGGATACCACAATATTGCCGCAAATAGGAAAGCCGGATTGACCCGTTTGTCGTTCTGGAGACGGTAATCGGTATTCTTTAATACCTGTTCCAGCAGTTTTTCCATCGGCGAATCACCGGACTGGGTGAAACTGCGCTGGATTAACGGGAATAGTGGCTCAAACAGCTGGTATTCACACAGTAGTTTATATGTGCTGTAACCGTGCCCTGATTGCAGCAGCTTCAGGGACTCTTCGAACAGGCGTGCTGACGGAATATCCCGTAGCAGAAATGCCAGACGAGGGATTGGCTCAGCCGTGTTCTTTTCGATGGTCATGTTGAGCTTGCTGGCGAAGCGGACTGCACGCAACATCCGCACTGGATCTTCCCGGTAGCGGGTTTCCGGATCACCAATCAGGCGTATGATCCCTTTTTCCAGATCCGCCATTCCACCGACATAATCCCGTAATGCGAAATCTTCAATCCCGTAATAAAGGCTATTAATTGTAAAATCACGGCGTGCAGCATCTTCTTCCACAGAACCAAAGATATTGTCTCGCAATAGCATTCCGCTCTGGGCTTTATGAGACTGATTACGATCATTGCTTTCAACTTGTTCATGTGGCCCACGGAATGTGGCAACTTCAATGACATCCGGCCCGAACATAATGTGAGCGAGACGGAAGCGACGACCAACAAGACGGCAATTGCGGAATAATTTGCGAACCTGTTCAGGGGTAGCATTGGTCGCGATATCAAAATCTTTGGGTTTTTTATGCAACAGTAAATCACGGACACCGCCGCCGACTAAATAAGCCTCAAAACCCGATTTATTCAGGCGATATAAAACCTTCAATGCATTATCACTGATATCTTTACGTGAAATAGAATGCTGTTCCCGTGGAATAACGGCAATTGGGGAATCAGAAGGTTTTGCCTTTCCGGATTTATTCTTCATTTTGATGTTTTCAGCATTTGATGAAGATGTGCGATTCACTCTGCGGCGTTTAGGCAGAGTGCTGCTCTTTTTATGAGCAGGATGGTCAGATATGGTGACTGGCCTTTCACTGGCTGCCTGTATTTCGCGTTTTATCTTGGTTTCGCGGATCAGCAAATTACGGCAGAAAGTTGCTACTCGGTTAAAAATGGTACACCTCGATAGTGACGGATAAAATTAAAACAAAAACAGCCGCTAATCATAACTTACTGGGCATTCTTTGAGAATGCTTGCAGTATCAATAGAAACACTTTATTTAAATTGTCCATTGATTATGTCCTGAGGCGGAACATGATTTATATTCCAGCCAATAATTGCCTGCTTTAGCAGTTGTTCCGTGGTGATATCCTGCCAGCCAGCAATCGTTGGCTGGTTTAAAAATGATAACGCTTCCACCAGCAATGGACGTGGATCATCAAGAGGGATCGGTTTTGCATGATTTTGCTTGGAAAGTTTATTTCCCTCTTTATTTAATACAAGAGGCAAATGTACATAATCCGGTGTTGTAAAATTCAGATACCGATATAAGGATATTTGGCGAACCGTAGGTTCAATCAAATCTGCTCCTCTGACAATTTCAGTGATGCCTTGATAGTTATCATCAATAACAACGACAAGATTATAGGCGAATAATCCATCTTTGCGATGAATAATGAAGTCCTCTTCAGCCATTTTTACCGGTACGGTAACATTACCTTGTAATTTGTCGTAAAAATCATACACAGGGTGATCCTGTTTCAGGCGAATAGCGGCATTATGGGCAGGCAGTTGTAGATGCTGGCAGTGAGCATCATAAAATCCGCCCAGCTGATGAATGCGCTGGCGGGTGCAGGTACAGTAATAACTGTTTCCCTGCTGCTGCAACTGAGCAAGTATCGCCCGATAAGCCTCATGGCGTTGGGACTGGTACAGCACTTCTCCGTCCCAGTGAAGCCCATAGTGCTCTAAGGCACGTAGTATTCTACCCGCTGAACCGGGAATTTCCCGTGGTGGATCAATATCATCAATACGCATCAGCCACTTGCCGTGGTGAGCACGGGCCTGTAAATAGCTACCCAGAGCTGTCACCAGAGAGCCAAAGTGGAGATCGCCAGATGGGGATGGTGCGAAACGCCCGACGTATAATGAGGAGTGTTCGGATTCAGATTGAGTCATGTCAGGATCAGATGAAAGGTATATACGGCGCCTTTCAGCGCCGTACTCACCTACCCATTAGCCAGCCATTTGCTTTTCGCGAATTTCAGCTAACGTTTTACAGTCAATACATAAATCAGCTGTAGGACGCGCTTCCAAACGACGGATGCCGATTTCAACCCCACAGGATTCACAGAAGCCAAAATCATCATCTTCGACTTTTTTCAGCGTTTTTTCGATCTTTTTGATCAACTTACGTTCACGATCCCGATTACGTAATTCAAGACTGAATTCTTCTTCTTGCGCCGCACGGTCAACCGGATCAGGGAAGTTCGCTGCCTCATCTTGCATATGAGATACAGTACGGTCTACTTCATCCCTGAGTTGATTGCGCCATGCTTCCAGAATGAGCTTGAAATGCGTTAACTGGGCATCGTTCATGTATTCTTCGCCTGGCTTCTCTTGGTAAGGTTCTACCCCAGCGATGGCGAGAATGCTCAAGGACGAGGTTTTACGTTTTTGCCCTTCTTGCATAATGCTTCTCCTTACACACGCACTATCAAACGAGCCCCCTGACAGTAGGGGGAAAAAAATAGGCCGCTATAAATAGCAGATGACTGCGAGGTTGGCAATTATTCCTACCATTAGTTTTGCAATGGTGTGAAGACAGCCGTGTTTACTGCCTAAATATGCTGCAAAACTCACCTCATCAGCATGATCTGTTTACAAATCATCCCATTGATACAAAAGGCAATTTGTGACTTAGAACCATCCTGTTTTCTGTCATGCTGGCCCCGTAACAGATTACTTCGACCCCTAAATTGCATGCTTGTTCCAAAAGAAAAGCATAATCGTGGTCAATATGTTTTGCTGCCATAACGTGATTAATGCCGGAATGTAGCACGGCAAAGCACAGGACAGCCCGCTGTCCCTGTTGTGCTATCAATGATAGTTCACGTAAATGTTTTTGCCCACGAATTGTCACAGTATCAGGAAAATAACCATTATTTCCCTGCAACAGGGTGACTGATTTCACTTCAATATAGCAGTTAACTTTTTGTTTTGACTCTAACAATAAATCTATCCGGCTTTTCTCTTTTCCATAGCCCACTTCACGGCTGACTTTTTCGTAACCGGATAATTCTGAAATGAGATCGTTTTCAATGGCCTGAAAAACCAGATCGTTGGCTCTGAGGGTATTGACACAAATCCAGTGCCCGTCCTGAGTCTGTGTCAGTTCCCAGCTATTGGGATATTTACGTTTTGGATTATCAGAGGTGGAATACCAAACAGTATCACCCGGTGTTGCGCATCCGGTCATTGCTCCGGTATTGGCACAGTGTATGGTCAGCGTTTCACCTTCCGGAGTCAGAACATCGGCCAGAAAACGTTTATAACGGCGAATTAATGTAGCGTGCTTTAGCGGTGGTGAAAATTCCATAAACTTTCCTTTATACCTGAACCAACAGTTTCATCATGACTTAACCTGCACGGAGTCACATGAACTAAAATTAAACGGAAACTGAAATTAAAGTCGCTAATGCTACAATGGCACTCATTGAAAGTTAATCATTATGGTGAACCTTTGTTATTACCCATTTATGACGTTGTGGATTCAGTCATAGCTCAGCTGGAAACTTCAAAACAGGTATTACTGCATGCCCCGACCGGTGCCGGAAAATCAACCGGACTACCGCTGGCAATTCTCAACAAGTCACGGTTTAGTGGGCGGATCATCATGCTGGAACCCCGGCGTATTGCGGCACGCAGTGTTGCGGAGCGTCTGGCAGAACAATTGAATGAGCCTGTCGGCAGAACGGTGGGTTACCGGATGCGTCTGGAAACAAAAGTCAGTGCTCACACACGTCTTGAAGTCGTCACAGAAGGTATCCTGAACCGGATGTTGCAACAGGATCCTGAATTGAGTGATGTCTCTCTCGTTATCCTTGATGAATTCCACGAACGTAGCTTACAGGCCGATCTGGCTTTAGCACTGTTGTTAGATGTACAGGAAGGGTTACGCGATGATTTGCGTATTCTGGTGATGTCTGCAACGCTGGATAACCAGCGTCTTTCTTCTTTATTACCAGAAGCACCGGTTGTGGTCTCCGAAGGTCGTAGTTATCCGGTAACGAGAAGTTATCATTCCCTGCCTGCTCATCTGCCTTTTGAACAATCAGTGGCGTCAACAGTATTACGTTTGTTGCAGCAGGAGCCGGGGTCATTACTGCTGTTTTTACCCGGTGTGAGGGAAATTCAGCGGGTGCAGACTTACTTAGAAGAAAAAATCGGTAGCGATACATTATTGTGTCCGCTATATGGCGCGTTATCGTTAACAGACCAACGAATGGCGATAATGCCCGCTCCGGCAGGAAAACGTAAGGTTGTACTGGCGACCAATATTGCAGAAACCAGCCTGACTATTGAAGGTATTCGTCTGGTGGTGGACAGTGGTCTGGAACGTACCAGCCGGTTTGAACCTCGGACAGGATTAACCCGTCTGATTACCCAGCGTATCAGTCAGGCATCAATGGTGCAGCGGGCGGGGCGAGCCGGCAGGCTGGAAGCGGGTGTCTGCTGGCATTTGTTCAGTCAGGAGCAGGCTGAACGGGCAGCGGAACACAGTGAACCTGAGATTCTGCACGCCGATTTGAGTAGCTTGCTGCTTTCGTTACTACAGTGGGGATGCCGTGACAGTACTCAACTACGCTGGCTGGATAATCCACCACAGGCCGCACTGGCTGTTGCCCGTACTCTGCTTGTACGGCTGGGAGCACTGGATGATAAGCAGCAGTTAACCGCCCGTGGCTGGCAAATGACAGAATCGGGTTGTGAGCCTCGCTTAGCCGCCATGTTGTGTCTAGCTAAAGAGCAATATGACAGGCAGGATTCAGATCGGGGAATATTGGCAACAGCAGCAAAACTTGTTGCAATCCTTGAAGAACCACCGCGCCGGGGACAGTGGGATCTCACTCATTGCCTTAACACATTTCAACCGAACTGGCAGCAACGGTCAAAACAGTTACTCAGGGAACTGGCGGGTAATAATATGGCAAATGCTGCCGATAGTAATGTGAAGTATATACCTGAGTTACTGGTACAGGGCTTCCCCGACAGAATTGCAAAAAACCGTGATAATCTCGGGCGATTCCAACTGGCTACAGGGCTGGGAGCTATGCTTGCACGGGAGGAGCCGCTTTCGGGGGAAACATGGCTGGTGGTTCCTTTATTGCAGCAGGGTAATAAGATGCCGGATGCACATATTTTGCTTGCTTGTCCATTAGATATTGAGCAAATCATCCGGCAATATTCTTCTTTGTTTACAGAACAGACAGCTATTGAATGGGATGATAATAAAGGAACTTTGCGGGCATGGAAGAGACTGAAATGTGGACGATTGACAGTCAGATCACAGCCTTTGGCAAAACCTTCAGATGCCGAATTGCAGGAAGCTCTGCTGAACTGGGTTCGGCAGGAAGGTCTGGTAGCGCTGAACTGGTCACAGGAAGCATTGCAGCTGCGTGTTCGTTTACAGCGGGCGCAGGAATGGCTGCCGGAAACGCAATGGCCTGCGGTTGATGATGAAGCGTTATTGGCTTCTCTTGAACAGTGGCTACAACCGGTGCTGGAAGGTGTGAGAAATTTGAAAGGCTTGCAGCAGGTTGAACTGTCAGCTGCTCTGGTGAGTTTACTTGACTGGCAGCAACGGCAAGTACTGGATAATGAATTGCCTACTAATTACACTGTGCCAACCGGAAGCCGGATCGGTATCGAATACTTTTATGATAAACCCCCCGTACTATCCGTAAAAATGCAGGAAATGTACGGGGAACAGCAAAATCCGGCTGTGGCAAAAGGGCGTGTACCTGTCGTTGTTGAGCTATTGTCTCCGGCTCAGCGGCCGTTGCAAATCACGCAGGATCTTGCAGCATTCTGGCAGGGGGCTTACCGTGAAGTGCAAAAAGAGATGAAAGGGCGTTATCCAAAACACTTATGGCCCGATGATCCGGCAAACACAGCACCGACAAGGCGGGTAAAAAAATATATTTAGTTATTAAATAAAGCATTTAACTGGAGAATTCGGTATGTCTGATGATGATCGTCAGCCAATCGGACGTAAGGGTAAAAAATCAAAACATCGTCGTGGGCGTCAGGCAAACAAACGTCATCGGCGGGATGACTATGATGATTATGAATATAATGATGTTGAAGACGAAAATGACACCGATGATGAGGAGGAACTCATGACGAAGAAAGGGAAGAAATCTCCTCAGGTAAAAAAAGGAAGTAAATGGATCTGGCTGCTGTTATTGAAAATTTTGATTGTGCTGGCAGTACTCATTGGCATATATGGTTTTTATCTGGATGGCAAAATCCGCCATCGCATTGATGGTAGAGTGTGGCAGCTCCCTGCGGCGGTATATGGCCGTATGGTAAATCTTGAACCCGGCATGAATTACAGTAAGGCCGAAATGATTCGGTTACTGGAAGGCATGCAATATAGGCAGGTGACTAAAATAACCCGTGCAGGTGAATTTGTGGTCAGAGGCAATAGCATTGAAATGCTGCGTCGGCCATTTGATTTTCCTGATGGCAAAGAAGGCCAGATTCAGGCTCGTCTGACTTTCGATGACAATCAGTTAACCAGTATTGAAAACATGGAGAACCAGCGCCAGTTTGGTTTCTTCCGTCTTGATCCAAAACTTATTACAATGATGCAGTCTGCGAACGGTGAGCAGCGTTTGTTTGTTCCACGTTCCGGTTTTCCTGATCTACTGGTTCAGACCTTACTGGAAACGGAAGATCGCTATTTCTACGAACATGGTGGTATCAGGCCACTTTCGATTGCTCGTGCTGCGCTGGAAAATCTGCTGGCAGGTCGTGCAGTTCAGGGAGGCAGTACCTTAACCCAGCAATTAGTCAAAAATTTATTCCTGACGAATAAACGGACTTTCAGTCGTAAAGCCAATGAAGCCTTAATGTCCGTACTGCTGGAGGCTCGCTACAGCAAAGATCGCATTCTCGAACTCTATCTGAACGAAGTTTTTCTGGGGCAGAGTGGCGATGAAGAGATCCGCGGTTTTCCGTTAGCGAGTCTTTACTATTTCGGTCGTCCGATTGATGAACTGAGTCTGGATCAGCAGGCATTATTGGTAGGGATGGTTAAAGGAGCTTCGTATTACAACCCGTGGCGTAACCCTAAAAGTGCACTGGAACGTCGTAATGTCGTATTGAAAATTCTCCAGAATCGAAAAGTGATTAATCAGGAGCTGTATGACCTGTTAAGTGCGCGTCCACTCGGTGTAAAATCGAAAAGCGCTGTGATAGCACCTCAACCTGCATTTATGCAGATGGTACGTCAGGAACTACGAGAAAAGCTGGGTGAGAAAATTGATGATTTATCCGGTGTCAAAATCTTCACTACATTAGATCCAGTGGCGCAGGATGCGGCTGAAAATGCGATAGAAAACGGTATTGCGGCATTGCGCAAAGATAAAAATCGTCCGGTGCCTAATCTGGAAGGTGCAATGGTTGTTGTTGACCGTTTCAGTGGCGAAGTCCGGGCAATGGTTGGAGGTTCGCAGCCACAATATCCGGGCTTTAACCGTGCTATGGATGCGCGTCGCTTAATTGGTTCGCTTGCCAAGCCTGCAACTTATCTGACTGCATTGAGTGAACCTGATAAATATCGCCTGAATACCTGGCTGGCGGATGAACCTATCTCAATACCTCAGGCGGGGGGGGAACCGTGGGAGCCGAGAAACTTCAGCCGAAATTTCAGCGAACGAGTGATGCTGGTTGATGCGCTGGCACGTTCAATCAACATTCCGACAGTCAATCTGGGGCTGGACGTGGGATTGGATCATATCGCCAATACCTTGGTGTTACTGGGCATTCCTGCTAAAGAGATTCAGAAAGTGCCGGCAATGTTGCTGGGAGGTATAAATCTGACCCCGATGGAAATGGCTCAGGAGTTTCAGACCATTGCCAGTGGAGGAAATAGGGCCAAACTCTCCGCACTGCGCTCTATCATTGCTGAAGATGGCACAGTGGTTTACCAGAGTTACCCACAGGCGGAAAGAGCCGTACCTGCTCAGGCCGCTTATCTGACGTTATATGGTATGCAGCAGGTTGTGGCGCGGGGAACGGGCCGTTCACTGACCGGAAAGTATGGTAAATATAATCTGGCAGGAAAAACGGGAACTACCAATGAATTGCGTGATACTTGGTTCGCCGGGATTGATGGTAAAGAAGTCGCGATTGTCTGGGCCGGATTGGATAACAACAAGCCGACTAGGCTGACGGGAGCAACAGGAGCATTGAAGATTTACGAACGTTATCTGGCGAATGAGACTCCATTGGCGCTGGATAATCGTGCTCCGGAAGGTATTGTCGATATGTCAGTTAATGAAGATGGTTCTTTTAACTGCGAAGGTGGTGGTATCAGAATGTTACCGGTCTGGACCGATGATCCACAGGCGTTATGTCAGCAATCCGTACAGCAGCCAATTGAGGAGGGCCAAGAAGAGGCTCCGGGCTGGCTGAAAGAGATGTTTGGACAGTAAAGAGTTATTTTAAATAGGCTGTAATTACATGTAATTCCCCACTTTTACAGGTGGGGAATTTAATTTTGAAGCATATATCAAGATTCGAATAAACGTAGATCAAATGTTTGAAATGCATCATCTTTTGGGGAATATCCCAACACTTTTCTTGTTTCAGTTAAATCAAGGCGTTTAAAACGATTATCAGAAATGCCGTGAGCAATAAAAAACGTAATTTCTTCTGCTTCAATGGCACAAGTAATTAACTGAACTGCATCATCTGGGCTGAGCCATGCACTGAGGTCACGGGCAGTTTTCAGTTCGTGATTATCTTTAAATTCAAATGCACCTATGCGAATTGCAATGGAAGACAAACCTTTCTGGGTTGCAAAATAGGAACAAAGCGCTTCCCCAAAACATTTTGTTACACCGTATATATTGGCAGGTGATGTCGCAATATTGTCAGGTATTTGCTTATCTATTGAATACCCTTCAATCGTTTGTGCGCTGCTGGCAAAAATAAAACGACGGCATCGTGATTTGGCTGCGGCCTGAAGTAGATAAGTTGTGGTTAAGATATTGGCAGGTAATAAATCTTCAAATTCTGCATTTGCGTAGGGAATACCGGCGAGATGGATAATGTTTTCTACATCAGAAACTAAATCTTCCGCAACAGAGGGGTTAGATAAATCAGCCAGTATGAAACAATGTGGGGCAGGAATGTGATAGTCAGGGTGTTTTTGATCTACAAGAGTGAAAATATAACGATCTTGCATTGCCAGAAAAAAAGTCCGTCCTATACGCCCACTTGCTCCAGTTAACAAAATAGTACGTTTTGACATTATTTTCCTTGATCCTGTCTAGTTTCAGATGAAATGTTGTTGTGATTTTATACACGAAATTTTTGACATATGTATGAAGTAAGCATATTTTAAATTTATTTTTCTCAGAAGTGATTATTTCTATTCTGTATGGTTTTTTAGTCCTGAATGCTCATAATCAAAGTATCATGGGTTATGATCCATTACAGGATTTTTTTAGTAAAATATAAAAAATTTCAATTTATGAATATTATTATCTTATCTCTACTATTTATTATCGCTGCTTTATTACATGGCATCAGTGGCATTGGTTTCCCCATTGCCAGTACAACGGCATTAAGTCTATTTATGCCATTAAAAGAGGCGGTGGTTTTAGCCTTATGGCCAACATTATTGGTCAATTTGTTAAGTGTCATATCCGGTGGGAAAATTGTCCCGATATTACATAAATACAGTTTGCTGGCACTATTTTCCTTAGTCGGCAGTTTTATTGGAGCAAAACTTTTATTTCTGGTTAATCCAGCTTATTTGCAATTACTATTAAGTGGAATTATTGCATTTTACATTATCAATAGTATCCGTAGCACGAATCTCCGTTTATCTACAAATCCGGTTATTTTGTCACTATTCGGCTTGGTGGCGGGTATTATCGGTGGGGCGACAAATGCCATGTCACCTATATTGATAATGTGTCTGCTGGCAATGAGCAGTGATCGTCATGAAATCGCGCGGGCGGCTAATCTCTGTTTTTTGCTCGGCAAAATCAGCCAATTGGTAGTATTACGTAACGAAGCCTTTGAACTATTCTCTTCGGATTATTTATGGCCTGTACTGTTACTGACTGTATTATCTGTCCTTTTTCTCTTGATTGGTACTCGTCTGAGAACTCGGATCAGTGCACAGCATTTTCGCTGGCTGATGCTTATTCTGTTGGGAGTACTGGCAGTAATGTCTGCAATTCAGGCGATACGGGTGTTGGTATAGTGCAATGTATTTTTTAGAGGAAAATATTCCTATTTAAGGAGTCAGTAAGATGAGTTCTTGGGAATCTGTACCCGTTTTAGCTGCATTAAATATGGATGAAATGATCCAGTTTTATACCGAAAGGTTAGGTTTTACCTGTGATTCTCAATTCGGTGAACAATATGGAATAGTATCGAGAGGAGATACAGAATTACACTTTTGGTCTTGTGATGATAAATATATAGCGGAAAATACTTCATGTTATATATACGTAGAGAATATTCAGGAAGTATTTGATGAGCTTAACGGTAAAGTTGAAATATCAGATATAAAAGAAACCAGTTGGGGAGGGTTAGAAATGTATCTATTTGATCCCAGCGGAAATCTACTTAAATTTGGTCAAGTTCCATCTAATTAAAACAGAAATATTGAGTGTTTTTTCATAATCTGTTGCTATTTATTCGGCACCACTAAATTGTGGTGCCATAACAGAAAATTTATTTCAGCTTAGCAAAACAACGAGCAGCAGCATCAACGGTACGTTGAATATCTTCCTCTGAATGAGCGATAGACATAAAACCGGCTTCGAATGCGGATGGTGCCAGATAAATGCCTTCATCCAGCATTAAATGGAAGAATTGCTTGAATCGTTCAACATCACATTTCATCACATCCTGATAGCAGGTAACGCTTTCCGCATCGGTAAAGAAAATACCGAACATACCGCCAACGTGGTTAATAACCAGAGGAATATCAGCTTTGGCAGCCGCATTTTTTAATCCTGTTGCCAGTTTATCCGTCAGTTCACTCAGGCGTTGATGGACTCCAATTTGAGCAACTTCTTTCAGGCAGGCTAAACCTGCTGCCATCGCAATCGGGTTGCCGGAAAGGGTTCCCGCCTGATAAACAGGGCCGGTTGGGGCCAGTTTTTCCATAATTTCCTGACGGCCACCGAATGCACCGACAGGCATCCCACCACCGATGATTTTTCCAAGAGAAGTGAGATCAGGCTTAACTCCGTAATATTCCTGTGCACCACCTAAAGCAACACGAAAACCTGTCATTACTTCATCAATAATCAACAGAGCGCCGAATTCATCACACAGTTTACGCAGCCCCGGCAAAAACTCAGGTTGCGGTGGGATGCAGTTCATATTGCCGGCAACTGGCTCGACGATAATACAGGCAATTTCTTCCGGGAATTTTTCGAATGCTTCACGCACTGAATTCAGGTCATTGTAGACACAGGTCAGAGTGTGTTTGGCGAAATCAGCAGGAACTCCCGGAGAATTTGGCTGCCCGATAGTCAGGGCACCGGAACCGGCTTTTACCAGCAGGCAATCCGCGTGACCATGGTAGCAACCTTCGAATTTGATGATTTTATCGCGCTGAGTATAACCACGAGCCAGACGGATGGCACTCATCGTTGCTTCCGTGCCTGAGTTCACCATACGAACCATATCCATTGAAGGAACCAGCTCTGTTACCAGTTTTGCCATTTCTACTTCGGCAGCTGTAGGAGCACCAAAACTCAGACCACGTTCAGCAGCTTCAATGACAGCGTTGCGGATAGTAGGGTGATTGTGTCCCAGAACCATTGGTCCCCATGAACCGACATAATCGATATAGGCATTACCATCGACATCATAAAGATAGGCACCATTGGCGCTCTGGATAAATACAGGTGTACCGCCAACGCCATTGAAAGCGCGCACCGGAGAGTTTACACCGCCGGGGATAACGTGTTTTGCCTGAGAGTAAAGTGTTTCGGACTGGCTCATTAATCAATGCTCCTGAAAGACAACAGATATGTAGATTTGCCATTCTAAATCACCCTAATAGGTAAGCCAAATTAGAAGTAAAGGATAAGTATGTCTGGCAAAACTTGAACGAATCAGTCAGGTATTAGATAATCGTCGCTAACTGATCTGAAGGTTTATGCCCCCTATTGGGTATACAGTAACTTTCCGAGAATTTTTACCGGAAAACCGGACTGGAGTAAAAATATGAGCGATGATGCTGCATTACCTTTGCAGTTTACTGATGCCGCAGCCAACAAAGTGAAAGTATTGGTTGCTGATGAAGAGAACCCGAATCTGCGTTTGCGGGTTTATATTACAGGTGGTGGTTGTAGCGGTTTCCAGTATGGTTTCACTTTCGATGATCAAATTAACGAAGGTGATATGACAATTCAGAAACAGGGTGTTGAACTGGTCGTTGACCCGATGAGCCTGCAATATTTAGTAGGCGGCTGTGTCGATTATACCGAAGGTCTGGAAGGCTCCCGCTTTATCGTCACTAATCCGAACGCAAAAACGACTTGTGGTTGTGGCTCTTCTTTTAGTATCTGATTGGGTACATTGAACATTCTCATTTCAATGTATACACAATGGATTTCAAGATGCGTCGCGGCGGTAAGGGAGTTCATCTCCGGGAGCATAGATAACTATGTGACTGGGGTGAATGAGCGCAGCCAACAAAGAGGCAGCTTGAAAGACGAAGTGTATAAAACTTAAGGGCAACGTTCACGTTGCCCTTAAGGCGCTATCAAGCTTATAGAGTTTTCACGTTGAGTCATTTTTTCATTGCACTTATTGATCTAAATAATTTTACTTATATAAAATTTACTTATTATAGATGGATGGTAATTAAATTTATTTAATGCTTAAAAGTCAACTTCGTACATATAGTCCCCGAATTCTTTGAAATAAAGCTCTTGAGTTATCATAAAATCTTTATTTAATTCTTTGAGATAATTATCATCCCGCAACCCGAAATAGGGTGAATGATGCATAAAGTGACCATAAATATTTTGACAATCTTTTTGATAACGCTGAGTATCAAGAATATGATGATGCCATATTTCATCTACTTCGATAGATGGAACAATTTTTATATTCTTGCCTTTATATTTATATAGAAGAAACATAAAATTTTTATACTGTTCCATTGCATCCTTTGCCCCCTCTTCTGTCCATACTTTAGCTATATTCGGGTCTTTTTGGGTGATTTTCTTAATAATCCACGTAAGATCAAGGAGTTTGACTTTTTCAGTAAATTCTTCTTTTGTCATTTTAGTAATCCTTTTTATTTTACATAGATAAAGCAGGAATAGGAGCTAATCCTATTCCTGTTTTTTATTTACAAAAAAAGTTTATGAGATTATTCACAGGCTGATGGTTTAGCTATTTTGCGTGTTCTTTTCATAATTAATACCTCTAATAACATAAGTTATTTTTGTGATATCAATTTTATATTAGTAATAATTACCAGTATAAAATCGATGTGTGGATTATAACCAGAAAAAAGAGATTTTAAAATATAAAAATAATGAAGCAGTAATGTTTGAATTCTTATTTTTAAAACAGTGTTAATTGCTGACACAATTGCTCAGTTGCGAGAATAATCCTTGGTCCGGCACGGCTGAACCAGTCATCGTTGATGGTGACAATGCTGACATTTAACTGTGGTCGCCAGAATTCGGCTACTCGCTGTTTTTGATCTTCCGTTCCGCCCATCACGATGACTTCCGGTTTGCGCACCAGAACCTGTTCACGGTTAACCTGAGGCCACGGTACGGGGCTATCGGCAAAGATGTTTCTGCCTCCACATGCAGAAACAATTTCACTCTGAATGGTATGGCTGGATGAAGTGAAAATTGGATTTATACCAAATTGGATAAATACTGGTGTAGGGTTTGCTTTGGCATAAGTTTGTTTTAGCTGACTGAATTTTTGCCGGATATCCGCAGCGGCTTTTTTGGCTGTATCCGGATGTGAACTATAGGCTGCCAGCCGCTCTAAATCAGTGGCAACATCCTCTACTTTTTTCACATCAGAGTAAAAAATCGGAATACCGAGTGCAGCGAGTTGCTCCAGTGGCCTTTGTGGATTGCCACCGCGCCATGCCAAGATTAAATCAGGTTTCAGGGCGATGATCCGCTCAACATTGATACCCTGCCAGTCTGCGACCTGCTCCAGTTTTTTTGCTGCTTCAGGATAATCGGAGTAAGCACTGACAGCGACAAGCTGATCGCCCATGCCTGCGGCATAGGCAAGTTCAGTGGTGGAGGGGGCAAGGCTGATAACACGGGACGCTGCTGCGTATAGTGGCGCACTGAAAACACTTAAAAAGCTATACAGCAGAAATAAGAATACCATCCAGACCGAGTGATAAGCGGTGGTTTTCAAATAGAATTTCATTAAGTGATGTTCCAGACTTTAGAGCCTATAAAATAGGCTCTAATCAATTACTGCTTGCTGAGTTCAGTCAGCATTGCGTTGATCATCCGTGTGGATTCCTGTGCCGCGATAACCAGGAACTCATCAAAGCTAATATGAGATTCCTGATCTGCAACGTCAGAAATAGCGCGAACAACAACGAAAGGCACTTTATATTGA
The DNA here is from genome assembly GCF_963876465.1 of Xenorhabdus sp. KK7.4. Taxonomy (NCBI): domain Bacteria; kingdom Pseudomonadati; phylum Pseudomonadota; class Gammaproteobacteria; order Enterobacterales; family Morganellaceae; genus Xenorhabdus; species Xenorhabdus sp. KK7.4. The sequence goes on from NZ_CAWNQF010000066.1 coordinate 80,261, forward strand.
TGACAAACATGACCAATAGCTGCGGCTTCCATCTCAACCGCTGCAACGTTCGGGAAAGTCGCCCGGATACGTGCCAGTGGTTCTGAACCGTTGATAAAGGCATCGCCACTGCAAACCAGACCACGGACGGCGTTCAGTTCCAGAGACTGGATACATTTTTCAGCTAAAGTAATTAATTTTTCATCAGCAATGAATGCCGCAGGGCATTGCGCCATCTGGCCCGGTTCATAACCAAAAGCGGTAAGGTCGGCATCGTGGTAACGTACTTCTTCAGATACCACAATATCACCCACTTTCAGTTTCGGATCCAGACCGCCTGCTGAACCGGTGTTAATTACGATATCCGGCTGACAGTGTTCAATTAACAGAGTAGTGCCAAGTGCGGAAGAGACTTTACCGATACCGGATTTCAGCAAGGCGATATCAACACCATTCAGTTTACCGGTATAGATCTCACATCCACCGCGCGACAATGTTTGCAGACCTTCGATCTGGTCGCGTAACAAAGTCACTTCCTGTTCCATTGCACCTATTACACCTACTTTCATGTGTCATACTCTCTTTTGTTATTAGTTTGTGCCTATTCATATATACCCTATGGATTTCGAGTTGCATCGAGGCGGCGAGGGAACACATCCCCGGGAGCATAGAAAACTATGTGACTGGGGTGAGTGAGCGTAGCCAACAAAGAGGCAGCTTGAAAGACGACGGGTATAGGCCTGATTAATGCGGCAGTGTATCATTAAATAACCGTCTGCCAGAGGTTCCGACCATAAATAATCATATCATTCGATATGGGGGGATTGATGTCTAAGATTGATTTCAAGCAAAAACTGAATTTTCAGCGTAAGTACCGAAACGCTTCCATCCCTGATGCTAATGAAGAGCAGATAAACCGGCAGTTTGAAAGTGATCGCGGGCGGATCATCAACTCTGCGGCTATCCGGCGGTTGCAGCAGAAAACGCAGGTGTTTCCGCTGGAGCGTAATGCGGCGGTGCGCAGCCGGTTAACGCATTCACTGGAAGTGCAGCAAATTGGTCGTTATATCTCTAAAACGATTATTGCCGAACTGACAAAACAGAATTTGCTGGAAAAATATGGGCTGAGTGAGCGTCTGAGCGCTTTTGAAAGCCTGATTGAGATGGCTTGTCTGATGCATGATATCGGCAACCCCCCGTTTGGTCATTTTGGTGAGGCGGCGATTAAGGATTGGTTCTCCCGCCGGTTAGATCCTGACTATTTACCTGAGACTGAATTACCTGAGACCGAACAGGCCAATCGGCAGGATAATTGTCAGGTTGCAGCACTGTGTTTGAGTGGAGAAGAGAAAAAAGATCTGTTCCGACGCCAGTTGAGGATGGATCTATGCCAGTTTGAAGGAAACGCGCAGGCTATCCGGCTGGCACACAGCCTGCTTAAACTGAATCTGACGTATGCTCAAATCGGCTGTATTCTCAAATATACCTGTCCGGCTTATCGTCTCGAAGAATCTCCGGAAGAATTCAGTTACCTGATGAAGAAAAAAGGCTATTACTGGTCAGAAGATGGTTTTATCCGTGAATTAAAGAAAGAGCTGCAATTGGGGGATTTCTGCCGTTTTCCACTGACCTATATTATGGAAGCCGCCGATGATATTTCTTATTGTATCGCTGATCTGGATGATGCGGTTGAGAAAGGTATTTTTAATGTTGAGCAGCTTGTGGAATACCTGAAACAGGAATGGAAAGAGAATGGTGGTCACCATAAAGGCGATTTGTTCGAATCGACGGTAATTCAGGCTTATAAAAAAACAACCAATAATGAAGCCCGCCGCAATATCCACGAACAATTTTTTATGTATTTACGGGTATTTATTACCGGTAAATTAGTCCCTTATACGGCACAGCGTTTTATTGAACATTTACCGGAAATTTATGCCGGAACTTTCAATTATGCTTTACTGGAAGCCAACGGTGAAGAGCACCGTTTACTGAGTACCTTAAAGAGCGTGACGCGCAAACGGGTATTCAATCACCCGGAAGTGGAAGAACTGGAATTACAGGGCTACCGGATTATTACCGGTTTGCTGGATGTTTATAGCCCGTTACTGGAACTATCCCGAGAAGATTTCTGGGAGTTACACCAGAATAACTTCCACACAAAATACTTTATCGAAACCCGCCTGTTACACAAGCTTTCAACTAAACACCGGCTGGCTTATAACGAAGCGGTAGAGGGAATTATTGCCACTGACGAAACTGAAAAAGACGTGATCGAATTTTACTATCGGGCACGTCTGATTCAGGATTACATTAGTGGCATGACAGACCATTATGCTTACGAAGAATATCGCAAGTTTATGGTATCGAAGTGAGTGCTCTGGCGGCTCTCAGTATGTCAGGAGCTGCCGCAATAACATGGTCGATTTCGTCAATAAACTCCAGTAGTTCAGGCTCTAAATCAGCCAGAGAAATATTCTGCTTTAACTGTTTTTCGATCAGTTCGCAAATCATCTTTAATTTAGGTACGCCGTTATAGCAGCAACTGCCATGCAGCTGATGAACATGATGCAAAAACTGTTTACGGTGGGCTTCACCTTCCACGGTCAATGCCTGCTCAATTCTCGTTTTCATCTCCGGCAGAGATTGCACCAGCATTGCCAGCATTTCCAGCGCCAGTGATTCTTTGCCGGCGGTTTGCTGTAAAGCCAGTTTCCAGTCTATGGCTTGTGGTTTTTTGGTTGGACTGTACTGATGTAGTAAGTCTTTTAAGCGAGCCTCATCCAGTGGTTTAGATAAACAGTCGATAAAAGGAGAATGTCCCTGATTGCAGGTTTCATCGCAGATAAAAGCGGTGACAGCAACAATAGGGGTTTGTTTATGTTCCGGCAATTGATGGATTTGTTCTGAAGTCTGAATTCCATCCATATCTGCCATCTGAATATCCATCAGGATGAGATCCAGAGAATGTTTTTTCGCCATTTTCAGGGCTTCCATACCACTGCTGCACAGAATAGTGTTATCCACTTGTTCGCTTAAAAGTGTGCCGATTAATTTCAGATTAGCCGGATTATCATCGACTGCCATAACCGTCATAGGCAGGCGGAATGACGAGTGGGGCTGAGATAAATGTGCAGGCACTGAATCTAACAGGAACTCCTCTTTTTCCAGCCAGATATCAAAATAAAAGACCGTCCCTCTGGTGGGTTCACTGATGAAATCGATTTCTCCGTCCATTTCATTAACCAGCCGCTTGGTGATGCTTAACCCTAACCCTGTGCCGCCGTAATGACGTGTAATGCTGGCATCGGCCTGATTGAATGCCTGAAACAGAATAGGGCGGTACTCTGATTTAATACCAATCCCGGTATCAGTTACGGTAAAATCGATTTGCACCATATGGTGCCTTTGCTGGCGCAACTTTATTTCCAGTGTGATATTGCCCTCATCTGTGAATTTAATCGCATTGCCAATTAAGTTAGTGAGTATTTGCTGCAAACGGATGGGATCACCAATCATCAGGTTTGGTAGCTGGTCATCGATATAGTGGTGCAGGGGAAGATTTTTCGCACTGGCAGAAGGTGTCAGTAATTCGATCACCTCATTGACGGTATCACGCAGTAAGAAAGGTATTTGATCTAATATTAGTTTATTGGATTCCAGACGAGAAAAATCCAGAATGTCATTGATGATTTTCAGCAGATTGTTGGCGGAACGTTCAATGACATGAAGATATTCTGCCTGTTGATAGGTTATCGGTGTTTTCAGCATCTGGCGGGTAAAACCGATAACACCGTTAAGCGGGGTTCGCAGTTCATGAGACATATTCGCCAGAAATTCGGTTTTTATCCTGACTGCTTCCTGTGCCCGTTTTTTAGCGATAGTCAGTTCCACATTTTGAATTTCCAACTGTTCCATTGTAATTTGTAGGTCAGAAGTCGCCTGATCGATATGCAACTGCATTTCGTCTTTATATTTTGACAGCGATTCCGCGACGGTATTAATCCCATTCTGGAGTGCGGATAACTCGCCCGGCATGGCTCCCGTTACTCGTGTATTCAACTGCCCCTGCCGGATACGGTTAACGGCTTTGACCATACATTCCAGAGGCTCTGTAACTTTACGCACCAGAATATGGGCAAACAGTGCCGTTCCGCCGAGGCAGAGGATCAGCAAAATGATAGAGGTTGCAATCTCCTTATATTGCTGGAGTTGAGCGGCCCGTAAATCCAAATCAATGGCGATATAACCGATGGGGACGGGTTTATGTGGTGTTTCCGGCCACCCGTTAGAAGCACTGCTTTCCGAGATAATCGGCATTTTCAGGATAATGCTGTTGCTGTCTTCTTCTTTAGTCAGTGTTGTCGGAATAGGATCATTCGGCCTGAGTCGCAACAGGTTGACATCATATTTATCATTGGAAATTTCGAACAGCTGATGGTGTTCATCAAAAATCGCAATGGCCATAACGATTTCAGAATTCCGGCGATGAAGGCGATTTATCAATGATTTTACGCCCTTACTGTTATCCAGATTTATTCCTACCTCGCTGGCAATGGACAGAGGCTCAATAATGCTGATCCCACTGCGGACTATCAGGCTCTTCAACTCATAATAGCGGTATGAGATAAATGATATACTCACAAGTGTTCCGACCAATAAGACAGGAACCAAAATCAGGCTCATCATACGGGTGCGCAGGCTATATTTGGTCATAAGCATCCATTGTGGGAAAATCAAAACTCAATTTTTCAAAGTCAGTCAGAATCATGGTGCAATTTTACTCCCCAAATCGCCGCTCCGTAAACCGAAGCATTATTTCCGTTACCGCAGACAATCTTGATGCTCAGGGGCAGGGTATTGCCCGCCATCAAGGAAAAACGATCTTTATTCCGGGGTTATTGCCCGGTGAGCAGGCGCAAGTTCAACTGACAGAAGAGAAACGCCAGTTTGCTAAAGCCAAAGTGGTAAAACGTTTATCAGACAGCCCGTTTCGTGTGAATCCGCGCTGTCCGCATTTCAAAATGTGCGGAGGTTGCCAGCAGCAGCATGTCGCACCTGAGTTACAGGCGAAAACGAAAGCCAGTGTACTGGAACATCTGATCCAGCGGGAGACAGGCATCAGTATCAGTGCGCGACCCATTATTCACAGCCCTGAGTATGGGTATCGGCGCAGGGCAAGGCTTGGCCTGCAATATCAGGCCAGACAGGGTAAATTAGTGATGGGATTCCGTCAGAGCCAGACCAATGATTTGGTGGATATCGGGCATTGCCCGGTCATGCACCCTGAACTGGAAAAATTATTGCAGCCACTAACCCTGTGTTTAAACAGCCTGAAAGTGGCGAAACGACTGGGACATGTTGAATTAGTGCTGGCAGATAATGGCCCGTTAGTTGTTTTACGTCATCTCGCCCCCATAAAGCATGAAGATAAAGAAATACTGCGGGCTTTTGCGAAGCAAAATCAGGTGATGATTTATCTGGCTGGCGATGAAACTCCTCTTGAGCCGTTGTCTCCTGAAGAAGAGCAATCTGAGCCGTGGTATCAGGTGGATGGTTTAAAATTAGTATTCAGCCCGCAGGATTTTATTCAGGTGAATGATGCGGTTAACCAGAAAATGGTCGCTCAGGCCCTTTCATGGCTGGATTTGCAGCCGGAAGACCGCGTACTGGATCTCTTCTGTGGTATGGGAAATTTCACTCTGCCAATAGCGGCTAAAGTTCAGGCGGTTGTTGGTGTGGAAGGCGTTGCGGCATTGGTTGCAAGCGGGCAATATAATGCTCGGTTAAATGGGCTTAGTAACGTCAATTTTTTCCACGAAAATCTGGAATCGGATATCCATCAGCAGCCGTGGGCCGCACAGGGCTTCAATAAAGTATTATTGGATCCCGCTCGTGCAGGTGCTGCTGGTGTCATGTCACATATAGTAAAACTGGCCCCTGAAAAAGTGGTTTATGTTTCTTGTAATCCCACAACCCTGGCGCGGGACAGCAAAGTTCTGCTGGAGGCCGGTTATCATCTTGTTAGTGTGCGGATGCTGGATATGTTTCCGCACACCGGTCATCTGGAATCTATGGCTTTATTCAGCCGAGAGCCGATGACTATCGAGTAGGGAGAAATTATGGTTGCAGTAAGAAGTGCTCATCTCACACCGGCAGGTGAATTTGCTGTCGATAAGTGGATTGCGAGTTTAAATATTGTTAATCCACAATCCAGTGAAAAATTAGCCGAAACATGGCATTACTGTCACGAAAAAGTTCAGAATCACCCTAATGCCGAGTTGTTATTGTGGCGTGGGGTTGAAATGGTGGAAATTCTGTCCACACTGAGCATGGATAATGACAGCATGCGTGCGGCACTGCTTTTTCCCCTTCTTGATGCCCGTCTACTTAACAGCGAAACTGTGACAGAAACGTTTGGTCAACCCATCGTGGATCTGGTTCATGGTGTGCTGGAAATGGATGCTATCCGCCAGTTGAAAGCCACGCATACCGATGCTACCTGCTCAGTGCAGGTGGATAATGTACGCCGGATGTTGTTGGCAATGGTAGAAGATTTCCGCTGTGTGATTATTAAACTGGCGGAGCGGATCGCCTATTTGCGGGAAGTTAAGGATGCGAGTGAAGATGAACGGGTATTGGTTGCAAAAGAGTGCTCCAATATTTATGCACCTCTTGCCAACCGATTAGGGATTGGTCAGTTAAAGTGGGAGCTGGAAGATTTCTGCTTCCGCTATCTGCATCCCGATGAATATAAAAAAATTGCTAAACTTTTACATGAGCGCAGGATTGACCGCGAACAATACATCGAAAAATTTATCACGACGCTGCGCCGTTATATGCTCAAAGAAGGGATTTCGGGAGAAATTTACGGGCGTCCCAAACATATTTATAGCATCTGGCGCAAGATGCAGAAAAAATCGCTGGCGTTTGATGAGTTGTTTGATGTGCGTGCCGTTCGCATTGTCGTTGAACGTTTACAGGATTGCTATGCCGCATTGGGAATAGTGCATACTCACTACCGCCATTTGCCGGATGAGTTTGATGATTACGTTGCCAATCCGAAACCAAACGGTTATCAGTCAATCCATACTGTGGTGTTGGGGCCAAACGGTAAAACACTTGAAATCCAAATCCGCACCCGCCAGATGCATGATGATGCTGAACTGGGTGTGGCTGCTCACTGGAAATATAAAGAAGGTACGGCGATTGGCGGGGGTAAATCCGGCAGCTATGAAAGTCGGATTGCATGGCTACGGAAGCTGATTGCATGGCAGGAAGAGATGGCGGATACCGGAGAGATGCTGGATGAAGTCCGCAGTCAGGTATTTGATGATCGTGTTTATGTTTTCACGCCAAAAGGCGATGTGATTGATTTACCGACGGGTTCAACACCGCTGGATTTTGCCTATCATATTCATAGCGATGTTGGTCATCGTTGTATCGGGGCGAAAATCGGCGGGCGCATTGTACCATTTAGTTATCAGCTCCAGATGGGTGATCAGATTGAAGTTATCACCCAGAAACAACCGAACCCAAGCCGTGACTGGCTGAATCCTAATCTTGGCTATGTCACGACCAGCCGTGGGCGGGCTAAGATCCACAACTGGTTTCGTAAACAGGATCGCGATAAAAACATTATTGCCGGGCGCCAGATGCTGGATAGTGAACTGGCACATTTGGGTGTCACAGTTAAAGAAGCAGAAAAAGAGCTAATTGCCCGTTATAACGTGAACTCGCTGGAGGAAGTGCTGGCAGGGATTGGTGTCGGTGATATCCGAATTCACCAGCTGGCGAATTTCCTGCAAAGCAAATTTAATAAAACTACAGCGGAAGAGGCGGATCGGGAAGCGCTCCGTACTTTAGAAAGCAAGACGTTCACTCCTCGTAACAATAAAAAAGATAATGGTCGGGTTGTTGTGGAAGGGGTAGGTAACCTGATGCACCATATCGCCCGCTGCTGCCAGCCGATTCCGGGGGATGAGATTACCGGATTTATTACACGTGGACGCGGTATTTCCATCCATCGGGCGGATTGTGATCAGTTAACTGAACTGGAAGCAAGTGCGCCAGAACGTGTGGTGGATGCGGTATGGGGAGAAAGTTACTCCAGTGGTTATTCTCTGGTGGTGAGAGTGCTTGCCAACGATCGCAGCGGATTATTGCGTGATATCACCACAATCCTTGCTAACGAAAAAGTGAATGTATTAGGTGTCAGTAGTCGCAGCGATGTGAAGCAGCAACTGGCAACTATCGATATGAACATTGAGATTTACAACTTGCAGGTGCTGGGTCGGGTTCTGGCAAAACTGAATCAACTGCCTGATGTGATTGAAGCCAGACGTCTGCATGGAAATTAAACAGTTATGGATAAAGTAAATACCACGGTAGTTGCAAGTATGACTGATAGTATGAAAAGCATTGAAAGACTGAAAGAGATTATGGCGCAGTTGCGCCATCCTCAGCACGGTTGTCCGTGGGATAAGGTACAAACTTCGGCTACCATTGCACCTTACACGCTGGAAGAGACTTATGAAGTCATCGATGCCATTGAACGCAATGATGCCAATGCCCTGAAAGAAGAGTTGGGCGACCTGCTGTTCCATATTGTGTTTTATGCCCAAATGGCGCAGGAAGAACAGCTTTTTGATTTCGACGATATCTGCGAAGCTGTCTGTAACAAACTGGAACGCAGGCATCCACATATCTTCAATCAACAGGCAGGTATCAGCAGTGAAGAAGCTATCGGTAGCTGGGAGCAGCGCAAAACCGCAGAACGAACGGAAAAAGACCAGTACTCCGTTCTGGATGATATCCCTGCCAGCCTGCCGTCACTGATGAAAGCCTATAAAATTCAGAAACGCTGTGCCTCTGTCGGGTTTGACTGGGATACCGTCGGCCCGGTGTTAGATAAAGTTTATGAAGAAATTGACGAGGTGATGGATGAAGCTAAACAGGCAGTTGTGGATGATGAGCGCGTAGAAGAAGAGTTGGGTGATTTGTTATTTGCGGTAGTTAACTTATCCCGTCATTTGGGGCATAAACCTGAAATGGCACTCCAGAAAGCCTGCCAGAAATTCGAAAACCGCTTTCGCAATGTTGAAAAGCTTATCCTCGATAGTGGATTAACAATGGAAACTGCCACATTAGAGGAAATGGATAAAATGTGGGAGAAGGTGAAAAAGCAGAAAGTTTAATTCTGCATAAAAGTCCGGTTTATCCAGAGATAACTGGACTTTTTTTGATCTGGGCAGTGATTAATTTCTCCTGGAAATTGCTACACTTAAATAGATAAAGGAGATATGGTTTGTAGCGCATTTAAGGTTAGGGTATACTGCTTTCCCGTCCTGTTATATTCATCATCCTTTTAAACCTAAACTTTCAGGTTCAGCATGAAAACTAATTATATTTTTGTGACCGGCGGGGTCGTATCCTCTCTGGGTAAAGGCATTGCCGCAGCCTCTTTGGCGGCCATACTCGAAGCCCGTGGACTCAATGTCACCATTATGAAACTGGACCCGTACATCAACGTTGATCCAGGTACAATGAGCCCAACCCAACACGGGGAAGTTTTCGTAACCGAAGATGGCGCTGAAACTGATCTCGATTTAGGTCATTACGAACGTTTCATTCGAACCAAAATGACTCGTCGCAATAACTTTACGACGGGTCGTGTTTATTCTGAAGTTCTGCGCAAAGAACGCCGTGGCGATTATCTGGGCGCAACTATTCAGGTTATTCCTCATATCACTAACGAAATCAAAGACCGCATCATCCGTGGCGCAGAAGGCTATGATGTTGTGCTGGTGGAAATCGGCGGTACTGTCGGTGATATCGAATCCCTGCCATTCCTTGAAGCCATTCGTCAGATGGCAGTAGAAGTAGGCCGTGAGAACACGCTGTTTATGCACCTGACTCTGGTGCCTTATATGGCAGCAGCCGGTGAAGTGAAAACCAAGCCTACTCAGCATTCAGTGAAAGAACTGCTTTCCATTGGTATCCAGCCTGATGTTTTGATCTGCCGTTCAGATCGCATTATTCCGGCTAACGAGCGGGCAAAAATTGCTCTGTTTTGTAACGTACCAGAGAAAGCAGTTATCTCTTTAAAAGATGTTGATTCTATTTATAAAATCCCGGCCCTCTTGAAATCTCAGGGCTTAGATGATTATATTTGTAATCGATTCAGCATCGAACGCCCGGAAGCGGATCTGTCCGAATGGGAACAGGTCATTTATGAAGAAGCTAATCCGTCGGGCGAAGTGACCATCGGTATGGTGGGCAAATATATCGAATTGCCGGATGCTTATAAGTCCGTGATTGAAGCACTGAAACACGCTGGTCTGAAAAATCGCCTGACCGTCAACATCAAACTGATCGATTCTCAGGATGTTGAAACCCGTGGTGTTGAAATACTGAAAGGTCTGGATGCCATTCTGGTGCCGGGCGGCTTCGGTGGCCGTGGTATCGAAGGCAAGATTATGACAGCACGTTATGCCCGTGAAAACAAAGTCCCTTATCTGGGAATTTGTCTGGGAATGCAGGTTGCTCTGATTGAATTTGCGCGCAATGTTGCGGGCATGGAAGGGGCTAACTCGACTGAGTTTGAACCTGAATGTAAGTTACCGGTTGTAGGTCTGATCACCGAATGGCGTGATGAGAACGGCAACGTTGAAGTACGTAGCGAAGAGAGTGATCTCGGCGGAACGATGCGTGTTGGTGGCCAGCTGTGCCGTCTGACTGAAAACAGTCTGGTGCGTAACCTGTATGGTCAGGACGATATTATCGAACGTCACCGCCATCGTTACGAAGTGAACAACTTATTGTTGAAACGCATTGAAGATGCAGGCCTGCGTATTGCTGGTCGTTCAATCGATAATAAGCTGGTGGAAATTATTGAGAACCCGAATCACCCGTGGTTTGTGGCATGTCAGTTCCATCCTGAATTCACTTCAACGCCTCGCGATGGCCATCCGTTATTTGCCGGTTTCGTTGAAGCCGCAGGCAAATACCAGAAAAGCCAGATGAAATAAGATATAGGGCGATTGATGGGATTTTGCTCTACCTTTTGAGTAACCATCAATTGCCCGGAATTTAACTTGTACTGAGGAAAACCTAATGTCCAAAATCGTTAAAGTGCTCGGCCGTGAAATCATCGATTCCCGTGGTAACCCAACGGTAGAAGCGGAAGTACATCTGGAAGGCGGCTTTGTAGGTCTGGCTGCGGCACCATCAGGTGCATCAACAGGTTCCCGTGAAGCATTGGAACTGCGTGATGGTGATAAATCCCGTTTCATGGGTAAAGGTGTACTGAAGGCAATTGCTGCGGTAAATGGCCCGATTGCGCAGGCTCTGGCTGGTCAGGATGCTAAAGATCAGGCGAATATCGACAAAATCATGATCGAGCTGGATGGAACTGAAAATAAATCCAACTTCGGTGCTAACGCGATTTTGGCTGTTTCTCTTGCAAATGCTAAAGCGGCAGCAGCGTCAAAGGGTATGCCTCTGTACGAGCACATTGCTGAACTGAACGGTACTCCGGGTCGATTCTCTATGCCTCTGCCAATGATGAACATCATCAACGGTGGTGAGCACGCTGATAACAACGTAGACATTCAGGAATTCATGATCCAGCCAGTAGGTGCGAGCACGCTGAAAGAAGCGGTACGCATCGGTTCTGAAGTTTTCCATAATCTGGCAAAAGTTCTGAAAGCAAAAGGCATGAACACTGCAGTGGGTGATGAAGGTGGTTATGCACCAAATCTGGAATCCAACGCAGCTGCTCTGGCCGCTATCAAAGAAGCGGTAGAACAAGCGGGTTATGTACTGGGTAAAGACATCACTCTGGCGATGGACTGCGCAGCTTCTGAATTCTATAACGAAGAAACGGGTAACTATGAACTGAAAGGCGAAGGTAAAACTTTCACTTCTCAGGAGTTCACTCACTATCTGGAAGGTCTGACCAAAGAGTATCCAATCGTTTCTATCGAAGATGGCCTGAACGAGTCTGACTGGGACGGCTTTGCTTACCAGACTAAAGTTCTGGGTGATAAAATCCAGCTGGTTGGTGACGATCTGTTCGTAACTAATACCAAGATCCTGAAAGAAGGTATCGAAAAAGGTATCGCTAACTCCATTCTGATTAAATTCAACCAGATAGGTTCTCTGACCGAAACTCTGGCTGCAATCAAAATGGCAAAAGAAGCAGGTTACACAGCGGTTATCTCTCACCGCTCAGGTGAAACTGAAGATGCAACCATTGCTGATCTGGCAGTAGGTACTGCGGCGGGTCAAATCAAAACAGGTTCAATGAGCCGTTCTGACCGCGTTGCTAAATACAATCAGCTGATCCGTATCGAAGAAGCGCTGGGCAACCGTGCTCCTTTCAATGGTCTGCAGGAAGTTAAAGGTCAGGCATAATTGCTGATTTGCTTCAATAAATAGTAATTTTATTTATGATTTGGCGAAAGAGTTATACCCTTTCGCCTTATTCTTCTTTTCTTTCTCTGCCGGATAATAGATAATTATTCAGGCAACTCAAAAACCAGAAATGTGACATAACTCCATAAAATATGCTGTTTTTTTGCTCTTTTAATTATTAATTAAGCAAATCTCGCGTAGCAGATCCCAAAATCGCACACCTCGTATTTTATTTATCGTTCAGACTCCTTATTATTTCACATGTAATGTAATTCTTTAACATTTAGAGCAATGATTCATTAATTATTATTTATACATTACGGAGTTATGTTTCATTGTTGTATGGAGTCTTCATGGACGCTTCAGAATCTTTAACCCCAGCGGTCGGGCCGATGCCCTCAAATAAAAGAGGCTTTATTATTCTTGCGCTGGATATCATCTTGCTGATTGCTTTGCTGAAGTTTTTGCCTTATAGCGAAAAAGCAAATGCAGGTTTGGCATTGATGGCATTTGTCGGCGTGTTATGGCTTACCGAAGCTATTCACGTCACAATTACTGCACTGTGTATTCCAATTCTGGCGGTTGGAATGGGATTGATGAATACCGGTGACGCGCTGAAATCTTTTGCAAACCCAATTATATTCTTATTTTTTGGTGGATTTGCACTGGCGACAGCGCTACATATCCAAGGTCTGGACAGACTGATAGCCAACCGTCTTCTGCTGATTGCCCGTGGACGTTTGTCAGTGGCGGTGATGCTGATATTTGGTATCACAGCTCTGCTTTCTATGTGGATCAGCAACACGGCAACAGCTGCAATGATGTTGCCGCTTATTCTGGGTATTTTGGCCAATCTGGATGTACGTACCGAACGTAATACATTTGTCTTTGTGTTACTGGGTGTAGCGTATAGTGCCAGTATTGGCGGTTTGGGGACTTTGGTCGGCAGTCCTCCTAACGCAATTGCTGCGGCACAGCTGGGCATGGATTTTGTGACATGGATGAAATATGGCGTACCAATGGTGATTATTCTGTTGCCGGTTATGGTCATGCTGATGTACATCATGTTGCGTCCGAATCTGAATCATAAATTTGATCTGGAACTTGAGCATCTGGAATGGAATGGTAAACGTGTTATCACCATGTTTATTTTCCTGCTGACAGTTGTGTGCTGGATTTCCAGCTCTATCATTAGTGATGCTCTGGGTGGCATTAAAGATTTGGATACCATCATTGCGGTGAGTGCGGCTATTCTGATTGGTATCACTGGCGTATCAACATGGTCACAGATCCAAAATAACACTGAATGGGGCGTGTTGATGCTGTTTGGTGGCGGCCTGACATTAAGTGCTGTCCTGAAAAACTCTGGTGCCAGTGAAGTGATGGCAAATGGTATGGCGACAACATTTGGTTCAAGCCCGTGGTTTGTGATCATTGTTGCTATCGCAGCATTCATTATCTTCCTGACGGAATTTACCAGTAATACAGCCAGTGCAGCGCTGCTTGTTCCTATTTTTGCCACAGTTGCAGAAGCTTTAGGAATGCCGGTGATTGTGCTGACTATGATTATTGGTATTGGTGCATCCTGTGCATTCATGCTGCCTGTAGCAACACCACCGAATGCGATTGTTTATGGCTCTGGCTATATCAAGCAGACGGAAATGGTACGTGTGGGTATCGTATTGAACTTGGCATGTATCGCAATTATTTCTGTCGTTGCCTGGTTCTTCTGGATTTAATTGATATTCATATTAATAAAAATGAGGATGCCGGTTGGCATCCTTTTTTTTTTAGGAAAAAATATTTCTGCTGATTAATTTTTGTATGTATTGAAAGTGTACATAAAAGATTTATAATTGTACGAAACATATACAGCTAAGGAGAATGATCATGCCTCAGATTATTGTGGAAACCAATGAGAGGATCTCATTACGCATTAGTACCGATGCAAAATCTTTGCTGGCACGTGCAGCAGCAATTCAGCAAACTAATTTAACTGATTTTGTCGTTAGTCATGTATTGCCTATTGCTAAAAAAGTTGTCGAAGATGAAGAGCGAATGCATTTAACTGAACGTGATAGCAAACTTGTAATGGAGTTACTGGATAATCCCCCAGAACCAAATGCTAAATTGTTGGCAGCAGCTTTCGCTATGCCGGAGAGAAAATAATGTTTAGCGATTGGCATGAGGAAGCCATTAGCAAACATCATAATCGTGCGGCGTTTGATTGCGGTGATGTCCAGTTAAACCAGTATCTACAGCGCCATGCACGACAAAATCATGAGAAAGGTGCAGCAAAAACTTTTCTGGCCATTGATAATCGTGATCCCACACGGATTCATGGTTTTTATTCTGTCAGCCCTGCTTCACTTCTTTATGAACGAACTCCTGATGTAATTACATCGGGGCTTGGCAGATATGATGTACCAGTATTTCGATTAGGCCGGCTAGCTGTCGATAAGTCTATTCAGGGGCAGGGTGTTGGAGGTCAATTACTGTTATCGGCAGGGCGACGTTGCTTACAGGCAGCGATGCAGGTTGGTGGTGTGGCAATGCTGATAGATGCGAAAAACGATGATGTATGCAGTTGGTATAAAGGATATGGTGCAGTGCCATTGAATGATGAGCCACTTACACTGGTATTACCGCTCAAGACCATTTATGCAACGTTGTCAGCCTCTGGAAAACTCTAAAATCAATCGACTCCTTTTACGGAGCGATTGATTTTATATTACGATTTAATCTTCTTTGGTACTGATGTAGATATTTTTAACTTCAGTATAGGCATCCAGAATCATTTTATGCGTTTCCCGCCCAAGTCCTGATTTCTTATAGCCGCCAAACGGTGTGTGAGCCGGAAGTTCATGATAGGTATTAATCCATATACGGCCTGCCTCAATGGCTTTTGCGACACGCAGGGCACGGTTGATATCCTGTGTCCAGACTGCTCCCGCCAGACCATATTCTGAATCGTTAGCCATTTCCACAACTTCGTCTTCATTACTGAAAGGAATGACACAAAGCACTGGCCCGAAAATTTCCTCCTGCGCTACCCGCATATTATTAGTGACATTGGTAAGGATCGTTGGCTGGACAAAGAAGCCATCGTCATAACCTGCACCAGTAATGCGTTTACCACCGGTAAGAATGGTCGCACCTTCCTGTTTAGCGAGGTCGATATAGCCCAGAATCGTATTCATCTGCTCTTCACTGACCTGACAGCTCATCTCAGTGGCCGGATCCATCGGGTCACCGACGCGGATAGATTCAAAGACGGTTTTTAATGATTGCAGGAATGAATCATAGATATCTTTATGCAGGAATAGACGAGCACCAGACTCACAAGCCTGCCCCTGATTCAGCAAAATAGCATGGGCTGCACATTTGACCGCTTTTTTCATATTGGCATCAGGGAAAACGATATTGGCAGATTTGCCTCCCAGCTCGAGCGTCGCGGGAATAAGCCTTTTAGCGGCGGCGGCGGCAACGTTGTAACCGACTTCTGTTGAGCCTGTAAAGGCTACCTTGTCAATGCCTTCATGATCGAGGATAGCCTGACCAACAACAGAGCCTCGGCCTGTGACGATATTGACAACGCCCGCAGGAAGAACCTGATTAATGATACGGCCTAGTTCTAACAGCGTGATAGGCGTCAGGCTGGCCGGGTTGATAACGATAGTATTACCCGCCGCCAGAGCAGGAGCAATTTTCCAGGCTGCCATCAGCAGAGGGAAGTTCCAGGGAATAATTTGACCAATGACACCTATTGGCTCTCTGATAACCAGGCTGAGAGTATTCTCATCAATGACATCAGATGCATCAGAGTGAGCACGGATCACACCAGCAAAATAACGGAAGTGATCGATAGCGAATGGGATATCAAAATTATGGCACAAAGATTGTGTTTTACCCCCATCTAAGGTTTCCAGGGTGATAAAACGTTCTGCTTCAGCTTCCAGTAAATCGGCAATTTTCAGTAGGAGGGATTGCTTTTTTTCAGCTGAAGTTTTTCGCCATGCCGGTAAAGCTTTTTTTGCCGCCCGGACAGCCAGTTCAACATCCTGAGCATTTCCTGCTGCATATTCAGTTAGTAGTTCTCCGGTTGCCGGGTTATAGCTTTTCATGGTTTCTTTTGAAGTACTATCTACCCATTCGCCGCCAATCAACATTCTATAAGATTTGGCAGGTAATAATTCTGTTGCGATATCATGTAACTTCTTCATTATATTCTCCAGATACTTTGATTTTTGGTATGCTAAACCATATATTCAAAAAAATTATTGAGCCTATTCTTAATTTTGGATTTAAATATATAAGGCCTGTATCAATAAATAAGAGAGTGATGTTTATATTTTAACGGAGTAATAAACATCTGAAATAAATTCAGAGAATAATTATTGATATGGTTTTATTATTATTCTTTATGGTGTTCTGTTGCGTTTTTAATATAAATTTGCGATTTCTTATGAAATCATAAATAGATTTTTAATTATTATCCTGCCAATTTTATTATCAATATAATTTATTATTTCTATCGGCTTATATTATGGATTTTTCAGGTGTCTATTGAAAATATTATAGAATAAAAATAGCTTAATCTAAAAAAACAAGATGATAGTAAACAATTTGTAAATAATATTTATTTAATAATAATTTTTTGAGTTAAGTGAGTTTATTTTTATCGCTCTCTGCTATTATTACACTACAGATAATTGGGCGGGGTTGATTATGAGAAAATTGTTAGTAATTTGTTTATTGGGTTTTACATTAGCAGGCTGTGAGAAGCCGCTGAAGATTGATGGAACGAATGGAATAGCGGTAAAAACATCCATCGAAAAGATCAGGGATACCCTACCTGAAGATAAAAAACTAAAATTTGATGATTCATTGAATATTGTTATGTTTCATAATATCGATTTTGATGAACTGTTTAAGAACAACAAGCAGGGGAAAATAAAATATGATGCTATGGAAAGCCTGGAAAAGAGCTTTTACCAATCATTGAATGGGAAAACCGCTGATCAGATTATTAATGAAGCAGAAAAAATTAAGAAAAATAATAAAGCGCCCTGATTGCGGGGCATTTTAGCGGTTATTGAGGCTTATCTGGTTTATTTTTTCCCAAAAGTGTTAATCGTTCCCCACATTGTCGGCAGACATAGCAACTTTTACCTCTGAGCACCTTATTATGTTGCCTGATGCTTAATTCGTGCTGCTGACAGTGACAGCCATAGATGAATATTTTGCTGCAAACGGAGTGCACTGAAAATTGATGGGTTCGGTTGGCAGGTACTTTAAACACGGTTTCCATAATATAACGCCACTCTTTGCCGTGAGGTGCGACCTTGCCAAACTGATGATAAACCAATAGATGAGCTAATTCGTGGGGGATGACTTCATCAATAAACGACTGCTCGTTTTCAATGAGCAAAATTGGGTTAAGACGAATTTCCCAATCTTGTAAACGAGCACTTCCTGCGATTGTCCCTCTTTGCTGGTAGGTCACACAGGGTTCAGGAAACGTTTGCTGAAGGAATTCACTGGCCTGAATCATTTTTTGCCGTAAAGCGCGCATGACTGCTTGCTGTAGTGGAAGAGGAACCATAACGGATTTCATAAACAGCGATAATTCTGTGGTAACTTAATTTGAATAGTAACTTAACATAATAAGTATCCCCCGGCATAGCCGGGGGTTTTTCATATGCGCCTATAAGGCTCTCTTACCTGCCGCGCCCTAACAGGCGCATCGCAATCTGACATTTGCATTCTAGTGA
>NZ_CAWNQF010000067.1:0-54693 GCF_963876465.1 Xenorhabdus sp. KK7.4
GTTCCGCTGTCCTGCGCGGCGTGTCTCAGCTCAGCGTCGGTCAGTGGTGGCGCATTATAGGGAGTTTTTCGGCCCTGACAATAGTTTTTTTGAAAAAAATTATCGTTTGCTGCATTACACAGCAAAACACCGACTTATACCAAGTTACACACAAGGTTATCAACAGAGCGATATTTTACTAAAAATTCTCGAGCATCGCGCAAACGTTTGCGTTACAATCTCAGCGGAAAAAATAGCCATGTGCTTTTTTCTGTTTGTTTTGAAATGTTATTGTGGAAAGCCATTTTTTATCCGAATGGCGTTTTTTTGGCCTAAAAGGTAACTATTTCTCTCAATAACACATTCTTGTTTGATGAAATCCAAGGGATCACACCAATGCAACAGCTTCGTCCAATCCGTCGTGCCCTGCTGAGTGTTTCTGACAAAGCGGGTATTGTTGAATTTGCTAATGCCTTATCTAATCGCGGTGTTGAACTGCTTTCAACGGGAGGAACCGCCCGCCTGTTGGCTGAGGCTGGCCTGAATGTCACTGAAGTTTCCGACCATACTGGTTTTCCTGAAATGATGGATGGCCGGGTGAAAACACTTCATCCTAAAGTACATGGCGGCATTCTTGGCAGGCGTGGGCAGGATGATGCAGTAATGGAGCAACATCAGATTGCACCTATTGATATGGTAGTCGTTAATCTTTATCCCTTTGCCCAGACCGTCGCAAAACCGGATTGCTCTCTGGAAGATGCTGTAGAGAATATTGATATTGGTGGCCCGACAATGGTTCGCTCTGCGGCCAAAAACCATAAAGATGTTGCGATTGTTGTCAACGCACAGGATTACAACAAGATTATTGAGGAAATGGACAACCATCAGAATTCCCTCACTCAACCCACTCGTTTCGATTTAGCTATCAAAGCATTTGAGCATACCGCTGCTTATGACAGTATGATTGCCAACTATTTTGGCAAACTGGTTCCGGCTTATCATGGCGATAACGATCAACCATCAGGGAAATTCCCACGCACATTAAATCTCAACTTCATTAAGAAGCAGGATATGCGCTACGGCGAGAACAGCCATCAGGATGCTGCTTTCTATATAGAAGAGAAGATCACAGAAGCCTCTGTCGCTACAGCAACACAATTACAGGGCAAAGCACTTTCCTATAATAATATCGCAGACACTGATGCCGCTCTGGAATGTGTAAAAACTTTCGCCGAACCAGCTTGTGTCATTGTCAAACATGCTAATCCTTGCGGAGTAGCGATCGGAGCGGATATTCGTACCGCTTATGATCGGGCATTCAAAACTGACCCAACATCCGCATTTGGCGGGATTATCGCGTTTAACCGTGAGCTGGATGCTGACACGGCTAAAATCATTATTGAGCGCCAGTTTGTCGAAGTTATTATTGCTCCTTCTATTAATAAAGAAGCACTGCCTATTCTGGCAACCAAGCAAAATGTCCGCGTTCTGTCATGTGGTGAATGGAATTCAGCGGTTGCCGGTCTGGATTTTAAGCGCGTTAATGGTGGTTTATTGGTACAGGATCGCGATTTAGGCATGGTAACAGAAGCAGAATTGCAGGTGGTTTCCAAACGACAGCCAACAGAGCAGGAAATGCAGGCTGCCTTATTTTGCTGGAAAGTGGCTAAATTCGTTAAATCTAATGCTATCGTTTATGCCAAAGATAATATGACTATTGGCATTGGTGCAGGCCAGATGAGCCGGGTTTACTCCGCTAAAATTGCAGGTATTAAGGCCGGGGATGAAGGTCTGGAAGTTCAGGGATGTGCGATGGCTTCTGACGCTTTCTTCCCATTCCGCGATGGTATTGATGCCGCGGCTTCTGTCGGCGTGACTTGCGTGATCCAGCCGGGTGGCTCTATTCGCGATGATGAGGTCATTGCGGCTGCTGATGAACATGGTATTGCCATGATTTTCACCGGAATGCGTCATTTCCGCCACTAATCCCCCTAACACTTATACCCAATGGATTTCAAGTTGCATCGCGACGGCAAGGGAACTAATCCCC
Organism: Xenorhabdus sp. KK7.4; assembly: GCF_963876465.1. Classification (NCBI taxonomy): domain Bacteria; kingdom Pseudomonadati; phylum Pseudomonadota; class Gammaproteobacteria; order Enterobacterales; family Morganellaceae; genus Xenorhabdus; species Xenorhabdus sp. KK7.4. The sequence goes on from NZ_CAWNQF010000067.1 coordinate 2,030, forward strand.
GGGAGCATAGATAACTATGTGACTGGGGTGAGTGAGAGCAGCCAACAAAGAGGCAACTTGAAAGACGAAGGGTATATAATGAGAGATAATAATGAATATACTAATCATCGGTAATGGTGGACGGGAACACGCACTTGCATGGAAAGCCGCACAATCTCCACTGGCAGAGCTGGTTTACGTTGCTCCGGGAAATGCTGGAACGGCTCTGGAACCTAATTTGAAAAATGTGGATATTGCCGCAACAGATATCGAGGGGTTAGTGGCATTTGCTCAAAGCCACCATATTGATCTCACAATTGTAGGGCCAGAAACACCGCTGGTTATTGGCGTGGTTGATGCTTTCCAACAGGCTGGGCTGACAATTTTTGGCCCGACTAAAGCCGCCGCGCAATTGGAAGGATCTAAAGCCTTCACTAAAGATTTCCTTGCTCGCCATCATATTCCAACAGCGACTTACCAGAATTTCACCGAAATAGACCCCGCGCTCGCTTATCTGGAAAAAACAGGTGCTCCGGTTGTCATTAAGGCCGATGGGCTAGCGGCAGGTAAAGGCGTCGTTGTCGCCATGACAATGGAAGAAGCACAGAATGCAGTTAAAGATATGCTGGCGGGTAATGCGTTTGGCGATGCCGGTCACAGGATTGTTATTGAAGAGTTTCTGGATGGAGAGGAAGCCAGTTTTATTGTCATGGTGGATGGTAAAAATGTGGTTCCTATGGCAACCAGTCAGGATCATAAGCGGGTAGGTGATGGCGATACCGGGCCAAATACTGGTGGAATGGGCGCGTATTCTCCTGCTCCTATAGTCACGGATGAGGTTCACCAGCGGGTCATGGAAAAAGTCATTTATCCGACCATTAAAGGCATGGCTGCTGAAGGAAATACTTATGTCGGTTTTCTGTATGCCGGTTTGATGATTGATAAACAGGGTGAACCGAAAGTCATCGAATTTAACTGCCGCTTTGGTGATCCTGAAACGCAGCCTATTATGATGCGCCTGCGTTCCGACTTAGTGGAGCTGTGTCTTGCCGGGGCAAAAGGCCAGTTAGATGGAAAAACCTCTGAGTGGGATAACCGTTCTGCTCTGGGTATCGTGTTAGCTTCAAGCGGTTATCCGGCTGATTATTCTAAAGGCGATATCATTAGTGGCCTGAATCAAGAACCGCAAGCAGGGGAAAAAGTTTTCCATGCCGGAACGGCTTTGAAAGATAAAGACGTGGTCACTGCCGGTGGCCGTGTGTTGTGTGTTACAGCATTGGGAGACAATATCGCTGAAGCTCAGACAAAAGCCTACCTGAGAGCAGAAAAGATTAACTGGAAAGGCTGCTTTTATCGCAAAGACATTGGCTACCGTGCTATTGCTCGTCTGAAATAACAATATTCAGAAAAAAAGCCAGAAATAAAAAGTCGGCGAAAGTAACTGGATTACAGCTTATCTTTCGTCGGCTCCCAAAGACAAAAATCGTCATTGGCAACTAATAATAACTGTTTACCTTCTGGTGCTTCCAGCCAGGCAATAGTGAGTATGCCATAACTGTTTTTACTTCTTTCTTCGAGCCATGCCTGTGACTGAGGGTCAAACTCAATCGATATTTTCGCGCCTGAACAGGTAGTCACTTCACTGTTCTGCCAGTGCCCCTGCATCAGTTTTACCTTCCCGGCAATGAGAACATCGCTGGTTTCTTTTATTCGGCTGGCCTCAAACAATGACCTGATGATGTCATCGTTGGAAAGTTGCTCGCGATGCCCATCAAACTCGCGTTGCATAAAAACAACGTTGTCGTTTTTATCTAACCGCAGGATTTCCTCTGTTGGATTATCATTAAATACATTGCGGCGCATCTGCCATAAATGACCCTGACGGTATTCGTAGAAAGTAACAGTGGTGTTTTTGTGTTGGTAAGGGCTGTAAACGCTCATGATAACCTGAGGTTTACTGTTTTGATCATTCAGACGCCATAAGCGGATAACGCCGCCATCGGTAATGAAGCCACTGGCACTGAAAGTGGGTTCTTTCGGTTTGACTGAGCAGGCGCTGAGCAATGAGATTAACCCCAATGCTAACAGCCCCTGTATCATCAACAAAAGGGGCGTTGACTTCCCCTCTTTTTTCTTTTTTCGCAATACGATTACTTGACTGCGTCTTTCAGAGCTTTACCAGCAGAGAAAGCAGGTACGTTTGCAGCTGCAATTTTGATTTCTTTACCAGTCTGTGGGTTACGACCAGTACGCTCTGCACGATGATTAACTTTGAAAGTACCAAAGCCAACCAGTTGTACTGCATCACCGCTTTTCAGAGATTCGGTGATTGCAGCCAAAGTTGATTCCAGGGCAGCTTTAGCCTGAGTTTTGGTCAGATCAGCACCTGCTGCGATTGCATCAACTAATTCAGTCTTATTCATAGATTATCCTTACAGTGTGTTTATCGTTTGCAAAGCATCGAGTGCGACGGATATGCCGATTTGACAGCACCCCTGCATACACGCACCGATAGCCACTTCTTTTCGCCCTCAATTTAGAACAGAGTGAGGGCAAATGTGAAGTCTTTAAATCCGGCAAATCAAGCACTAAGTCACGTTTTATAACTTATTGCTCTAAATTTATGCCGATATTGCTGACTCCGCACTCACGGAGGTCAGCCTTTAATCCTTTAATTAATTCTATGTCCCGTTCTTCGCAGTTCGCCAATAAACGGTAAATCTCCCATTGAATATCCCATTCCTCTTCAATGGCAGGCAATGCCTTTAATTCATCCTCTGTCATTTCGTGACCAGCCTGCGTCATTTCCAGCATGGCGACAGTACGGATGGATATTTCACTGACGGCTATTGCATGCTCTAACGTTGAACCACTCAAACGCGAATGAATGACTTCACCTAATGCAATACACGCATCAATTGCTGGATACACACCATAAATATCATAGCTATCTGCTGATGGGATAATGGCTTCCAATTTTTCCAGCTGGTTATCAAAATTTACTTTTGCATCTTTGACAACTAATGTCTCCCACACCAGATCAAGAATTCGGCGATATTGTGCAGGATCAGCAAACTCAGTCTGATGGCAAAACGTGTGATAATTCGGATACATCCGCTCACATAGACTAGCCATAAAAGTCAGATGTTGCCAACTTTCAAGCTTCTCCAACCTCAGGTGAATCGGGTTCTTTAACATTAGTCGTTACTCATGATGCCTAATTTGCGCCGAAGTTTACCTGAAAATCAAGAATATCCACATATTTCCGCCTCAATTAAAGACTTTTCTGCATTGTTTGCCTAAAAAATACTCTATTTGAGGCTATTCCATCAGCCCAACGGGTCGGTTCAGGTAACCTATATCCTTTCATACAGTGTTCAACCCAACCAATGGCGCTGTCAATACTGACCTTATGACCAATGGAAATATAGAGTGGATTACACCTTTTTTTGCTCCGCCAGACCAAACCTATCTGTTCACCATGATCGATCAGTGGCTGACGGCTTCCCACTACATCTCCGACAGGAGCATGTTCACCACACAGACGACTTTTAGCTACCCCGATTGTCGGAACATCCACCAGCAAACCAAAATGGCTGGCAATGCCGAAACGTCTTGGGTGAGCTATCCCCTGACCATCAACCATCACCAGATCAGGACGTAAGTTTAACTTACTCCATGCTTCGAGCAATGCCGGATATTCACGAAATGAGAGTAAACCGGGAATATAGGGAAGTACAGTCGCCGTTCTCGCGATTTGGTATTCTGCCAGCTCAAGAGTGGGATAACGTAAAACAGCGATGGCGGCACGGGTTATCGTGCCGTTTTCTTCAAACCCAACGTCAGCCCCTGCAATGAATTCCGGGATAAAAGAAGCTGGAAGCACATCATGGCGAATCACCAATTGTGCTTTCTCTGTCTGTTCCTGACGTAGTGCTTTAGTGTTGTACATAGATTTTATTGATGGTATTTCGCTGATAACCGGTGCACTGCTTCGACAAAAGCCCCTGCATGCTCTGGCGGAACGTCCTGATGAATACCATGCCCCAGATTGAAAACATGCCCATTACCTGTACCAAAGTCTTGCAGGATGGTCGAAACTTCCTGTTCAATCCGTGCTGGCTGAGCATACAGCATAGATGGATCCATATTCCCCTGTAGGGCGACTTTATCTCCGACACGACGACGAGCATCAGCAATATTCGTTGTCCAGTCCAGCCCAAGAGCATCACAGCCAGTTGCAGCCATCGCCTCAAGCCATTGCCCCCCCCCTTTTGTAAATAGGGTGACAGGTACTCGGCGGCCTTCATTCTCGCGGATCAGCCCATCGACAATCTTATGCATATATCGCAGGGAAAACTCCTGATAATCGCGCTGGGACAAAACTCCTCCCCATGTATCGAAAATCATGACAGATTGTGCGCCTGCTTTAATCTGGGCGTTCAGATATAGAATAACGCTATCAGCCAATTTATCCAGCAACAGATGAAGTGTCGCCGGCTCAGCATACATCATGGCTTTGATCTTAGTAAACGCCTTACTGCTTCCGCCTTCGACCATATAGGTTGCCAGTGTCCACGGGCTGCCGGAAAAACCAATCAGAGGAACCTGCCCTGCCAGTGCCTTGCGTATCGCACGGACAGCATCCATGACATAACCCAGCTCCATCTCCGGATCAGGAACAGGTAACTTTTCTACATCGGCATGGTTAAGGATTGGCGACTGAAAACGCGGGCCTTCACCAGCTTCGAAATACAGCCCTAACCCCATTGCATCAGGAATGGTCAAAATATCGGAAAACAGAATGGCCGCATCCAGTGGAAAACGTCGCAAAGGCTGAAGTGTCACTTCACAGGCCAGTTCAGTATTTTTGCACAACGAGATGAAATCCCCCGCCTCCTGCCGTGTTGCTTTATATTCAGGTAAATATCGTCCTGCCTGCCGCATCATCCATACCGGAGTGATATCAACTGGCTGACGTAATAAGGCACGCAGATAACGGTCGTTTTTCAACTCATTCATGACAGGCTCCCTTGATTATCGACAAAAAGCGCCCGCATGATAACACGTCAAAAGCCTAACTTCCGTTGTGACTGCCAATAAATAAACGTTCGGTCATCAATCACCAACCTAAGATGAAAAAAATTTATGTATGGGTTCACAAAACCAGGAACAAGAACTAGGCACTCCGGTCTATTGCTCTCATTATGTTAACCTTGTGTTACAGGTATGTAGCGCGCAGGCAATCTGATATCTCACATTGCCATAATCCTTCACCGTTCGCGCTTTTCAGTTAATCGTTGGATGAATTGGTTTACGTTAGTTAATTGACGGTCGTTCATGGACTTTAGTTAAGCGACCATCGTCAATCGACTGTCTCAAAGCTCTTATAAAGTCATTTTCATTGATAAATAACCTATAAAATTTACATGGAGGAGTTTCGACTGATGCGTTTATCCATTTTAGTACTGGCTATTGGCTTAGCATTAGGCACTCAGGCGCAAGCCGAAGAAAATAAACGGGGCTCTGACCACACTAACGTATCAGGTGGCCAGATAAAGGAGGTAAGTGTGACCGATGAAGTTGACCAACAACAAGATAAGAATAATCCTTTCTTCTATACCAGCGTACTCCCCTTTCAGGCACCTCCGTTTGATAAAATAAAAGAAACAGATTACTCACCTGCAATCACGGCCGGTATTAAACAGAAGCTGCAAGAAGTGGGGAAGATCGCCAATAATCCCGTACCGCCTGACTTTGAAAATACCTTTATCGCACTGGAGAAAACCGGTACGACGCTGGATCGGGTAACAAACGTATTTTGGGCGATGACCTCAGCAAATACGACAGACGGGTTACAAAAACTCAGTGAGGAAATGTCACCAAAACTGGCAGCAATGAATGATGAGATTATGCTGAACAGTAAACTGTTCAACCGCATCAAAACCGTTTACCAACAGCGTGAAACACTGAATCTGGACTCCGAATCGCTCCGTCTGGTAGAAGTCATTTATAAGCAATTCGAATTAGCGGGTGCCAATTTATCTGATGCCGACAAAATAAAAATGAAAGCATTAAATCAGGAAGCGGCAACCCTGCGTACTCAATTTACCAATAAATTGCTAGCAGCAACCAAAGATGGCGCTTTGACGATTAAGGATAAAACTCTGCTGGCCGGGTTGTCCGATGGCGAAATGGCTGCAGCAGCACAGGCTGCCAGTGAACGTAAGCTGGATAACCAATGGCTGTTCGTATTACAGAACACGACCCAGCAACCGATTCTGCAAGATCTGAAAGATCGCGATACACGTAAGGCGCTATTCGAAGCATCGTGGAACCGGGCTGAAAAAGGGGATGATAACGACACACGCCAAACGCTGGCCCGATTAGCAAAAATCCGTGCTGAGCAGGCTAAGCTACTAGGTTTCAAAGATTACGCATCATGGAAGCTGCAAAGCCAGATGGCAAAAACTCCGGAAGTCGCATTGAAGTTTTTACGTGATATTGTTCCTGCTGCAACTGCACGCGCTGAACGTGAAGCAAAAGATATTCAGGCCGTGATTGACCAGCAAAAAGGCGGCTTCAAAGTGGAAGCATGGGATTGGCCGTTCTATGCCGAACAGGTACGCAAGGCAAGGTATGATTTGGACGAGTCCCAGATTAAGCCCTATTTCGAACTGAATAATGTCCTGAATAACGGCGTGTTCTACGCCGCCAACCTGCTATATGGCATTACCTTTAAAGAGCGCAAAGACATTCCGGTTTATCATCCCGATGTCCACGTGTATGAAGTTTTCGATAAGGACGGGCAACAACTGGCGTTGTTCTATTCCGATTACTTTAAGCGTGACAATAAAGCCGGTGGCGCCTGGATGAGTAATTTTGTCGATCAGTCCAGACTCTTCGGAACCAAACCGGTAATTTACAACGTTGCCAACTTTACTAAACCGGCTCCGGGCCAGCCAGCACTGTTATCGTATGATGACGTGATCACAATATTCCATGAATTTGGACATGCGTTACACGGCATGTTTGCCGATCAGGAATACCCGACTCTGTCAGGAACCAGTACTGCTCGTGACTTTGTGGAGTTCCCATCACAAATTAATGAATACTGGGCCCGTGATCCCAAGGTATTTGCGAATTACGCCAGACATTACCAAACCGGTGAAGTCATGCCGCAGGCACTGATGGATAAAATCAATCAGGCGGATAAATTTAACAAAGGTTATCAAATGACCGAGTTACTGTCAGCCGCACTACTGGATATGCACTGGCATATGCTGGCCGCAGATAAGCCGCAGCAGGACGTGAATAAATTTGAAGCCGCATCTTTGCAAGAAGATAAGATCCATCTCAACTACGTGCCGCCACGCTACCGTTCCAGTTACTTCAAACACATTTGGGGCGGTGGTTATGCTGCCGGTTATTATGCCTATCTGTGGACAGAAATGCTGGCGGACGATGCGTTTGCATGGTTTACCGAGCATGGCGGTCTGACAAGAGAAAATGGTCAGATTTTCCGCGATAAGATATTGTCACGCGGCAATAGTACAGATTTGGAAAAACTGTATATAGACTGGCGAGGTAAGCCACCAAGTACTGAATCTATGCTGAAAAACCGGGGTCTTACGGAACAAGAATAACTAAGTATAGCTAAAGGCTGAGAGTTACCTGATATAAAACACCGGGTAACTCTCATGAATTTTAAGTATTCACTATCAATACTGACGACATAGTGCGACCGTTTCCTCAATCAGACGACGGGCAATCGTATCAGGCCCGGGGATCAGGGGAAGATCATCATATCGATACCAATCCGCACTGATTAGCTCAACGGGGTCGTGCTCAATATCTCCACTCTCATAATCAGCCAGAAATCCCATCATCAGTGAATGCGGAAAAGGCCACGGCTGAGAAGTAACATACCGCAGGTTACGGATTTTTATCCCACTCTCTTCCATCACTTCGCGGTGTACTGTCTCTTCCAGTGTTTCCCCCACTTCCACAAACCCAGCCAGCACCGTATGCATACCATTGCGATGGCGCTGATGTTGTGCCAGTAAAATGTGATCTTCACGGCGGATACCGACAATAATGCAGGGAGCAATTTGCGGATAATAGCGTTCATCGCAATGGTGACACAGGCAGGCCCACTCGTGCTCAGTCTGCTGCATTTCATGACCGCAATACCCACAGTAACGATGTGAGCGGTAAAACTCAGCCAACTGGACTCCGCGCCCTACCAACTGAAATAATTGAGGATCCTGCTCTGCAATCCGGCGGGGAGAATACATATCTGATGCCATCTTATGACGGACAAGCCACACTACTTCCCCCAACCACTCGCCGATAGCGTAGGCGACAAGGCCCTGCAATGACCAGCTCTCGGCAGTTCCCAGTGGTAAGTCTCCCTGCGGAAGCCAAACTCTGTTTTCAAGACTGACAATCCACCAGCCTCGTTCTATACCTGTCAGTTTTTTTTGCATCATTGGTTCCATCATGTGTTGTGTCATATGCTGTGCTCATTAAGAATATCTTAACCAAGTCAGTGTTAATTAAATGTTAACCAGCATTCATATACAGGATCTATATGAACGCATACAATATTTTTTTGCACGACTTTCTTTGTCGTGTTTTGAACGCATTCTGACATAGACCTCGTCCTGATATGCGTTGACATTTATTAATGCCTGACGATGTACTTCATCAGAGGCCGATATTTCTTATATATTTCATAAGATCACATTAGTAGGTGACATTTTACAAATAACCATCCCTGATACATTGCATTCACTAATAGGAATGATTTTAGTTTAATAAAGACACCTGAGTTAACCCCGGTTTTTGTGATTGCAGATTAAGGATTACGATAGCAAATGTTTCAGGGAAATAGTCAAACAAGAAAGAGCAACACTGGTTATTCCTACCGGAAAAACAAGCGAAAATCGGATAAGAAGATTGATAACGGTTTATACCATCACCGTCATTGAGTGGAAAATACGATTAATCAACACAAAATTACGCCAGCATACTGGCACTGGCGTTTATCATTGTCTGGCGACCCATGTGAACGGAATAAGCCATGAATACAAAACGACGTTGTAATAGCTATTGGCTAACAAGAGACTGGCTGTAAATGATGAGCGCAAGCACTCCCTGTTGTTCCACAACCCAGACTCAGTATTTTCATATCAATTTACCTTACACAGCCAAACGTAGCTATTATCAACCTCCAGTACTATTTCTTCTATTACATTTAGGCAACTTCTTTCGAAAATTTCCATATAATCTGCACGAGTTCGTGGTACAAGCCCTTGTAGTCGATGAATATAATCAAACCCTCTAGCGAAAATATTATTGATGCTATTCCCTTTCTCATTAGTAACAGTATCAAATAAAATAATAAACTTCAGGTTAGGGAATAAATTCCGATAATCATTAAATAGTTTTTCTAATCTTTCATTTGGCTCAATATGATGTGTAAAGAAAGTAAATAATATAGCTTCAACGGATGGGTTAATCTCATTAATTATAGTAACATCCTGTTGTTTAAATTTTATCTCACTTGCTCCAGAATATGTTTCTCTCAGATTTTTATTTGCAAGCTCAATGGCATTAGCATTAATATCCATACCAATACCATTAAAACCAAATTGGCGACAAATATTAATCAACCTCAAACCTGCGCCACATCCCATATCACACAAGGTGCCACTAATATCAAGTTGACTAAAAATATTTTCCATATGTTTATCAATAAAATACCCGCCTATCTCGGCTGAGTATTTGGCTACACTAGCGCCATCATAAGGGAGAACATTGTAATTCCCATCAAATATCTCTTCTTGTTTAGATAATAAATCTCTATATGCATATAACCATAATTTGAAAATAGGTAATTTCTTTTTTATCTCCTCAACACTTATTTGTAATTGGCATATACCATCGACCACAGTCAATATACCACCGTCTTTTAAAGACGTAATTACAGCATCAACATAAGAAAGTTTTTTCTTATAATGTTCTCTAAGTTCGGATTCAACTATTCGGCCATTTTTATCAAAGTGGTCAAATAAATTCATATGTTCTGCTAACATAACTGCTTTACTTATTATATTACCAGAAAATGCGACATCTAGATTATCCTGTTTATTCATTTTCAATCACTTCCAAATAATTTAACATGATCAATCTCTTGCTCAAACAAGATGATAATTACAATGTTTATTTGAGCTGGAATAAGATATTTTTGTGAACAGCATTCCGGATTACCTATTATGTAATAGTGTTTATTGTGTAGTTCAGAAATCATTTCTTGGTTACTTTTGAAATATCGGATATTAAAATATTATATTTCAAACTTTCCAATAAGTAAGTATATCCATCAGTAAATTTGAATTTACAATTAAAACCTTCAGCTTCAGTTATTATATTTTTCAGTTAAAATTTTCATTACCACATTAATTAATTATAATTATTCCATTCTTCTACCATGGAATATTATTATTTTTTAAAACACCATTCCACTGGTAAATTGTTAAACTTTTATTATGGGCATGTAATTACATAACGATACGTTACTTCGTGATAACGTATTTCACGGAAAATCTAAGTTAAAATAACTTTATCGTGTATTTTTAACTCAGTCAATATGGCTATTTCTTAAAACCATTAATGTATATATTAAATATAAAATGCGTAATATATTTTTTGATAAAATATCACACCTATTACATGATAATCAGGAAAGAAACTCAGTAGAGTAAGTCCGCCATTCGCTTACAATCCACCCTCTTTATCGTATTCTGCCTGCAATCTGTTATATTAACGACGTTTCTGGATGTTCACTAAATGCTTGATTCTCTTTCAGCCAACCAACCCTATCGATTTTGGGTTTGAGGAATAGCGACTATGTCACAGCAAATTGCCATATTTGATCTGGACGACACCCTGATCCGTGGGGATTCCAGTCTACTCTGGACGAATTATTTATGGGAAAAGCAGATCATTACTGACCCCCGCTTTATAGAAGCAGATCAGAAAATGATATCGGATTACAGTGCGGGGAAACTGAATATGCAGGAATATCTGTCAGTCAGTTTACAGGCTCTTTGCCAAATACCCCATGAACAAGTTGATATCTGGCTGACAGATTTTGTGGAAACAACAATCAAGCCTCTCTTCTATCCCGCTGCGAAAACACAATTAGATATTTACCGCCAACAAAATATTCCCGTCATTATCATTTCTGCTACTGTTTCTTTCGTGGTGAAAAAAATCGCGGCTGCATTTGGCGTAAATAACGCAATGGGGATTGATATGGTCATGAAAGAGGGTTGTTATACCGGTGATATTGACGGTATCCCGACTTTCCGTGAAGGGAAAGTTACCCGCTTACAGCAATGGCTGGCAGAACAGAACTTATCGCCACAACATATCTCTTTTTACACAGACTCAGCAAACGACTTACCGATGTGTTTCTTTGCCAGTGAAGTATTTACCGTGAATCCGGATATGAAATTGCAGTCAGCAGCAGAAAAACATGGCTGGAAGCAATTGAGCTGGGCGTTAGCGCCACGGAGTTAATACCTGACATCTGGCCAATACAAAAGGCTCAGTTTTCCGGTTGCAGTTTCCATAATCCCCTTTATACTCTGGGGTGTTTTCTTGTCGGAGTGCCTAGCGTTCAGCGTATATCACGATGGACACAGGCTGAGACCGTTTATTCGGGATCCGCAGAACCTGATCGGGCTAATACCCGCGAAGGGAACAAGAGTAATCCCTCTGCTGATGTGACTTATTATTTCTGTACAGACCTTCTGCCAGATAACACCGTTCAGCAATCATCATTACTCCCTGCGAGCTCCAGACAAGCAATTTTCTCAACTTAAGCCTGATACAGGCGATTACACAGTCAGGAATTTGCTATGTCTAATGCTATTACTAACGAAACCGTTACCTCCACCGCTGATATTATCCCAACAACCGATATCTCCCCTAAATCCCATCCGGCACGTCCACGTAAAGCCCAACGGGATGCTGCACAGGAATTTATCAATTCAATTCAGGGTGTCACCTTCCCCAATTCACGTCGTATCTATCTGGAAGGTTCACGCGAGGATATTCAGGTTCCGATGCGTGAAATTCAGGTCTCTCCTACGCTGGTTGGCGGCACAAAAGAAGAGCCTCAGTTTGAGGAAAATGAACCCGTACCTGTTTATGATACTTCCGGCCCTTATGGCGACCCTGAAGCCGTACTGGACGTACACGCCGGTTTGCAGAAAATCCGCCAGCCGTGGATTGAAGAGCGCAAAGACACAGAGCCAGTCACAACCCTCAGTTCTGATTTTACCCAACAGCGCCTTGCTGATGCCGGGCTGGATCACCTGCGTTTTCACCGTCGTCCCCACCCTTTGAAAGCAAAAGTGGGCGAATGCGTTACCCAGTTACACTACGCTCGTAAAGGCATTATCACGCCGGAGATGGAATTTATTGCTCTGCGGGAAAATATGGGGCGTGAACGCATCCGTGGTGAAATTCTCCTCCAGCAGCATCCGGGGCAAAGTTTCGGGGCCAACTTACCGGAAAACATTACGCCGGAATTTGTTCGTCAGGAAGTCGCTGCGGGTCGGGCGATTATTCCTGCCAACATTAACCATCCAGAATCCGAACCGATGATTATCGGACGCAACTTTCTGGTGAAAGTGAATGCCAATATCGGTAATTCTTCCGTGACCTCTTCCATTGAAGAAGAAGTTGAGAAGCTGATCTGGTCTACCCGCTGGGGCGCGGATACCGTGATGGATCTTTCCACCGGGCGCTATATCCACGAAACCCGTGAATGGATACTGCGTAATAGCCCGGTGCCAATCGGCACAGTCCCCATCTATCAGGCGCTGGAAAAAGTCAACGGCATTGCGGAAAATCTGACGTGGGAAATGTTCCGCGATACGTTACTGGAACAGGCGGAACAGGGAGTCGATTATTTTACTATTCACGCCGGCGTTCTGCTGCGCTATGTCCCGATGACCGCCAAACGACTGACAGGCATTGTCTCCCGCGGTGGTTCCATTATGGCTAAATGGTGTCTCTCCCATCATCAGGAAAACTTCCTCTATACCCATTTCCGTGAAATTTGTGAAATCTGCGCTGCTTACGATGTTTCCCTTTCTCTGGGAGATGGCTTGCGTCCCGGCTCCATTCAGGATGCCAATGATGAAGCTCAGTTTTCTGAACTGCATACGCTGGGTGAACTGACCAAAATCGCCTGGGAATATGATGTTCAGGTGATGATCGAAGGGCCGGGGCATATTCCGATGCAGTTAATCCGTCGCAATATGACGGAAGAGCTGGAACACTGCCACGAAGCGCCTTTCTACACATTAGGGCCACTGACAACCGATATCGCGCCGGGTTATGACCATTTCACCTCCGGTATTGGGGCGGCTATGATTGGCTGGTTCGGTTGCGCCATGCTCTGTTATGTCACGCCCAAAGAGCACCTTGGCCTGCCAAACAAAGAAGATGTGAAACAAGGACTTATCACGTACAAAATCGCAGCTCATGCAGCGGATTTAGCGAAAGGCCATCCCGGTGCTCAAATCCGCGATAACGCCATGTCAAAAGCGCGTTTTGAATTCCGCTGGGAAGACCAGTTTAATCTGGCCCTTGATCCTGACACCGCCCGCGCTTATCACGACGAAACATTGCCACAGGAATCCGGTAAAGTTGCCCATTTCTGCTCCATGTGCGGACCAAAATTCTGCTCAATGAAAATTACACAGGATGTACGGGACTATGTTGCGAAAAACCAAGCAGCAAAACTGGAACAACAATCGGGTATGGAACAGATGTCCGAAGAATTTCGGTCTCATGGCAGCGAACTGTATCACCGGGCTGAGGATATCAACGATGTCAAATCAGTCTGAAGCGATTTTATCTGAAACCGTTTGCCCTGAAACAGCCTCCTTTGCGCCAACCGAACATCGGTTGGGGTTATATCCCGTGGTGGACTCACTGATATGGATTGAGCGGTTACTGAAAGCAGGTGTCAGAACGCTGCAACTGCGTATTAAAGATCTGCCCGAAGATCAGGTAGAACATGATATCCGGCAGGCGATTGCATTGGGGAAGCAATACAACGCGCGCCTTTTTATCAACGATTACTGGCGTCTGGCAATTAAACACCGTGCTTATGGCGTTCATCTGGGGCAGGAGGATTTAGATATTGCTGATCTCAGTGCCATCCGACAAGCCGGGCTTCGGCTGGGGATCTCCACCCATGACGAGCAGGAACTGGCGCGGGCAAAAGCCCTGCGCCCATCCTACATTGCACTGGGGCATATTTTCCCGACCACCACCAAAGAGATGCCCTCATCGCCACAGGGTTTAATCGCCCTGAAACATCAGGTAGAAATCACCCCTGAATTCCCGACAGTGGCTATTGGTGGTATTTCACTGGAAAGAGTAGCTGATGTAGTCGCGACCGGTGTCGGTGGTGTAGCGCTGGTCAGTGCCATCACCAAAGCAAAAGACTGGCGACAGGCAACAGCCAGATTGCTTCATTTGGTTGAAAGGACACCTGACAAAAACGTTGAAGAAAATGATCGGAGGCGCTTATGTTGAACGATCAGGAATTTATGCGATACAGCCGTCAATTATTATTGGAAGATATCGGCCCGGACGGACAGGAAAAATTAAAAAACGGCAAAGTGTTAATCATCGGGATGGGGGGATTAGGCTCTCCCGCCGCACTATACCTCGCAGCAGCGGGAGTGGGGCACCTTTATCTTGCCGATGATGACCAATTACATATCTCAAATCTGCAACGCCAGATCCTCTATCGCACGGCTGACATTCCCGCAGGTAAGGCCACGCTGGCGGCACAAAAACTGACTGAACTAAATCCGTTGGTTCATACAACCGTCATTAATGAACGGCTGGATGAAAAATCACTGACAAACCTCGTCCGACAGGTCGATCTGATACTGGATTGCTGCGATAACATGGCAACCCGCCATGCTATTAACGCCGCCTGTATCGAAACCGGTAAACCTCTTATCAGTGGCAGCGCCGTCGGTTTCAGTGGTCAGCTTATGGTATTCGAACCGCCTTACCAGCATGGCTGTTATGCCTGCCTCTATCCCGATCAGGAAGAGCCTCAGCGTAACTGCCGCACTGCGGGTGTTTTAGGGCCAGTGGTCGGTGTGATTGGGACGTTACAGGCGCTGGAAGCTATTAAAATGCTGGCGGGTCTCCCTTCTTATCTGAATGGAAAACTGCGACTGTTTGATGGCAGAAAACAGAACTGGAGTACGTTACAACTGACACCCTCACCACAATGTCGGGTATGCGGAACGCACCCCATCATTGATAAAACTGCGGGTACAGATAAAACCGTTTCAGGAACAGAAATCGTATGAACATTATTGTCAACGATCAAACGATCACACTGGATACGCCGACAGATAATCCCATGACAGTTCAGCAGTTACTGGAACATATGCAACGTCCCCAGTCAGGTACTGCACTGGCTATTAACCAGACCATCATCCCCCGCTCAGAATGGCATACCCACCAGCTCAGTGACGGGGATAATATCCTGCTGTTTCAGGCCATTGCAGGGGGCTAATGCCGGAGGTTAACCATGTTAAAAATTGCTGATACCACCTTTCATTCCCGTCTGTTTACAGGCACAGGAAAATTTGCCAATGCCGGACTGATGATTGAAGCCATTCGCGCCTCCGGTAGCCAGTTAGTCACAATGGCGATGAAACGGATTGACCTGCAAGGCAAAGATGATGGCATTCTCACCCCCTTGCAGGAGTTGGGGGTTAAACTCCTGCCAAATACTTCCGGAGCAAAAACCGCAGAAGAGGCGGTTTTTGCTGCTCGCCTTGCGCGGGAGGCGCTGGGCACTAACTGGGTCAAGCTGGAAATCCACCCTGACGTGAAATATCTGTTACCTGATCCGATAGAAACCCTGAAAGGAGCGGAACAGTTAGTCAGAGAAGGTTTTGTGGTTCTGCCTTACTGTGGCGCAGATCCGGTTCTGTGCCGCCGTCTGGAAGAAGTGGGTTGTGCCGCTGTCATGCCATTGGGAGCACCTATTGGTTCAAATAAGGGCTTACTCACCCGGGATTTCCTGCACATTATCATTGAGCAATCCAATGTTCCTGTGGTTGTCGATGCCGGTATTGGTGCTCCAAGCCATGCGCTGGCAGCCATTGAAATGGGAGCCGATGCTGTACTGGTCAATACTGCAATCGCCGTTGCCCGTAATCCGGCCAAAATGGCGCAGGCATTCAAAACCGCCATTGAGGCAGGCGAACTAGCTCATCAGGCAGGAGTGGCAAGCCAGAAATCCCATGCAGAAGCCTCCAGCCCGCTGACCGATTTTCTGGGGGCTTTATGAACAGCAATACCGTGGCCGAACAGACTTTCCGCCATCGCTGGCAACAGTTGGACTGGGATGACATTACGCTGAGCATCAATAGTAAAACCCGCCATGATGTTGAGCACGCTCTAAATCGTGAATGCCTGACACTGAATGATTTTATGGCTCTGCTCTCACCCGCAGCCCTTCCCTACCTAGAACCATTGGCACAGCGGGCACAACAATTAACCCGTCAGCGATTTGGTAATACCGTGGGATTTTATATCCCACTTTACCTTTCCAATCTGTGCGCCAATGACTGTACCTATTGTGGTTTTTCCATGAGTAACCACATCAAACGTAAAACGCTCAATGAACAGGAGGTCGAGGCTGAATGTCAGGCCCTGAAAAAGCTGGGGTTTGAGCATATTCTGCTGGTAACAGGGGAGCATCAGAAAAAGGTCGGAATGGATTATTTTCGCCATTACCTTCCCTTAATACACCGTTATTTCAGTTCAGTCACAATGGAAGTTCAGCCATTAGCGCAAGAGGAATATGCCGAACTGAAAACACTGGGATTAGATGCTGTACTGGTCTATCAAGAAACCTACCACGAACCGAGTTATCAGTTGCACCATCTCAGGGGGAAAAAACAGGATTTTCACTGGCGGCTGGAAACCCCTGAGCGGCTAGGGCGGGCCGGCATTGATAAAATTGGTCTGGGCGCATTAATCGGGTTATCACCCCACTGGCGAACTGATTGCTATATGGTGGCAGAACACCTGTTTTTCCTGCAAAAACAGTTCTGGAAAAGCCGTTACTCCATCTCCTTTCCACGCCTGCGTCCCTGTGCTGGCGGGATTGAACCCGCATCCCTGATGAATGATGCAGAACTGGTACAACTGATCTGCGCATTCCGCCTGCTGGCACCGGATGTTGAACTTTCTCTTTCTACCCGTGAGTCACCTTATTTCCGTGATCATGTTGTACCTCTGGCGATAAACAGTGTCAGTGCCGGTTCTAAGACTCAGCCGGGTGGTTATGTCGAAAATGACCATCACGAACTGGAGCAATTCTCTCCGAATGACCATCGCTCTGTGAAACAGGTTGCCGAAGCACTGGTCAGATCGGGCTTACAGCCAGTCTGGAAAGACTGGGATAGTTATTTGGGGAGACAGGGATAAGAAATAAGCTGATGCCCTTCATCCAGATTGCATATTGGATGAGGGGTCATCGCCTCAAGACTTATTAAAAACGATCTTCTTTATTCAGATAGCTTTTTATTTTTTTTCGGTATTTACAAACTAATAAAACCAATACCAAGAGACTGCTATAAAAAATAAATTTAACGATACTTCCCGCGATGACAATACAGAATAAAACCCCGATAACCATAAAAAAATTAAAGATATTTTCCATTATCCATCTTAAAAATGTAAATATGCCTTTTATGATGTGATAAATACATTCCAGTAGTGCCGCGAAAAACTCCAACAAATCTTCCATTTGCATCTCCTTTTCCGTAATACCTTTATTTTACTTTTTATATTCGGGTATAAATCCATCATAAAAGCATTTTATCTGACCGGTTTGTAGCCATTCCACTAACTCAAATCATGCAAAGGCTTGTTCAAGGATGGCATCAGTTTGAATTCAGAAAACTTCACCTGCAACCCTTCTCGCTCTGGTGAACAACACATCGCACCAACAAACACTCGTTGCCCATTGTGTTGGCTGATAGTAAAAGGGGATAACCGCAACAAAGGCCACTGCTTACCATCTGTGGAATATTGCAGCCGGATAGCACCTTCCTGATAGGTCAGCCGCAACCAGAATTTCTCTGAGTTACCCGAAAAAATCCCTATCGCCCAGTCAGAATAAGGTGCGGTTAATACACTGCCGATTGTTGCCTTGCCATCGGCATATTCAATACCGGCTTTCAGCCAATGCTGTTCATCCACCAGCAACATAACGCCTGCCTGATCGTATAACTGCTCAAAACGCCCTTCAATACAGAGCTGAAACGTGAACCCTTCTTTAATAAGTAAATCGTCAACATAGCAGCCAAAAACATGACCACTGTGGCGCTGAAAGCCATACCATGTATCACGCCAAAAGTCGGTTTTATTATCAGTTACCACGCTCAGTGCATTATCCTGACGTTGCCATAAAGCAGGCTCATTAAGCCAATGACAGTGCAATAAATTCATCAGTAGCCCCTTTTTATTTATGAAATCATCAGAAATATCACCTTGAGAACATTTTACTGGACACCTAATCCCATCATTTTCATTAAATTCTGCGCCTGTTGAATAGCTTCCTGACGATGCGTAATACCCATTTTCTGATACAGATTGCGGATATGTGTCTTAATCGTTGTCGCAGCCACTTCCAGTTCAGTCGCTATTTGTTCATTGCTGTAACCAGAATAAATTAACCCTAATACCTGCCATTCACGTTGGGTTAATGGACTATTGCGAATAAGTTCAGGTACATCGGGATGAGTAAGAAGCTGTTCAACAAATGTTTCATCAAAATGCGCAAATTTATGCCGATGCTGACGATTAATTTCACGCAGAATACGCTGTGCCCGGTGTTGTTCAAAATCAGGCAGAATATTGAGCTGGATAAGCTGGCGTAATTGCAGGGCCATCAACTCGCCCTCAAGCACAAAGTGACTGATAAACCCCGTGCGATTAGCCAATTTCAGCGCTTCTATCAGCACCTGTTGCGCTTCAGCCTTGCGACCAAGCTGCCAGTGGAGCAGGTTGCACAGCAACAAATTGCGGTTTAAGTCACTGACCAACTCCAGTTTTACCGCATACTGATTCAGCATGTTTAAAATGCTTTCCGCCTCTTCATACTGACCAAGCAATATCTGAGCACGGGCAATATTACGCCACTGATTCTGATTGAAGTGATTACTGAAACTTTCGGGTTTCTCAGCCTGATCCAGCCATTGAGCCACTGCAATATTATCCTCCAGATGCTGCCAGATAATGATCCGCAATTTATCCGTATTCGTTCTCCAGTCCCGATGATAATGCCCATTACTCAACAAATTTTCACAACGGGTTAAATGACGGCGGGCATTATCAATATCTCCCCGGATTAAGGAACATTTCGCCAGTTGAGACAGACATTGCAATTGTTGCTGAGGCTGAAAGTTAGACAGCACCTCCAGACCACGCCGGGCAGCTTCCTCTGATTCATCAATACGTGCCCAACACCACAGAAGCTGGGAGCGAATACGCAACAGAAACTCATGCATCGGTAGCTGTTCCATATGTTGTTCACGAACCAGAGCAAAAGCGTGTTTTTGGGTTTCATAAGCACCCTGTAAATACCCCTGCGCCAGTAAAATTTCGCTTTGCTGTAATAATGCCCATAAAGCATAGTGGTAGACATGACAGCGGCGGGCCAACTGCTCCGTCTGCTTCATCAATGCTAATGCCTGAGACAGCGCCCCCTTACAGTGCAACACTTCCCCTTTCACTGACATCGCGACAATACGGCCATATTCATTATCAGGCAGCAGAGCAGCCAGTGCTTTTTCAGCCAGTAAATCAGCGTCATCCGGTCGGCCATCATTAATCGCAACCTGAGCACGCAATGCATCAAACTCTCCCAGTAGTTCAGCTTCAATCGTTATCTGTTTTTGCTTCAACGATTGCTCTGCCTGATTCAGTAATGCATTAACCTCATAATGACGATGCTGGCTCTGCGCCAGCCATGCCTGTAACAGCACCAGACGCGGGTTTTCCAAGAGCTGTTCATAAGGCAACGCATTCATGCACTCTTCCAGTAGCGACAGTTGACTCTGATTGAACAGTTCCCACGCATATTGCAGCAAAATATCGCACAATAACTTCGTATCCCCTGCTGCCAAAGCATGATGAATAGCTTCTCCCGGATACCCCTGCATCAACCAGCCTTCTGCCGCCATACTATGCAGCTTAGGCAGATCAGCTGCCATTTCCCAATGACAACGCTGCCGAAGAAATGATGCGAACAAGGGATGAAAACAAAACCATTCTCCGAAATCATCCATGCGCTGGATAAATAACCCCTGACGCTCAATATCTTCAAGGCATTGCTGACCATTCTCCATGCCCGTCAGACAAACAATTAACCCATCATTCATTGAACGCAGGATAGAACTGCGCAATAAAAATTCTCGCGTTTCCTGATCAACACGGTTTAAAACTTCATCCACCAAATAATCAGACAAATGGCCGGCATTAATACCTGAGAGACGTTTGGCCGATATTTCTGCTGTATTACCGGCCTGACGGGCAGACAGAGCAATCAACTGCAATGCTGTTGCCCAGCCTGCCACGTCATGACATAACTGCCTGCAATTATCCGCGTCCAATGGGCTGGGCAACCGTTTATCAAAAAATTGCTGAGCCTCCTGATAGTTAAACGCTAACTGCTGGCTGTCAAACTCCAGTAATTGCTCACGCACCCGTAAGTTAGCGACCCCCAGAGACGGTAATTGACGGGAAAGAATAATCAGTGTGAGATTTTCCGGCTGATGACGGAGAAAAAAACGCATGGCTTCATGGATAAGATTATTTACTATCAGGTGATAATCATCGATCACCAGAAACAATGACTGTTTCCATTCATTCAATTCAATAAACAACTGTGCGAACAGCGCCGATAAACTGGCATACTGGTGTTTCTGCGCCAGAACCTCACTTTTGACACAATGCCCCTGTGTGGCCTGTTGAATCGCAGCAATCAGATAACTGGCAAAACGCTCCGGCTGATTATCACTATCATCCAGAGAATACCACCCCAGATTACCCTGCCCTGCCGCCCATTGTGACATCAGCGTAGTTTTTCCATACCCTGCCGGGCTGGTTGCCAATACCAAACGATAATTCTGTGCTTCATTAAGCTGCGCTAACAGGCGCTCACGCATGACCATATGATTGAGGCGAAGGGGGCGACTGAGTTTCGATGGGATAAGCATTGATTTCCTCCCCTCACAAGCAATGAGTAGAACTGATCCCTGTAACTTTGTTGTCATGTTATTGAGAAATACAAATCAGTAACATTCATAAATAAACACCCAAATTTAGAGAAACGTGAGCTATTTGCAATTAGGTTGATTGATTAGATTGTGTTAAGTTGCACCCTGTCACATTCTTTAACTGAAACGTTTCTTTTTCCTGAATAAATTGCGAAAGCGCACGAAAAAATAGCTACGCCCTGATACTCATCCCCGCGAATATCCTGACAGGATGATGTTTCTTGTCCACTGAACCTTCAGCATATCAGACTCAATAATCTCCATATTTTCCTTATTCAGTGACAGGATGCAGACGCCATGAAAAAGCCCCAACTTGATAAAGCCGAATTCCAGGCTGCGCTGACCCGGCAGTTGCAGCGTTTTGGCCTTGATTTAGCACAGGGAGTAACAACACATCAGTGGTGGCAAACGATCAGTGCCACTCTTTTGGAATTACTGCCTGCTTATCGCCAAAACAATCACCACCAAAACAATCACCATCAAATTGATAATCTTCCGCCGACCGATGGCCCAAAAGGCAAGAAACGGCACGTAAACTACATTTCAATGGAGTTCCTGATCGGTCGTTTAACGGGTAACAACCTGCTGAATCTTGGCTGGTATGATGATGTTCAGGCGTATTTAGCCGAATATGGTGTGGCATTAAGTGATGTTCTGGAAGAAGAAACTGATCCTGCCTTGGGCAATGGCGGTTTAGGCCGTCTGGCTGCTTGTTTTCTTGATTCAATGGCGACCATTAATCAACCGGCAATCGGCTACGGTCTTAATTATCAGTATGGGCTGTTCCGGCAATCCTTCGAGCAAGGGTTACAAATTGAAACTCCGGATGACTGGGAGCGCAATACCTATCCATGGTTTTACCGCAATATACAACTGAATGTTGATGTTAGTTTCGGCGGTGAAATGGTCACAACAACCGACGGAGGTGAAATCTGGCGACCGGCTTTTACCCTGACCGGGGAAGCATGGGATCTTCCTGTCGTAGGTTATAATAATGGTGTTATACAGCCGCTGCGCCTGTGGCAAGCAACATATGATAATCCCTTTGATTTATCACTGTTCAATGATGGTCAGTTCCTTCATGCGGAACAGCAGGGCATAGAAGCCACCAGCCTGACCAAAGTTCTTTATCCGAATGATAACCATCGGGCTGGAAAACGCCTCCGCCTGATGCAGCAATATTTTCAGTGTGCCTGTGCTGTGGCTGATATTCTGCGTCGCCACCAGCTGGCTGGTCGCAAAATACAGGAGCTGCCGCAATACGAAGTGATACAGCTCAACGATACTCACCCCACAATCGCTATTCCTGAAATGATGCGCCTGCTGATTGATGATCACCAACTAGATTGGGATACTGCATGGAGCATTACCGGGCAAACCTTCGCTTATACTAATCACACCCTGTTACCGGAAGGTTTGGAACGTTGGGATGAACATCTCATCATCGAATTACTGCCGCGCCACCATCGTATTATTCAGGAAATAAACAATCGTTTTCGTAAAACGGTAGAAAAAAACTGGCCGGGTAACCAACAAATATGGGAAAAACTGGCAGTCATCCATGATAATCAGGTGAGAATGGCTAATCTTTGTGTTGTAGCCTGCTTTGCGATTAACGGTGTTGCCGCATTGCATTCATCTTTGATTGTGACGGATCTCTTCCCTGAATATCACCAATTGTGGCCTCAAAAATTCCATAACGTTACCAATGGCGTTACACCACGTCGCTGGTTAAAACAGTGTAATCCAGCACTCTCTTCACTGATTGATCAGACATTAGGCCATGAATGGCTCAGCGATATTACTGAACTAAAAAGACTCGAACCCTACGCTGCTGATGCTGCTTTTCGTGAGGCTTATCGCACCGTCAAACAGAACAATAAAATCCGCCTTTCCAACTACATCAATAAAACAATGGGGCTGAAGCTAGACCCTCATGCCATTTTCGACTTACAGATCAAACGGTTGCATGAGTACAAACGCCAACATTTAAACCTGCTGCATATCCTCTCACTTTATCGACAGATTCAGGAAAATCCGGCACTGGATATTTACCCGCGTGTTTTTCTGTTTGGTGCAAAAGCGGCTCCCGGCTACTATCTGGCAAAAAATATTATTTCAGCCATCAACCACGCAGCCGAAAAAATCAACCATGATCCGATCGTACGAGATCGCATAAAAATCGCCTTCATTCCTGATTACAATGTTTCAAAAGCTGAATTGATGATCCCGGCTGCCGATGTATCAGAACAAATCTCCACAGCAGGAAAAGAAGCCTCCGGTACAGGTAACATGAAACTTGCCTTGAACGGAGCACTGACTATTGGGACTCTGGATGGTGCAAATGTCGAAATTGCCGAACAGGTTGGCAACGACAACATTTTTATCTTCGGACATACAGTGGAAGAAACAAAAACCTTACTGAGAGAGGGTTATGATCCCAAAAACATTCTCCAACAAAATAAGCAATTACAACAAATGCTGGATTCCCTCGCCAGCGGTGAGTTCAGTCACGGAGATAAACAGGCATTTGATTTAATGCTGCACAGCCTGATTGATGGTGGTGACCCTTATTTAGTATTAGCTGATTTTGCATCTTACTGCGCCGCACATCAGCAGATTGATGAACTCTACCGTAATACCCCGCACTGGACACAAAGTACGATCCTTAATACTGCCCGTATGGGAACATTCAGTTCCGACAGAACTATTCAGGATTATCAACAACATATCTGGCAGGTTAAGCAGGTTAAATAGAGGATCATAATGGAAAACAAAAGCCTTGAGGATTTAGCGACAGAAGCTGGCATTGCCACTGAATACATTAATGCCTATGGCAAACCACAGGCTATTCCTGCTCAGATAAGGCATAAGATCCTGCAAACCATGGAAGAAAATATACCGGTCAAAAAGCCGGTTTCTGATCCATCGGTTTCAGCCTTACCCACAGTGAAGGTATTAATTATTGGTCAGTCATTCACTTTTACGCTGAATACTTCTGCCCAATATCAGTGGCAAATACAGACAGAACAAGGAACAAGCCTGCGTGGAAATTGCCAATATCAACTGATACTGCCAGCCTCTTTGCCTCTGGGTTATCATACGCTGAGTTTAGTCCCCTCATCAGGCCCCAAAGACTCGGTACAACGCCATGTTATGCAGATCATCATCGCACCGGAACGCTGTTACGAACCAGAATCACTGATAAAAGGCAGCAAATTGTGGGGAGCCTGCATCCAGCTTTATACCCTGCGTTCCGAAACTAACTGGGGAATGGGTGATTTTGGCGATCTGAAAAAAATGTTACGGGAACTGGCACAACGCGGAGGCGCTTTTATTGGCCTGAATCCACTCCATGCGATGTATCCTGCCATACCTGAAAACACCAGCCCTTATAGCCCTTCATCCCGCCACTGGTTGAATATCATTTATATCGATGTCAGTCAGGTAGAAGACTTCCAATCCAGTGCCAACGCTCAAAAGTGGTGGTTGATGCCGGAAACCCAGCACAGAATTCAGAGTGTCCGCCAAACAGAATGGGTTGACTATTCCGGTGTGATGGCACTGAAAATGACAGCGTTACGTTTGGCTTATCAACAATTCAATACCCGAACTGATACCGATCCCTTATATCTCTCATTCCGTCAATTCATTAATCAAAGCGGTAAAAGCCTGTACTCTCAGGCTGTCTATGATGCCCTGCATTACAAACTATACAGCGAAAGTCACACCTATTGGGGTTGGCCCATCTGGCCTGAAAAATACCGCGATCCAGATAGTGATACTGTACAGGCGTTTTGTGACACCAACCCACAGGAAGTGGAGTTCTTTCTTTGGTTACAATGGATTGCTGACAGGCAACTGGCTGACTGTTTTCGTGAAAGTCAGAACCATGCTATGCCGATTGGTATTTATCGTGATCTGGCCGTTGGCGTGGCACAAGGTGGTTCAGAAACCTGGAATAACCGAGAACTCTATTGTATGAAAGCATCTATTGGTGCTCCGCCTGATATCATGGGACCACTGGGACAAAATTGGGGGCTTCCTCCAATGAACCCTCATGTGTTACAGGCTCAGAATTATCAGCCTTTTATTCAATTACTACGTAGTAATATGCGTCACTGTGGAGCATTACGCATTGATCATATTATGGCACTGCTCAGGCTTTGGTGGATCCCTCAGGGAGAAGCCGCAGCTCAAGGCGTTTATGTCCATTATCCTGTTGATGATTTACTGGCGATATTGGCATTGGAAAGCCAGCGTCATTGTTGCATGGTGATAGGCGAAGATTTAGGAATAGTACCAGAAGAGATTGTTGGAAAATTACGTGACCGTGGTGTCTATTCTTATAAGGTTTTTTATTTTGAGCGCGATGGACAAGGTGAATTTAAGCCACCTGAGAAATATCAGACACAAGCCATGGCAGCTATCACTACCCATGATTTACCAACATTATGTGGGTTTTGGCAAAGTGGCGATCTGAAACTGGGTGAATCAATTGGGTTATATCCTGATAAGGTATTACTCGCTGAGTTATATCATGAACGCGAACACTGTAAGCAAAAACTATTACAGAGTTTAAATCATCATGGTTATCTCTCTGAATCAGAAAATATAGCAAACACACTAACCCCATTGCAGCCAAAGACATCTCCATCACAAATACCAACGTCCGTTAATCAAGGAATACACTATTATCTCGCTAGCTGTACCAGTGCCTTGTTGGGCTTACAACCTGAGGACTGGCTGGGTATGGAAAATCCTGTCAATGTCCCGGGCACAACCATGGAATATCCTAATTGGAGACGTAAATTAACCGTCACATTGGAAGACATGTTCAAAAATACAGACATAAATAATTTATTGGAAACAATAAATAAACACAGAAGAAGAGTGTCATAACGACAAGCAAAACAGGCAAAAATATTAAACTTCGTACCCTTTATACAGGTACGAAGTTTTGCTTTACCTTTACTCTTTGATGAATTTCGAACAGACCGTCACCCCTTCACACCACCGGCTGTCAATCCTCCGACTAACCAACGCTGGGCAAGTAAGAAAACTACTGTAATAGGTATAGCAGAAAGTACAGCAGCGGCGGCAAAGTCACCCCAGAGGTAATTTTGTGGGTGGAGATATTGCTGCATGCCCACAGCTAATGTGTAATTATCCACATCCCTTAACAATAGTGAAGCGACTGGTACTTCAGTAATCGCACCAATAAAAGACAGGATAAATACCACCGCTAATATCGGGACAGAAAGCGGCAACAGTATCAAACGAAAAACCTGCCACGATGTTGCACCATCCAGCATGGCTGCCTCTTCTAAAGAACGATCTAACGTTTCAAAATAACCTTTTATCGTCCACACATGTAGCGCAATCCCACCCAGATAGGCAAAAATCACACCACCGTGGGTATTCAGACCGAGAAAAGGAATATATTCCCCCAAACGATCAAGCAAGGCATACAAGGCCACTAACGACAAGACAGCGGGAAACATTTGAAAAATAAGCATTCCTTTTAATAAGGTATTTTTGCCACGAAAACGCATGCGAGCAAAAGCATAGGCACACGTTGTTGACAGCGCAACAATACCAGTCGCAGTAATTAATGCGACTTTTACAGAGTTCCATAACCACAGTATTACCGGGAACGGAGGAGGAGTAATGCGCCCATCAGAGGATTCAACACTATAGCCCAGCGCCAATTTCCAGTGTTCCCAGGAAATCGACTCAGGGATCAAACTGCCCGTCGCGAAATTCCCCGGTCGTAAAGAGATAGCAATGACCATGAGTAATGGAAATAAAATCGAGGCGATAAAAATCAGCATGAATATATGCGTTGCCCATATTCGCCACCGTTGTGCTCTAGATTGGACCATCGCCATGCCACTACCTCCCTAATCAAATTTAATTCGTGTCGTTTTCAGATTAATGATTGCCAAAGCTCCCACCAGCAAGAAGATTAATGTTGCTATTGCCGCCGCTAATCCAAAGTCTTGTCCTCCATCGCCCTCAAAAGCAATACGATAGGTATAGCTAACTAATAGATCGGTATAACCCGCTGGTGTCGTTGTCCCAATATGGTCCGGCCTGCCGTTGGTAAGTAATTGTATGAGAACAAAGTTATTGAAGTTAAAAGCAAAGCTAGCAATCATCAATGGCGTCAGAGGCTTAATTAACAAAGGAAAAGTGATATAACAGAAATTCTGTAGCGGCCCTGCACCATCCATCGCGGAGGCTTCATACAGATCATCAGGAATCGCTTTCAGCAGCCCCATACAAAGGATCATCATGTAGGGATAACCCAGCCATGTATTAACAATAATCAGCATAGTTCTGGCTAGAGTCGGGTCAGTGAACCAGTCTGGTTTCAAACCAAATAGCCCATTAAGCAGTAGATTTACTTCACCAAAGCTTTGGTTAAATAACCCTTTGAAAATCAAGATAGAAATAAAGGAAGGTACGGCATAAGGTAAGATAAGCAATACACGGTAAATAGCCCTGCCCTTAAGAGCTTCCCACTGCACAATGCAAGCCAGAATCATGCCCAGTGCCACAGTCAATATTACCGTTAACAGAGAAAAGAGTACCGTCCAGACAAAAATGGAGAGAAAAGGTTTTTGAATCCCTTCATCCTGAATAACCCGCAGGAAATTTTTCCAGCCAATGGAAACCGTAAACCCGGGACTCAACGTCCCATCACTCCATTCCCCTTTTGCATCAATGGATTGGTAAAAACCCGTCTCCATATTCGGGCGATATTTTACACCTGTCTGATTATCAATCAGGGTGTGACTATCTTTCTCCAGAGTATAAAGGGAATGTATACCGGAAAACTGCCGCAAAGAGCTCATGCTCAGTCTACTGTTATCAGGCAGAATTACTGTAACTTGCCCTAATGCCTGCCGGTTCTGCGTAATGGTACGCAATGTGGCAGCGTCATGATTAAAGCGGGTTACCTGCTCATATAATGGCAGAATGATTTTTCCTTTATCTGATAAAGAAAAAGGCTCTGATACCAATACATTCGAACTATCAGCGGCATTTAATACCAAAATCCACTGTTGATCCTGAGGGTAAAGTTTGAAATTAAATGACTGGCCTGTTTGATATTGTCTACTCATCAATACGGCCTGAGCCCGCTCAAGGGTGAGTTGGTTGGTACTGCTATAGTTTGTAAAAGCAATCGTAATGGTACAAATAAGCGGGAACAGGACAAACAATAGCATTGCGGCAATACCCGGGTAGGTATAACGCCAGGCATAAGACTTACTATTAGCGAAAACATAGACGCCACTACCCAGTAATACCAGTATCAGAATTGCAAACAGGTATTCCCCCTGTGCGTACATCAAAACAATCAAATAACCGGTAAAAGACAGGCTCAGCCCCACCGCAAACCATTTCAGGACAGAACGTGGCCACCATACACTTTTGTTCAATCTTGCTGACATTATGCACTTCCTGTTACTAGAAATTTATTACCTGCGAGCCTATTTCTACGAACCTGTTTTACTGAGATTCAATGAGAAAATCTTTTCTCCGATAAACAAAAAGCCT
The DNA here is from genome assembly GCF_963876465.1 of Xenorhabdus sp. KK7.4. Taxonomy (NCBI): domain Bacteria; kingdom Pseudomonadati; phylum Pseudomonadota; class Gammaproteobacteria; order Enterobacterales; family Morganellaceae; genus Xenorhabdus; species Xenorhabdus sp. KK7.4. The sequence goes on from NZ_CAWNQF010000067.1 coordinate 30,994, forward strand.
CCTTCAAAATCAGGAGACTAATGCACATTTATTTCACAATTCGAGCCTCTGCATCATTGAGAGCCGCATCTACAGGTTGTCGACCGCTGACCGCATTAAGTACAGCACTACGCATGGCATACCAAAAGCTACTCATTTGTGAAATGTTCGGCATGATTTCGCCTTTCTGAGCATTGTCCATCGTGGCAGCAATGCGTGGATCTTTGGCAAGAATATCCTGATAAGACTTCAACGCTACCGCACCCAACGGCTTATCCTTATCCATCATTGCTAAGCCATCATTAGTCAGCAGGTAGTTTTCCAGAAACTCCTTGGCCAGTTCTTTATTGGGGCTGGCTGCGTTAATTCCTGCGCTTAAAATGCCAACAAAAGGTTTAGAAGGCTGGCCTTTAAAAGTTGGTAGCAGAGTAACACCGTAATTAATTTTACTTTTGTCGATATTCCCCCATGACCAAGGGCCATTAATAGTCATTGCTGTCGTGCCTTTATTAAAAGCGGCTTCAGCAATCGAATAATCAGTATCAGCACTAAGGTGTTTGTTTTTTACCATACTGACTAAAAATCCCAGACCAGCTTTAGAACCAGTATGATTTACTCCGCTATCTTTAATATCGTAGGTATCACCCTGCCTCTTAAAAGCATATCCACCATCAGCAGCAATCAGGGGCCAGACGAAATAAGGCTCCTGAAGATTGAACATGATCGCATTTTTCCCCTGCTTTTTTAGCTCGTTATCTAACATAGGAATTTCTTCCCATGTTAAGGGTGGTGACTTAACCAAATCCTTATTGTAAATGAGAGAAAGAGCTTCAACCGCAATAGGGTAGCCAATCAATTTGCCCTCATAACGAACAGCATCCCAGGTAAAGGGAAATAATTTGTCCATGAAATTATTATCAGGTGTAACCTCAGCCAGTAACCCCGACTGTGCGTAGCCCCCAAAGCGGTCATGTGCCCAGAAAATGATATCCGGACCATCTCCGACCGCCGCAATCTGAGGATATTTTTCTTCCAGTTTATCGGGATGTTCAACACTGACTGAAATCCCCGTATCCTGCATGAATCTGTCACCAACCTGCGCCAGACCGTTATATCCCTTATCCCCATTGATCCAAATTACCAGCTTACCTTCTTCCAGTTTTGCGAAAGCAGGAACAGAAAGTACCCATGCAGATAAAACGGAAAGCATCAGTGCACGAGCACCTATTTTTGAGATTCTTTTTGTCATCATTCCGTCCTTTTCAGTATTTGCTGATTTAAGATGAATTTTTCACTACACCGCCAGAAAATATTTCACAGTGTGCAATTAATAGAAAGCAGACTCATCCTCCCCCTGTCTACGCCTCTCATCAAATGAGTGTGAACGTGATTACAAAAGCACTGTAAACCATGCCAACAGCCTTAAAAACGCACCAATTTCTGGAACTAAAATCACATTTTATTTCCAGAAATATCAAGGGATTTTGTAATCCTACTAATCTCATCCTCCTAATCCCTCCCCCATAAAAAACGATAAAATGGAGGATTTTTATTCCTGTTATTTTGCACACAATCCTGCCATCTACTTTTCACTACAAACCAGGATGGCAACTCCGAGGGAAACATATGTCCAGCGTCACACTTCGTAATGTATCTAAGGCTTATGGTGAAAATGTTATTTCCAGAAATCTCAATCTTGAGATTGATGAAGGAGAGTTTGTGGTTTTTGTTGGTCCATCGGGATGTGGAAAATCGACTTTATTAAGGATGATTGCCGGTCTGGAAGATGTTACGTCCGGTGAAATGCTGATTGCAGGCCAAGTAATAAATGATGTGCCGCCCGCTAAACGTAGTATCGGCATGGTTTTTCAATCTTATGCACTTTACCCCCATTTATCCGTAGCAGATAACATGTCTTTCGGCCTGAAACTGGCAGGGATTAAAAAAAGTGAGATTCAAAAACGGGTAGAGCAGGTCGCAGAAACTCTCCAGCTAGCTCATCTATTGGATCGCCGTCCAAAAGCACTATCTGGTGGCCAGCGTCAGCGAGTGGCTATTGGCCGTACTCTGGTCGCCGAACCCAATATTTTTCTACTGGACGAACCTCTCTCCAATCTGGACGCTGCCCTGAGAGTTCAGATGCGTATCGAAATTTCACGTCTGCATAAGCGGCTGCAACGCACCATGATCTACGTCACCCATGATCAAACCGAGGCCATGACATTAGCAGACAAAATCGTTGTATTGGATGCCGGCAATATTGCTCAGGTTGGTAAACCTCTCGAAATTTATCACTACCCGGCTAATCGTTTTGTAGCCAGTTTCATGGGCTCGCCAAAGATGAATTTCTTACCAGTCAAAGTCTCTGCAACCGCTGTTGATCAAGTACAGATCAGCCTGCCTAATGGGCAACATGTCTGGCTTCCGGTAGAAAGTAAGGGAGTTACCGTCGGGAGTAATGTGTCTCTGGGTATCCGGCCGGAACACCTTTTACCCAGCGATGTCGCTGACGTAACACTGACAGGAACTGTACAGATAGTAGAGCAGTTAGGAAGTGAAACTCATATCCATATCCACATATCAACTATCCGTCAAAATCTCGTTTATCTCCAGCCTGATATTGTTCTTGTAGAAGAAGGGGCGACCTTCACTATCGGATTAGCCCCTCATCGTTGTCATCTGTTTAGGGAAGACGGAACAGCATGTCGGCGTTTATACAGAGAACCAGGGGTTTAAACCTCGTCATAAAAAAATAACAGGAGAACAATTATGCGCATCTTACCTCTCTCATTACCCGTGCTGGCTGGATTATTTTCCATGCAGGCCGCTGCGGTAGACTTCCACGGTTATGCCCGTTCAGGTATCGGCTGGACAGGACGTGGCGGTGAGCAAACATGTGCTCAAAGTACAGGGGCACAGAGTAAATACCGCCTCGGAAATGAGTGTGAAACCTATGCTGAATTAAAATTAGGACAAGAATTATGGCAGCAAGAAGATAAACGCTTCTATTTCGATACCAATCTTGCCTACAGCGCGGCTCAGAAAAGCGATAATGAATCGGTCAACCCAGTATTCCGTGAAGTGAATGTACAGGCAACTAACCTGATTGACTGGTTGCCCGGTTCAACACTGTGGGCCGGTAAGCGTTTTTATCAACGCCATGATGTACATATGATCGATTTCTATTATTGGGATATTTCTGGTCCCGGAGCCGGTTTGGAAAATATTGATCTTGATTTTGGCAAACTTTCTCTTGCCGTGACACGCAATACTGAAAGTGGAGGTTCATATCGCTGGGTTAGTAATAAAAATCAAAATACCGAAACCTCTAATGATGTTTTTGATGTCCGGCTGGCTGCTCTCCCCATCAACAGCGGTGGTATGCTGGAATTAGGTGTCGATTACGGGCGGGCTAATCCACGTAAGGGTTATCATTTGGCCAAAAACGCTTCTAAAGATGGGGTAATGCTAACGGCTGAACATACCCAAAGTATGTTGGATGGGTTCAATAAACTTGTTGTTCAGTATGCGACTGACTCTATGACTTCCAATAATAATGGTCGTTCCGCGGGAGCCAGTACCGACAATAATGGTCATATGCTGCGTGTGATAAATCATGGAGCTATCAATCTGGCTGAAAAATGGGACTTAATGTACGTCGCCATGTACCAAAATATTGATCGCGATAATCGTAATGGAACCATTTGGTATACCGCAGGTATCCGCCCAATGTATAAATGGACCCCCACCATGAGTACATTAATGGAAGTTGGCTACGATAATGTCAAATCTCAGCGTACCAAAGCGATTAACGACCAGTACAAAATCACTCTGGCCCAACAATGGCAGGCAGGTGATAGCATCTGGTCCCGTCCGGCGATTCGTTTGTACACCACTTATGCTAAATGGAATGAAAAATGGGGTTATGCCAATAAAACTCCCGGTTATAACGATGGGTTAGCTTATCGTGACACAACTGCTCACCATTTCAGCCGTGGTAAGAATGATGAGTTCACGTTTGGTGCTCAATTTGAAGCCTGGTGGTAATTTCGGGTAAGGGTAAACGATGAAAACCAAACTAATTACTCTCTTCTTTATCAGTATTTTCTCCTGCATAAGCCTCCCCTTAGTGGCTTATGCAGCAGGTACTGTATCTGAGAAGGCTATGATTAATCCGGAAATAAACAACAGCGTTGCTTATTCCATACCTGTTTCTGTTTTACAGAAGCAGGTATGGAAACCGATAAAGACCCCGGCAATGCACACAATTGTTCTCAGTCGGACTTCACCTCAGATTAACGAAGGAAATATTCAGGGAGCAGTTGCCACTCTTGCTTTACCGGCCAGTCAGGGTGCACTGAAAATGACGTTAAGCAGCCTGATAAAAGATAAGCAGGTCTATTTACCTAACGTGTTGGTGTTTGATGAAAAATTTCAGCCTGTTGCACTTTATGCAAGCCATTCTTTTTCCTATCAACAACCGGGGATCTTCTCGGGGGAAAGGGTTGAAAGAACATTAAAAATAACACCAGTGTCAGGGCAGAAAAATATATATTTGCTGATTTACACTACCCATACAGACCTGCAAACATCGACCAAAATGGTTGATCCAGCCAAAGCCTATGCTCAGGGAGTAGGTAACGCGGTTCCCAATATTCCAGACCCAGTAGCTCGCCATGTTGATACCGGAATTTTAACGCTGAAAGTGACGTCAGAACGAACTACCGAAAACGTATTGGCTGACCATTCTCTCGTAGATCGAAAGCCTAATAGGGTGCCTAAATCTATTTCCGGTGAAACAGAACAGCACTTCAATGAGGCTATCAAGAAAGCGATCAAAAATGGAGATATCAATAAAGCACTGACTCTGTTAGACGAAGCTGAACGCCTTGGTTCATCAAGTGCACGAGAAACATTTATCAAAATGATAAAGAGTAAAGGATCTACCTGAACCGGTACGCATTAAAGCCACCCGTTTAGTAGGAAGAAAACGGATGGCTTTAATCATTATTACTCATCATATTTAGTCATTAAATTCTGTATTTACGATTGACTCAACCAGCACTTTACCACTACATGTGAGTTTAATTTTGTCATTGTCAAAGAATAGCAACTGACGCTTTGCCAAATCACATAATTTATTATAAATACGTTTGTTTTCTTTTATCGCATGACCAAATCTCTGCCGGTGAACATCATTATCTACCGGCTGGCAGGTCGATAACGCCATTTTAATAGCATTCGACTCCTGCCTTTCTGCTGACATACCCGTCACAGAAGCAACAGGCAAAATATGATTATTCACTGCTTCGCGATAACACTTGTAATCAGTGAGATTCACCATTTCAGCGGAACGGCATTTCGAACTGCCACCCAATCCAATAGCAACTTCCGGATGTTGTTTATCCTGATCAGTAATAATACCTTTCCACTTTTCTGGCTCTGTATCTTTGCGATAAAAATACATTGTCGGATGTTCAGAATAATGGCTATCAAATAAATTATCGATAACATTGCGCATCTGATACTGCTCACCGAGGCTCGGAAACATACCCGCAGAAAATTTACTGCCTTTATTGGCTCCGGTGTCAATACGGTTTGTTCCAGCAGATGTTGTTTCAACCGGTGTAATTTCAATTGGCATAATTTTCTTTTGCCACAATGCTTTTTTTTCCTCTGAGACCCCCGTCCGCGTCTCCATGAAATCTTTTATATGCAGCTTCGAACAGACAATATGAGACAACTCCAGTTCCAGCGCTTTTCTGATGTCATACTCAACATCTTCAACTCTCTGCTGTAATAAACCATAAATTAAATCTACGCTGGTCCACTCAATGCCGGCTTCTCGAGCATTCTTTATCACCTCGAAACACTCCCCAGAAGAGTGCTTCCTGCCAGAAGAATAAATAATGTCATCGTTGAAAGACTGAGCACCAAAAGACAGTTTACTGAACCCTAGTTTGTGCAGGAAAGCCAGATAATGGCTGTCTAAAGTACCCGGCTCTCCTTCGAATCTTAGTGTTGCATGACTAAAGTTAAAGTGTTCCCGGTAAAACACCATTAACCGTTCCAATTCATCAAAAGGTAATAGTGATGGTGTCCCTCCGAAAATATTAAATTCACCGATTGGCACACTCGCCAGATTAGGCACTTTTCGCAGCCACATTCTGGCTTCCATGATATTGAGGTCGACGACTTCCTTAAATACCTGAGATGACTCTTCTCTGTGTGGCCTGACCACAATCTTAGGAAACTGACAAAAATGACAAATATATCGGCAGGTAGGTATATAGGCCCAGAGATGAATGGGATATCCGGTAGAAAGTTCACTATTCAATGCTTCAAGAAAGCGCTGATGCGGGTAATTTTCAATATCTCCGGGGAAAATATGACATCCGAATGGGTCACGATAAACATAAGAAAGAAGGGATTGATTACGCTGATCAGAAAGTACATCAATAATATCGGGCCGTGGATATTTTTCGTCTATTTTATTCAGTGAATATAGTGCTTGTTCTATCATCAGAAAACCCCTCCATTAGCAAAATAGTTATGGGCTGTTCCGGATTCCCTGTCCTCACAGAAGTAGTAAACATAATTGATAAATTTATCTGGCTGCTGCTTCAAAATAGCGTCAAGACAAGGCGGTAACTCCGGCGGATAGCCTATACTTTGATCCACATGTTTACGCAGGCTGGCGAATATTTGCTGTCTGAATTCGAAATAAAGCCGGTAGGATGGCGTTTTATAAGCGTGTATCGGTTTAAAGTCGATAATACGGGCGGTCGATTTTATTTCATGAATGCGTTCATACAGTTTCTGAGCCACCGGAGCCGTAAAAAAATCAATGATGGCGTCTTTCTGTAATAAATCAGGATTAAGCAATAAAGGTAATATAATATTTTTAGGCACGTAATCTTTGATGGAATAATCCCATGCCATTTTCCCCTCTTCTGGTGAGAGATCCCCATACGGTATATTTTCATCCGGTGGCCGGATATCTTTCATGGTGATAATGCCATCAGCCCCATAAGCCTTGCCGATGATCACTTCACCCAGCAAGTTATCGACCCGCCTACTATTAATCTCAACTCTGGAGTAATGCGCATAAGTTGGCTTACCACCATAAGCAATAACTTTAATACCGAAATCCCAGTCATCCGACAGATGTTGCACAAACGCGCCATCATGTAATTGGTAAAAAATTTCGATGCCCCCCACCTTATCGTATAAGTCCCTTTCAACAGCAAAACCTTTGCCATCAGGAAAGCCACCAAATAGAGAGAAAGAAAACTCACGACAAAGTAATGTCTTTCTTATCTGTTCATACAAAACAGGACGATGTAAAAACTTTTCGGGATCATAGAAATAATTACACGTCCCCAAATCAGCCTTATCCATCATCATTTTTTTTATGAGTTGATAAACCCATTGATTATCAACCGTACAATCTGCATCAGCAGACAGAATATAAAAGCGTTGCACCAGCTGATATTTCTTATCCCGCTCTTTACTCCTCTGACTGGCAAAATCCATTCCACATTTTCTGGCGGAAGAAACACCCTGCTGTTTTTCTTCTATAACATACAGATTCAATAACGGATTAGCTTCTCTAAATTTTTTAATAACGTTCAGGGAGTTGTCTGTTGAGTTATTATCAACAATAACAACTTCATAAGCGTCCTTATTTAATTCCCCTGATTCATCATATTGGTTAAAAAGAGAAGTTAATACAATATTCAATCTTTTTTCTTCATTAAAGACAGGTAACACAACAGAAATAACGACATCTTTTTTCATCACTTCATTCATCACATTCACCTTTTATCTGAAAAGAAAATGTCATCCAGAATACGATGAGACAATAGCTCTCTCCCTAATTTGTAATTATGCTCCGCATATCTTTTCATATTTACTGGATCTTTGAGCAATGCATAAACTTCATTAATAAACGCTTTATCCGGTACTCCATCATTTTCTTTGCTGATATTCATCACTGGAGAAAGGAAACCTTTATTACCATACACCTCATCATAATATTCATAGCTGGTCGTGATATAACATTTACTTTGACAGATGGCTTCCCCGATAGGATTCCCGTAGCTATCATAATCATATGAAGTCAAGAATGATATTAAATCTGCTGAATGTATCAGATCCTCAACTGTAAATTCGGATGTATTATGATAAAAATCATGGCATAAGCTACCGACAAATATAACATAATCTTCTACATCATAATTTTTCACCATCTCCCTTAACTGATGATAATGACATACATCTTCATTAGTGTTACCCGCCACAAGTAAATATATTTTTATATCGTCCTGACTGAATAGTCTGTTAAGCTCTTTAATCAGGATAATATCTCTGTCTAATCTCTTCTGTGGAATAATTCTGGTGATTCTGGATATAACCACATCATTTTTTCTGATACCAAATCGATGCCTGATATTTTTCCTGGAAGTCAGGCGCTCAAAGTTATAATTATTTGGTAGGACATTGATATCTAAATCATATCCACACCATTCTAATAAGTGTGCTTTTGAAGTCTGGTTTAAAGTAAAGTATTTTATATACGGTGAGTCAACCGGTTTTATCGCAAATTCGTAAGGTGGTGAGCCATACTTTTCAGCGGATGTCTCACTATTCCACATCAAATCATGATCACGCCAAAGAACAAATTTATCAAGATCAAATTGTTGCCCATATTTATCGATAGCTTTATACAAGGCTTTGGTATAAACGATATTTTCTGGAATAGTTCCATTTTCTACAATGAGATAACCAATGCGATTCTTCAGCCAGAAGGCCAGGATTGAATCCGAAAGCGTATCAGAAACTTCTTCAACCCTTTCTTTTAAGTTTCTTAATTCACTCTCTTCAACCGCCTTATTATTTCTTATCATGGCATCAAAAACATCAGTAAGAAAATTGATATTATAATCAGGAATATCAAAAATATTTGCAACTCTGACCAGCTCTAATAACTCACCAAATAATGAGCATTCATCTTTATATTCTTTATTGAAATTTCCTTTATCAATTTTTATATCATAACCTAAATCCATGAAAATTCTTTTCTTATTGTTTTTCAAAAAACCTGCAAGTTTAATTGATTCAACAACAATTCCGGACATCGGAACGCCATCAAAAGAGATTATTAACACATTATAATCATCTTGAATATTCACGCTCACCTCCACATAATTTAATAATTAAATGGAAACAATCATATATAATATTTTCAAGCTAAACTGACAGGGTATTATTTCATGAAAACATGATCAAAAATAGCGAACTATGATATTTATAATAAAATCCCATTAATACAGAGAGTTCTATACACTTACCTTAAAATCAATCTAAATATATCATTTTTTGCTATTTATCTTAGAAAAAGGAATATCTCTTGGTTTATTGGCTATCATTTTTGCCATTTTTTCAATGGAATCTGTCCGCAATATATATAGCCGCTTCAAAGAAAAGGGATTGTCTCCCAATTTAACTTTTCCCTGCACAGTAGTAACTGCTAAATGAAAACCTGCATTTCTAGCCGCTTTCATCGCTGACATATTATATCCGCCAAAAGGGTAGGAAAGATAAATTACATGGGGGTTAAATTGTGATAATGCCCGGCGGGAGCGTTCAAAGTCATACAGAATATTCCGGTATGAACGCTTGAATAATATGGGTTTCTTATTTTTACCTAATCGATGCAAGAAATGAGTATGGGATTGAAAATCAAAAACATGCTGCATAGATAACAATTCATTAAGACTCAAAAATTGTAGGTTATTGGGATTCCATTTCTGAGGATGGCGTTTGATTCGGGATGAGATGATAAAAAGTGTCGCCTTTTGTTCATTTTTTTTCAGTATTGGGTAAGCATAACGATACACTGACTTCAATCCATCATCAAAAGTCAAAGCAACAACTTTCGCCGGCAGGTTAATTGCACCTTTTAAGTATCCCTCCAACTCATAGAGTGAAATCGTAGTGTAACCAGCCTGTTTTAAGTAATCCATTTGATTACGGAAGGCGTTCAAAGAGGTGGTTGTTGATGTATGCAGAAAACGCTTATTCTCTTTCTCCTCAAGGATATGATGGTATGTCAGCACAGGTATGCCATTATCCTGTTCAGCATCCTGAGCACGAATATAGCCCAGCCGTCCTCCCAGATTAATTTCATACCAAATATTATGCTTAATATCCTGTACCTTATCCTGAATTGGATAGCGGAGATCTGCCGCCAGTACTGCCATTGGCTTACTATCGGCTTTCAGCGTGCTGTAAACCTTCGTTGCCTGAAAGGTAGCTAAACCCTGAGCGATTTTATTATTGAGAATGGGGAAAGGATCACTGGGGAATGAGGCTTTTTTTATTTCTTTTAAATGGTTTTTAGCAATGTAACCTTTCCCATTACCAAACCTAAATACGTAATAATCGCTGTCTTCTCCTTCATCCTGCGCTACTTTCAGGCTCTGCCCGTCCCTGAAAATGCCAACCTGAATCACATGTTCTCCAACCAAGGCATAAATTTCGCTGTCTCTGATGACCTCCATATAATGATAGCTTCCCCCATCAGGCTGATACGCTGCGACCTGATTGGCGAAAAAGAATAACGACAGCAAGAAAATCATGGCAGCAACATTAACGATTTGTCTCATTCTGTTTTCCACCCAAAATAAAAATGCCCTCTACCAGAGAGGGCATTTTATGATTAGTGATACGAATTATGTATCCTACTCATCATGGTGTTACTCGTTAGAGCTGCTACCGAAACCTGCATTCAACAATTCAGCAAGGTTTGCAGTGGCTTCGTCGACAGTCACTTGTGGTGCTTCAACCACTTCGTTTTCGTGACGACGGCGCATACGATCCTGATGGTAAGCATAACCTGTACCCGCAGGGATCAGACGACCCACAATGACGTTCTCTTTCAGGCCACGCAATTCATCACGTTTACCTGCAACAGCTGCTTCAGTCAGTACGCGGGTTGTTTCCTGGAACGACGCCGCAGAGATGAAGGATTCTGTTGCCAGTGATGCTTTGGTAATACCCAGCAGATCACGGTGGAAGGTCGCAGGGACTTTGCCATCTTGATCCAGTTTACGGTTAGCAACTTTAACGCGTGCGTATTCAACCTGCTCGCCTTCAAGGAATTCAGAGCTTCCCGCGCTTGCAATGGTCACTTTACGCAGCATCTGACGAACGATAACTTCAATGTGTTTATCGTTAATCTTAACGCCTTGCAGACGGTAAACTTCCTGAACTTCGTTAGTGATGTAACGAGCAACGGCATGAACGCCACGCAGACGCAGAATGTCGTGTGGAGATTCTGGACCATCGGAGATCACGTCACCACGTTCAACAACCTCACCTTCGAATACGTTGAGCTGACGCCATTTAGGGATCATCTCTTCGTAAGCATCACTACCATCCAGTGGGCTGATTACCAGACGACGTTTACCTTTAGTTTCTTTACCGAAGGAAACGATACCGCTGATTTCTGCCAGGATAGCAGGCTCTTTCGGACGACGTGCTTCGAACAGGTCTGCAACGCGTGGCAGACCACCGGTGATATCTTTAGTACCGCCAGATTCCTGAGGAATACGAGCCAGCGTGTCACCCGCAGAGATAGTTATGCCATCTTCCAGCTGAACAATCGCTTTACCCGGCAGGAAGTACTGAGCAGGCATATCTGTACCCGGGATCAGAACGTCGTTACCCTGAGCATCAACGATTTTCAGTGCCGGACGCAGGTCTTTACCGCTACCGGTACGCTCTGCACTGTCCAGAACCACCAGTGATGAAAGGCCGGTCAGTTCGTCCGTCTGACGGGTAATGGTCTGGCCATCTACCATGTCAGAGAACTGGATGATACCGGACACTTCACTCACGACTGGCATGGTGTGTGGATCCCAGTTAGCAACGGTTTCGCCGCCGGCAACTTTCTCGCCATCACCTTTTGACAATACGGAGCCGTAAGGCACTTTATAGCTTTCTTTAGTACGGCCGAAATCGTCAATCAGGCGCAATTCGGTATTACGGGAAGTAATAACCAGTTTGCCCGCTGAGTTGGTAACGAATTTCGCGTTGGTCAGTTTCAATTGACCTTTGTTACGTACCTGAATGCTGGATTCTGCTGCCGCACGAGATGCCGCACCACCGATGTGGAACGTACGCATCGTCAGCTGTGTACCCGGCTCACCGATTGACTGTGCCGCGATAACACCAACTGCTTCACCTTTGTTGATGATATGACCACGAGCAAGGTCACGTCCGTAACAGTTCGCACAGACACCGAAGTCAGTTTCACAACTAACTACAGAACGTACTTTCACGCTATCAACGGAGTTTTCTTCTAACAGATCACACCATTTTTCGTTCAGCAGAGTGTTACGTGGAACCAGAATGTCCGCAGAACCTGGTTTCAGAACGTCTTCAGCAGTCACACGACCCAGTACACGCTCACGCAGAGGTTCTTTAACGTCACCACCTTCGATAACCGGAGTCATCATGATGCCATTATGCGTACCACAGTCATCTTCAGTAACAACCAGATCCTGAGCAACGTCAACCAGACGACGAGTCAGATAACCGGAGTTCGCAGTTTTCAGTGCGGTATCCGCAAGACCTTTACGAGCACCGTGGGTTGAGATGAAGTACTGAAGTACGTTCAGACCTTCACGGAAGTTCGCGGTGATTGGAGTTTCGATGATGGAGCCATCTGGCGTTGCCATCAGACCACGCATACCCGCCAACTGACGAATCTGAGCAGCAGAACCACGAGCACCGGAGTCGGCCATCATAAAGATGTTGTTGAAGGAAACCTGTTGTTCTTCTTCGCCTTTGCTGTTAATCACAGTCTCAGAAGAGAGGTTTTCCATCATCGCTTTAGCGACACGTTCGTTCGCCGCCGCCCAGATATCGATAACTTTGTTATAGCGTTCGCCCGCAGTTACCAGACCTGACTGGAACTGTTCCTGAATTTCAGCAACTTCAGCTTCTGCTTCCGCGATGATGCCTTCTTTCTTCTCAGGAATAACCATGTCGTCAATACCTACGGATACCCCTGAACGGGCAGCGTAAGCAAAACCGGTGTACATGGTCTGGTCAGCTAAGATAACGGTTGGTTTCAGGCCCAGCACACGGTAACAGGTATTCAGCATCTTAGAGATCGCTTTTTTACCCAGTGGCTGGTTAATCAGTGAGTATGGCAGACCACGCGGTACAATCATCCACAGGATGGCACGACCGATAGTGGTATCAACCAGACCTGTATTAACCGTAACGTTGCCTTCGCCATCTCTCACTTCTTCAGTGATACGAACTTTGACACGGGCATGCAGAGAAGCCAGACCTGCGCGGTATACGCGTTCTGCTTCTTTAGGACCGGTCAGAACCATGCCTTCGCCTTTCGCGTTAACACAGTCACGGGTCATGTAGTACAGACCCAATACAACGTCCTGAGATGGAACGATGATTGGTTCACCGCTCGCCGGAGACAGGATGTTGTTGGTAGACATCATCAGCGCACGCGCTTCCAACTGGGCTTCCAGTGTCAACGGTACGTGAACAGCCATCTGGTCACCATCGAAGTCGGCGTTATAAGCCGCACACACCAATGGGTGCAACTGAATCGCTTTACCTTCGATCAGAACCGGTTCAAACGCCTGAATACCCAGACGGTGAAGGGTTGGTGCACGGTTCAGCAGAACCGGGTGCTCACGGATAACCTCATCAAGGATATCCCATACAACCGCTTCTTCGCGTTCAACCATTTTCTTGGCTGCTTTGATGGTAGTCGCCAGACCACGCAGTTCCAGTTTGCCGTAGATGAATGGTTTGAACAGCTCCAGTGCCATCTTCTTAGGAAGACCACACTGATGCAGGCGCAGGTATGGACCTACGGTAATTACAGAACGGCCTGAGTAGTCAACACGTTTACCCAACAGGTTCTGACGGAAACGACCCTGTTTACCCTTGATCATATCAGCCAGGGATTTCAGAGGACGCTTGTTAGAACCCGTGATTGCGCGACCACGACGACCGTTGTCCAGCAATGCATCAACCGCTTCCTGCAACATACGTTTTTCGTTACGTACGATGATGTCTGGCGCAGCCAGATCCAGCAGGCGTTTCAGACGGTTGTTACGGTTGATAACGCGACGATACAGATCGTTCAGGTCAGACGTTGCGAAACGGCCGCCATCCAGAGGAACCAATGGACGCAGATCCGGTGGCAGAACTGGCAGAACAGTCAGAACCATCCACTCTGGTTTGTTACCAGACTGAATGAAAGCTTCCAGCAGCTTGATGCGCTTGGTCAGTTTCTTACGCTTGGTTTCAGAGTTGGTTTCGTTCAGCTCTTCACGCAGAGTTTCACATTCGTTTTCCAGATCGATGTTTTTCAACAAAGACTGGATCGCTTCTGCGCCCATTTTTGCGTCGAACTCATCACCGAACTCTTCCAGTGCATCCAGATACTGCTCTTCAGTCAGGATCTGACTGCGCTCAAGACTGGTCATGCCGCCTTCTACAACCACATAGGATTCGAAGTACAGTACGCGTTCGATGTCGCGCAGTGGCATATCCAGCAGCAAGCCGATACGGGATGGCAGTGATTTCAGGAACCAGATGTGAGCAGTCGGAGATGCCAGTTCAATGTGACCCATACGTTCACGGCGAACTTTAGTCTGGGTGACTTCAACACCACACTTCTCACAAATCACACCACGGTGTTTTAAGCGCTTGTATTTACCACACAAGCATTCGTAATCTTTTACCGGCCCGAAAATACGCGCACAGAAAAGACCGTCACGCTCAGGTTTGAACGTACGGTAGTTAATGGTTTCCGGCTTTTTTACTTCCCCGAATGACCACGAACGGATCATATCTGGAGAGGCCAGAGCAATTTTGATCGCATCAAACTCTTCGGTCTTGGTTTGCGCTTTCAGAAACTTCAATAAGTCTTTCACGAAATGGCTCCTGTCGGAGTTAGACCTGTTAGGTGAGTGGCCCATGCCACTCCCCCCTTGTAACCAGTGTAACCACTGGCTGGCAGACTGCCCAATCCTATGTTATTTCAACATAAGGCGGGCAGTGCCAGCGGAAAACGATTTATTATTCGTCTTCCAGCTCGATGTTGATACCCAAGGAACGGATCTCTTTCAGCAATACGTTGAAAGACTCCGGCATACCTGGTTCCATCTGGTGGTTACCGTCCACGATGTTTTTATACATCTTGGTACGACCGTTAACATCATCAGACTTAACGGTAAGCATTTCTTGCAGAGTATAGGCAGCACCGTATGCTTCCAGTGCCCACACTTCCATCTCCCCGAAACGCTGACCACCGAACTGCGCTTTACCACCCAGCGGCTGCTGAGTAACCAAGCTGTAAGAACCGGTAGAACGGGCGTGCATCTTGTCATCAACCAAGTGGTTCAATTTCAGCATGTACATGTAACCAACGGTTACCTGACGCTCGAATTGCTCACCAGTACGGCCGTCAAACAGTGTGATCTGACCGGAAGTCGGCAGGCCACCCAGTTTCAACAGCTCTTTGATTTCAGTCTCTTTCGCACCGTCGAAGACTGGCGTTGCGATTGGCATACCTTTTTTCAGGTTTTCAGCCAGACGCATGACTTCGTCGTCAGTGAAAGTATTCAAATCAACTTTCTGACGGGTGTCATCACCCAGATCATAAGCTTTCTGGATAAATTCACGCAGTTTGGCAACTTCCTGCTGCTGTTTCAGCATTGCATTGATCTTGTCACCAATGCCCTTCGCCGCCATACCCAGGTGAGTTTCCAGAATCTGACCGATGTTCATACGTGATGGTACGCCCAGCGGGTTCAGTACGATGTCAACAGGAGTACCATTTTCATCGTAAGGCATGTCTTCGATTGGGTTGATCTTAGAGATTACACCCTTGTTACCGTGACGACCTGCCATCTTATCACCAGGCTGGATCTGACGTTTCACTGCCAGATAAACCTTAACGATTTTCAGTACGCCAGGTGCTAAATCATCACCCTGAGTGATCTTACGACGTTTAGCATCCAGTTTTTTCTCGAACTCAGCTTTCAGTTCGTCATACTGTTCTGCCAACTGTTCCAACTGATTCTGTTTATCTTCATCAGCCAGACCCAGTTCTAACCAGCGCTCACGTGGCAGCTTGTCTAATTTTTCCGCTTCAATTCCACCGGAAACCAGTGCAGAACGAATACGGGCAAACAGACCAGCTTCGAAAATACGCAGTTCTTCAGTCAGGTCTTTCTTCGCCTGACGCAGCTGCATTTCTTCGATTTCCAGAGCACGCTTGTCTTTTTCTACGCCATCACGGGTAAAGACCTGTACGTCGATAACAGTACCGGAAACACCGTTTGGTACACGCAGTGATGAATCTTTAACATCAGACGCTTTTTCACCAAAGATTGCACGCAACAGTTTTTCTTCTGGCGTTAACTGAGTTTCACCTTTTGGTGTCACTTTACCGACCAGAATGTCGCCACCTTTCACTTCCGCACCGATATAAACGATACCGGATTCGTCCAGTTTAGACAGAGCTGCTTCACCCACGTTAGGGATGTCAGCAGTGATCTCTTCAGGCCCCAGTTTAGTATCACGGGATACACAAGCCAGTTCCTGAATGTGAATAGTAGTGAAACGGTCTTCCTGAACAACACGTTCAGATACGAGGATGGAGTCCTCGAAGTTATAACCATTCCATGGCATGAACGCCACGCGCATGTTCTGACCCAGTGCCAGCTCACCCAAATCGGTGGATGGACCATCAGCCAGAACGTCACCACGTTCTACCATCTCGCCCAGAGACACACATGGCATCTGGTTGATACAGGTATTCTGGTTAGAACGGGTGTACTTGGTCAGGTTATAGATATCAATGCCCGCTTCACCAGCGTACATTTCATCTTCATTAACCTTAATCACGATACGGGATGCGTCAACGTACTGAACCACACCGCCACGTTTAGCAACGGAGGTTACACCGGAGTCAACTGCTACCGCACGCTCCATACCTGTTCCGACCAGCGGCTTGTCTGCACGCAGAGTTGGAACCGCCTGACGTTGCATGTTCGCACCCATCAATGCACGGTTGGCGTCATCGTGTTCAAGGAATGGGATCAGGGAAGCACCGACGGACACGATCTGTTGTGTCGAAACGTCCATGTACTGAACCTGATCACGGCTGAACAAGCTGGATTCGTCATAATGACGGCAAGTTACCAGTTCTTCGATGAAGTGGCCTTCTTCGTCCAGTGCGGAGTTAGCCTGCGCAATGACGTAGTTACCTTCTTCAATCGCTGACAGGTAATGAATCTCATCTGTTACCACGCCGTCACGTACTAAACGATAAGGGGTTTCAAGGAAACCATATTCGTTGGTACGAGCATAAACAGACAGGGAGTTAATCAGACCGATGTTTGGACCTTCAGGCGTTTCGATTGGACATACACGACCATAGTGAGTCGGGTGTACGTCTCGAACTTCAAAGCCTGCACGTTCACGGGTCAGACCGCCCGGGCCCAAAGCAGAAATACGACGTTTATGAGTGATTTCAGACAGTGGGTTGTTCTGGTCCATAAACTGAGACAGCTGGCTGGAACCAAAGAACTCTTTCACTGCTGCTGAAATTGGCTTGGCGTTGATCATATCCTGAGGCATCAGGGTATCCAGATCGCCCAGAGACAAGCGCTCTTTCACCGCACGCTCTACACGTACCAGACCTACACGGAACTGGTTTTCAGCCATTTCACCAACGGAGCGGATACGACGGTTGCCTAAGTGGTCGATATCATCCACTTCGCCTTTACCGTTACGGATATCGATAAGCTTCTTCATGACATCAATGATGTCAGCTTTGCTCAGGATACCGGAACCTTCAATCTCTTCACGATCCAGTGAACGGTTGAACTTCATACGGCCAACAGCAGACAGATCATAACGATCTTCAGAGAAGAACAGGTTCTCAAACAGATTTTCTGCTGCTTCACGTGTTGGTGGTTCACCCGGACGCATCATGCGGTAGATTTCAACCAATGCGCTCAAGCGGTCGTTGGTTGGGTCAATACGCAGAGTCTCGGAGATGTATGCACCGTGGTCCAAGTCGTTGGTGAACAGGGTCTCAATAGTTTTATGACCTGATTGGCTCAAACGTGCCAGCAGATCCAAAGAGAGTTCCATGTTCGCAGCACAGATGATTTCACCCGTGTTCTGATCGATGTAATCTCTTGCAACAACTTTACCCGCGATATATTCAACAGGCACCTCAATGCGGTCTACCTGATCTTTTTCTAACTGGCGGATATGACGTGCAGTGATACGACGGCCTTTTTCAACATACAGTTTGCCGTTCGCTTCAATATCAAATGAAGCTGTCTCACCACGCAGACGTTCTGGTACCAGAGTCATCTGCAATTTGTTGTCGCGAATTTCGAACGTGGTCTTGTCGAAGAACAGATTCAGAATGTCTTCGCTCGTGTAATCCATCGCGCGCAGAATAATCGAAGCCGGTAATTTACGACGGCGGTCGATACGCACAAACAGATTATCTTTAGGATCGAATTCGAAATCCAGCCATGAACCACGGTAAGGAATGATACGTGCATTATACAGTACCTTACCGGATGAATGGGTTTTACCCTTATCGCTGTCAAAGAAAACGCCTGGGCTACGATGTAACTGAGATACGATTACGCGCTCAGTACCGTTGATAACGAAAGTACCGTTATCAGTCATGAGTGGAATTTCACCCATGTAGACTTCTTGTTCTTTGATGTCTTTTACTGTGCCTTCAGGCGCTTCACGCTCATAAATCACCAGACGCAGTTTAACGCGCAGTGGAGCGGAATAAGTCACGCCACGTATCTGACACTCTTGAACATCAAAAACAGGTTCGCCAAGACGGTAGCTTACATATTGCAGCTCAGAACTGCCGCTGTAACTCTGAATTGGGAACACAGAACGGAAGGCCGCTTCCAGTCCATTCTGGCCTTCAGGATCTTGCTCGATAAACTTCTGGAACGAGTCAAGTTGGATAGAAAGAAGGTATGGTACATCCAAAACTTGTGGACGTTTACCAAAATCCTTACGAATACGTTTTTTCTCGGTATAGGAGTAAACCATAGGGTTCCTCAGCTCGCTGATAAGTGACCCACTCTGTCCGCCCTTAAGGACAGCACTCTGCAACACTATTTTTTCGAACAGAAAATAGAATATTTTCCGTAATACTCATTGCTATTACTCTTAAATCATTTCATTGCGTTACCTTACTACCGAGCTACCCGAGTGGATCGTAGCTGAGAACACAGTATATTAAGTCGTCAATAGGAAGGAGTATTTGGGTTGATTAGTAGCCAAACAGTGTGAAATGCTACTAACACCCTGCATGTGCTCTGCAAGGCAATCTTTTTGTAAAGTAATCCTTGTGAAACAAGCTCTTTACAAAACTACAAGCTGCCTTACAGCGCAAAAAGGCTGGCGATTAAAAAATCGCCAGCCGCCAGCCTTGAAAATCAGGCTGCGAACTTCAAACTGATCTTACTTGATCTCAACAGAAGCACCTGCTTCTTCCAGAGATTTTTTCAGAGCTTCAGCGTCGTCTTTGCTGATGCCTTCTTTCAGTGCTGCTGGTGCGCTTTCAACCAGGTCTTTAGCTTCTTTCAGACCCAGGCCAGTTGCGCCACGTACTGCTTTGATTACAGCAACTTTGTTAGCGCCAACGCCAGTCAGGATTACGTCGAATTCAGTTTTTTCTTCAACTGCTTCAGCAGCACCACCAACTACAGCAACAGCTGCAGCAGCAGAAACGCCGAATTTTTCTTCCATCATGCTGATCAGTTCAACAACGTCCATTACAGACATTTCTGCAACTGCGTCCAGAATTTGTTCTTTAGTGATAGACATAACAAGTGTTCCTAAAATTCAGAAATAATTTATACGTTAAAAAGCAACGAAGGAAATAAGCAATTAAGCAGCTTCTTTCTGATCGCGTAGCGCAGCCAGAGTGCGAACCAGTTTGCCTGCAGCGGCTTCTTTCATGGTTGACATCAGGCGTGCGATTGCTTCTTCGTAAGTTGGGAGTGTAGCCAGACGATCGATGTCCGAACCTGGGATAAACTCACCTTCAAAGGCTGCTGCTTTAATCTCGAATGCTGGGTTCGCTTTCGCGAAATCTTTGAACAGACGAGCAGCGGCGCCCGGATGTTCGTTAGAAAAAGCAATCAAGGTTGGACCAACAAACGCTTCTTTCAGGCACTCATACTCAGTACCTTCAACAGCACGACGCATCAGAGTGTTACGAACAACACGCATGTAAACGCCAGCTTCGCGACCTGCTTTACGCAGTTCAGTCATTTTATCTACAGTAACGCCGCGAGAATCCGCAACAACCGCAGACAGCGCGCCTTTGGCTACTTCGCTGACTTCAGCAACAATCGCTTGTTTGTCTTGAAGATTTAGTGCCATTAGCTTCTTGCTCCTGGATTAACCGGGCAAACCCGGGACTCACTTCACTCAGAACATGAAATATGCCTGAGCGCTGAAACACGGTGAGCAGAATCCAGAAATTAAATTTCATTTGGCTCTGTCACCGTCTACGCAGGATATTAAGTAAGTAATTTATCTACGTACTTACGCCTGCGGTCTTGGACGGGGCTTGGATTAGGCCAAGCTCCAACCGAAAACTGTGATTTGCCCTGAACAAATTTTATGCGCCAATTATTATAAATTGTTATAAATCTGTTCAGTCAAATTCGAAGCGTCAGATTTTAGACAAATCTGACGCCGAGGTAAAGCGTTATTCGCTTTCAGCCTAAATTATTAAGCTGTTACGGTGTTCAGACCAGACTGGTCAATCGCAACACCTGCGCCCATGGTAGTGGACAGGCTAACTTTCTTAACGTAAACGCCTTTAGCTGAAGATGGCTTCGCTTTTTTCAGCGCAACCAGCAGAGCTTCCAGGTTTTCTTTCAGTTTGTCAGCGTCAAAGTCAACTTTACCGATGGTGGTGTGGATGATACCGTTCTTGTCGTTACGGTAACGAACCTGACCCGCTTTAGCGTTTTGTACAGCTTCAGCAACGTTAGGAGTTACAGTACCAACTTTCGGGTTTGGCATCAGACCACGTGGGCCCAGAATTTGGCCCAATTGACCAACAACGCGCATTGCATCTGGAGATGCGATAACTACGTCGAAGTTCATTTCGCCTTTCTTAATCTGTTCAGCCAGATCTTCCATACCTACCAGTTCTGCGCCAGCAGCTTTAGCCGCTTCAGCGTTTGCGCCCTGGGTAAATACAGCAACACGTACTGAACGACCGGTACCGTGTGGCAGTACAGTCGCGCCACGAACGTTCTGGTCAGATTTACGAGCATCGATGCCAAGATTAACAGCTACGTCAACGCTTTCTACGAACTTAGCAGTAGCCAGTTCTTTCAGCAGAGCAACGGCTTCGTTGATGTCATACTGTTTAGTTGCATCAACTTTTTCACGAATAGTGCGCATGCGCTTAGTCAGTTTAGCCATTGATTAACCCTCCACTACCAGGCCCATGGAACGAGCAGTACCTTCGATTGAACGCATCATTGCGTCAACATCAGCACCAGTCATATCCGCAGCTTTAGTTTCAGCAATTTCACGAATCTGAGCGCTGGTTACTTTACCAACTTTCTCTTTGTTCGGTTTGCCGGAACCAGATTTAACGCCTGCTGCTTTTTTCAGCAGAACCGCCGCTGGTGGGGTTTTGGTAACGAAAGTGAAAGAACGGTCTGCATAAACAGTGATAACAACTGGAATTGGCAGGCCTTTTTCAATGCTTTCAGTTTTAGCATTGAACGCTTTACAGAATTCCATGATGTTCACACCCTGCTGACCCAGTGCTGGACCAACTGGTGGGCTTGGGTTAGCCATACCCGCTGCTACTTGCAGCTTAACGTAGGCTTGTACTTTCTTAGCCATCTATATTTCCTCTATATGGGTGTTATCGCCTCAGAAAAGAGGCTCCCCTAACGTTTCAGGCCCCGCCTAATATTAAATCAGGCAAAACCACAAAAAATTATGTCTGTCATCAGACTTAGTTGCCTATCCGGATAAGCTAAAATAGCATCCGAATAAAAACAAAAGGCGCGAAATTGTATGCTAATTTCACACCCTTTGCAAGCAAAACAGCTCAATTAAGCATCAGATTAAGCTTTCTCGACCTGACTGAAATCCAGCTCAACTGGCGTAGCACGACCAAAGATAGAAACCGAAACTTTCAGGCGGCTCTTCTCGTAATCGACTTCTTCTACAACACCATTGAAGTCTGCAAATGGGCCATCGCTGACGCGGACCATTTCGCCTGGTTCGAACAAAGTTTTTGGACGTGGTTTATCACCAACCTGCTGAAGACGATTCATAATAGCATCGACTTCTTTATCACTGATTGGTGCAGGACGGTCAGATGTACCGCCAATAAAACCCATTACGCGAGGTACACTGCGAACCAGATGCCATGTTGCATCGTTCATTACCATTTGTACCAAGACATAGCCCGGGAAGAATTTACGCTCGCTTTTACGACGCTGGCCACTGCGGATCTCAACAACTTCTTCTGTCGGCACCATAACTTCACCGAAAGAGTCTTCCATATCGTGTAATTTGATATGTTCACGCAGAGATTGGGCTACGCGACCTTCAAACCCAGAAAATGCCTGTATGACATACCAACGCTTTTTTGGGGATTCAGACATTCTTAAAACCTCAGGCCTGTAATAAATGAAACTAAACGCACCAGAATACCATCAAGCCCCCACAAAATCAGCGACATGACAGCCGTTACTGCGGCAACAATCAGTGTTGTATGCAGGGCTTCCTGGCGAGTTGGCCAAATGACTTTACGCATTTCGACGCGAGATTCGCGGGCAAATGCTAATGCAGCTTTACCTTTCGCAGTCAACAATGCAACTGCTCCTGCAAGGGCAACAATAGCAACAACGGCTATCGCGCGCAGGGGCAGGTTATACTCCCGGTAATAGTAATTACCCACAATAGCAACCACCAGCAGCACTGCTACCAATAGCCATTTTGCTATATCAAGACCACGCCCGCTTTCTTGAGCATTGCTATTCGCACTCATAAACCAACCTGTAACTATATGTAAGTAACTATGATGTAAATAGATAGCCAGCTTGCCTCGCAAGAGCAAAACAAATCAGACCGAACCCAAAAATAATTGTAATTGTATCTGACTCGGCGTCATAATTCAGCAGGACTTTTTGTATCTATTCGCCTGAAAGCGAACTTATTAAGAAGAGTTCTCTTAAAGCTGCTTGTCTGAAAACAGGCAGATACCAAAGCCTATCCGTTGTATCAGAGCCTATCTCACCAATAATTCAGTACAACTATTTGATGTACCCATCAACAACTATTGATGAGATAGGTTCTTCTTAAGACAACGTATAAAAAGGGCATCTATCGATGCCCTTCCAAAATGAACACATTAAAAAAATTATGCGATCACTTTAGCAACAACACCAGCACCAACAGTACGGCCGCCTTCACGGATTGCGAAACGCAGACCTTCGTCCATTGCGATTGGAGCAATCAGAGTAACTACCATGTTGATGTTGTCACCTGGCATTACCATCTCAACGCCTTCTGGCAGTTCGATAGTACCGGTTACGTCAGTTGTACGGAAGTAGAACTGTG
>NZ_CAWNQF010000067.1:54793-353817 GCF_963876465.1 Xenorhabdus sp. KK7.4
GTACTCTACGTGAGAAGTAGAGATGGTGATACCACGTGCTTTTTCTTCTGGTGCGTTATCGATCTGATCGAATGCACGTGCGTTACCGCCGTAGGTTTTTGCCAGAACGGTGGTGATTGCAGCAGTCAGGGTAGTTTTACCGTGGTCAACGTGGCCGATAGTACCAACGTTAACGTGCGGTTTGGAACGTTCAAACTTTTCTTTAGACACGACTCTATTCCTTAATACCGCTCCCCCGTCACAAATGATGAGGGAGCCAAAAAGATAGTAAACTCGAAAACTTATCTAGCTTTACGAGCTTCGATAATAGCCTGAGCGACGTTGCTAGGCGCTTCGTTGTACTTCAAGAACTCCATGGAGTAAGAAGCACGACCTTGGGTCTGAGAACGCAGGTCAGTAGCATAACCAAACATTTCAGATAATGGTACTTGAGCACGAACAATTTTGCCCGTAGCTACATCATCCATACCATCGATCATACCACGGCGACGGTTCAAGTCACCGATGACGTCACCCATGTAGTCTTCTGGTGTTTCCACTTCGACTTTCATGATTGGTTCCAGCAGAACTGGCTTCGCTTTCATGAAGCCTTCTTTAAATGCCATGGATGCGGCAATTTTAAAGGCGATTTCTGAGGAGTCAACGTCATGGTAAGAACCGTCGAACAGAGCAACTTTAACGTCAACGATTGGGTAACCTGCAAGAACACCACTCTTCAGCTGTTCCTGAACACCTTTGTCAACGCCTGGGATGTATTCTTTAGGAACAACACCACCAACGATTTCGTTCACGAATTGGTAACCGTCGCCACCTGCTTCCAGAGGCTCGATACGTAGCCAAACGTGACCGAACTGACCACGACCACCGGATTGTTTAGCGTGTTTACCTTCCTGCTCAACAGAAGCACGGATAGTTTCACGGTAAGCAACCTGAGGTTTACCTACGTTCGCTTCAACGTTGAATTCACGACGCATACGGTCAACCAGTACGTCGAGGTGAAGTTCACCCATACCTGCGATGATAGTCTGACCAGACTCTTCATCACTGCTCACGCGGAATGATGGGTCTTCTTGTGCCAGACGGCCTAAAGCGATACCCATTTTTTCTTGGTCAGCTTTAGTTTTTGGCTCGATAGCAACAGAGATAACTGGCTCTGGGAATTCCATGCGCTCCAGAATGATTGGAGAGGCCATGTCACACAGAGTGTCACCAGTAGTTACATCTTTCAGACCGATAGCAGCAGCGATGTCGCCTGCACGGACTTCTTTGATTTCTTCACGTTTGTTGGCGTGCATCTGAACGATACGGCCAAAACGTTCTTTCTTATCTTTAACCGGGTTCAGTACAGTGTCACCAGAGTTAACAACACCGGAGTAAACACGGAAGAACGTCAGGTTACCCACGAATGGGTCAGTTGCGATTTTGAACGCCAGTGCAGAGAATGGCTCGTCATCGCTTGAATGACGTTCTGCTGGGGTATCTTTGCCATCTGGCAACATACCTTTGATAGACTCAACGTCAGTTGGCGCTGGCAGATATTCGATAACTGCATCCAACATTGCCTGAACACCTTTGTTCTTAAATGCAGAACCACAGGTAACCAGGATGATTTCGTTAGCCAGAACACGCTTACGCAGAGCTGCCTTGACTTCGTCTTCAGTCAGCTCTTCACCGCCCAGATATTTGTCCATCAGTTCGTCTGATGCTTCTGCTGCGGATTCGATCAGGTTCTGATGCCATTCCTGAGCCAGTTCAACCATGTCAGCCGGGATATCTTCATAAGTGAAGGTAGTACCCTGATCAGCTTCGTTCCAGTTGATTGCTTTCATTTTCAGCAAGTCAACAATACCAGTGAAGGTATCTTCTGCACCAATCGCCAGTTGCAGAGGAACTGGGGTAGCTGCCAGACGAGTTTTGATCTGCTCAACAACGCGCAGGAAGTTCGCACCCATACGGTCCATTTTGTTAACGAACGCGATGCGTGGAACATTATATTTGTTAGCCTGACGCCATACGGTTTCAGACTGAGGCTGAACACCACCAACTGCACAGTAAACCATTACTGCACCATCAAGAACACGCATAGAACGTTCTACTTCGATAGTGAAGTCAACGTGGCCTGGGGTGTCGATGATGTTGATACGGTGTGGCTCATACTGTTTAGCCATACCGGACCAGAATGCAGTAGTCGCTGCGGAGGTAATGGTAATACCACGCTCCTGCTCCTGCTCCATCCAGTCCATCGTTGCTGAACCTTCGTGAGTTTCACCGATCTTATGGTTTACGCCTGTGTAAAACAGAATACGTTCAGTTGTTGTGGTTTTACCGGCGTCGATGTGGGCACTGATACCGATATTACGGTAACGTGCTATAGGTGTTTGACGAGCCATTTTTTCCTCTCTCGTGGGCGTTCTTCAATTTGGAGAACGGGCAGCCGCAGCTACCCAGAACATATTCACTGCCGATGGATTCCCAAAAAATGGATTACCAACGGTAGTGTGCGAACGCCTTGTTAGCATCTGCCATACGGTGAACGTCTTCACGTTTCTTAACAGCAGCGCCTTTGTTTTCAGCCGCATCAGATAATTCATTCGCCAGGCGCAGAGCCATAGACTTATCACCGCGTTTACGAGCAGCATCAACGATCCAACGCATTGCCAGAGCATTACGACGAACCGGACGAACTTCAACTGGAACCTGATAGGTAGAACCACCTACACGGCGAGATTTAACTTCCACAGTCGGGCGCACGTTATCCAGTGCCAGCTCGAATGCTTCCAGATGTTCTTTACCGGAACGCTGAGCCAGGGTCTCAAGCGCACCATATACGATTGCTTCTGCGACAGACTTTTTACCGTCTACCATCAGGATATTTACAAATTTGGCCAGCAGTTCTGATCCGAACTTTGGATCTGGCAGAATTTTACGTTGACCAATTACACGACGACGTGGCATGGAAATACTCCGTTTCGAATTTCAGGGTTGTCCAAAACTCTACGAGTTTATTTTGACATTTAAAGTGAACAATGTTTGGCCTTACTTAACGGAGACCCATTAAGCCTTTGGCTTCTTCACACCGTACTTAGAACGAGCTTGTTTACGGTCTTTAACACCGGAACAGTCCAATGCACCGCGAACAGTGTGGTAACGCACACCTGGCAAGTCTTTAACACGACCGCCACGGATCAGGATAACGGAGTGCTCTTGCAGGTTGTGGCCTTCACCACCGATGTAAGAAGTCACTTCGAAACCGTTAGTCAAACGAACACGGCATACTTTACGCAGTGCTGAGTTTGGTTTTTTTGGAGTGGTAGTATATACACGAGTACATACGCCACGTTTTTGCGGGCAAGCTTCCAGAGCAGGAACGTTGCTTTTCACAACTTTCGAGCTACGAGATTTGCGAACCAGCTGGTTAATAGTAGCCATTATTAAAAAAACTCCTGGTTTTTTTGCTTCGTAAACACGGATTTTACCCTCTGTCAGCCATGATGACAAAACGAGAGGACGCGGAATTTTATTGCTGACTTGACGAGGTGTCAAGAAATATACAGTCTTTCTATATGTTGGTATCTGTCAGTATTCTGTCAGCGCACTAAAAAGTTCACAGACCACTGATTTATTAACTGAATGATCACAGGCAATATCTGCGGAAAAAATGCGGAATATTTACCAACTTAAACTTTGCTGATGTTTCACTGTTAAACTGACAAAGCCATTGTAATTGACCATCTTTACATGCTCTGAAACCCGCTCCGTAAGCCCCCGGGCATCCAGATCCTCCTGTAAGGCATAGATACCCGCACCTGTATGAATCAGCTCAGCTAAATAGGGATTGCCATGAACACCCAGTAATACCCCATTTTGCAGCATCAGGACATCATCTGCATCAGTGATCAAGCCCAGTATTGCATTGAAGTCATTCTGATAAGGTGAGCATCTAACAGTATATAACATGTCATCTCTCCAAAGTAGATTAAAATTTCAACACAACATCGTAGCCCGCCAGCATTTGCCGGATTGCCGCAGCCGAGAGAAACTCAGCTTCCAGAATAAAATCATCTTCTGGAGCAAATCCTCTAACCGTCAGATCTTCCAGGCAGATATAACATTTCTCAATGTCATACAGAGGTAAAATCTTAAATGTTGAAATATAGTCACGTGACAGGATTTTATCCGGCTGCTGGTTGGACAGCAGCTGAAGTACTCCATCAGAAATAAAGAATACGCCGACCTGCTCCGTCAGTGCTGATGTTGCAAGCAGTGCATCCAGCCCTTCTCTACCAGCAGAAGAGCCGTGGGGGGCTTCAGTAAAAATGAAGGCGATTTTTTTCATTATAAATGTCTTCCTGTTATGCCCCTAACCCTGTGCCATTAAGTCGTCGTACCCTTAAAATTGTACCACGCGATCACACAGCATCATGGCCTCAGCCAAAGAACCAAGACCACTGAGTTCAAAACCATCGGCGAGATTTGCGGACCTCAAATCCAGTTCACTTGCCTGCTGCTCATCCACGACGCCGCGTCGTAACGCGGCTGCAATACAAATAAACAGCTCAGACTGATGCTGAACAGCCAATGACTGCCACGCCCTGACAAGATCAATCTCATCATTGGCAGGTGCAGTCAGCTGATTACCGTTCTGGACGCCTTCACGATAAAAAAACACGCTATGCAATTTATGACCAGAGGCAATAATTGCCTGAGCAAACTGATAGGCACTACTGGCTTGCTGAGTCCCGTATGTCGGCCCGGTTACCAGTAAGCAGTAAGACAGTGGCAACATTACTTCTCCGGGTGTGCACATTCACCGTTTTTAAACTGGCGAATATAGAGGTATACCGTATGCTTGGAGATATTCAGGCGGTCAGCGACCTGATTAATCGCATCTTTGATATCAAAAATGCCCTTCTCATAAAGGTTCAGAACAACCTGCCTGTTTTTGGCATTATTGGAAACATTGCGATCCGCATTCACTTCTTCGATAGTGAATTCCAGTGTCTGAGCAACAAGATCATCCACGGAAGAAGCAAAATTGACGTTTGAAGAAACCTCGTGAGTTTTTTCAGGGATAAAAGTCTGAATAATTTCAGAAAAAGGCACATCAAGATTCATGTTGATACACAAAAGCCCGATAACCCGACGCTGACGATTGCGAATAGCAATAGTGACCGATTTCATCAATGCGCCACTTTTCGCCCTTGTGAAGTAGGCTCTGGAAACAGAAGAGTCTTCATCAGTAATATCGTGCAGCATCCGTAATGCCAGATCGGTAATAGGAGAACCGATTTGACGACCGGTATGCTCTCCGTTAGCTATTCTGACAGCTGAACATTTAAGGTCTTCCAGTGAATGAAGAACAATTTCACAATGCCCACCAATCAGCATAGCCAGGCCATCAACTGCCGCTTCATAAGACTTTAAGATTTCATGATCCGTTTCACTGAACGGTTGATTTTCCAGTAAATCAATATCGCTGCTATCACCGGATATTTTATCACCAGATATTTTTTCACCAGAAAATAACGGGGTAGACATGTAATACACCATCCTTCAAGCTTAGACTCCGCCTCACCAAAACATCAGGGAGAGATTTATTATAACCGCACTTAGCAGAAAACATTTTTAATACGCTGTATTCTATCCAGAATAATGACGTTAAAACTACATTAAATTATCGTCAAGTTCTCGCTGGGCAGACCATTCGGCCTTATCACAGCCTAGTGTTCGAATACACCTGATATATGAGAAAGTTATTCTATTTAATACCGTAGAAAATAATAAGTGGTCAAACTCATTTTCTATATTTAATCTTTATAACTTATCAAGTCGAAGTAAATATTCTCATAACAAAACAGGGGCATGATAGCCCCTGTTATAAAATCACGTATTAATTACGATGAAAATTATTTTGTTTTCGCGCTAGGTTTAATATCCAGCAATTCAATTTCAAAGACCAGAGTTGAGTTAACCGGAATTCCCTGAACACCATTTTTACCATAAGCTAACTCAGGTGGAATAACCAGCTTCATTTTTCCACCTTTTTTCAGGTGCTGAAGACCTTCTGTCCAGCCAGGAATAACACCATCCAGAGGGATAGACAGAGGTTCTTTCCGGTCATAAGAACTATCAAACACTTTCCCGTCAATCAAAGAACCTTTGTAGTTCACGATGACAGTATCGGTTGATACAGGAGTCTTGCCCGTTCCTTCACGTTCAACTTTGTACAAAAGACCTGATTTAGTTTTGACTACTCCAGCTTCCTTAGCGAACTGTTCCCGGAATTTATTTCCTTTCTCGCTATTTTCGCTCGCTTCTTTTTCCATTTTAACTTGTAAAGAAGCCCTGATTTTTGCATCAAACTCACTGAGGATCTGCTGAATTTCGCTATCATTCAGTTTGCTTTTATTATTTATTGCGTCTCCAAAGCCAGACATAACCTGAGATTTATCGAGGTCGATACCCAGTGCTTTCTGTTCCTCTAAAGATTTTTCCATATAACGACCAATGGAAGCTCCCAACGCATAAGAGTTCTGCTGTTCTGCGGTCTTGAAAGCTTTATTCAATTTCACTTCGTCGCTGGCTTTTGCTTCATTAGCCATTACATAAGGTACACCGAATGTCATTGCCAGTGTAGTTGCTAACAAAGTTGTTTTTAAGAATGATTTCATCATATTCTCCAATAAATTTGACTGAATTTGTCATCAGCAAAAATCATGCAACCACATGTACTATAACTGCCTACTAAAACCAATAACAATATTTGCTATACATTGGCCTGAAAAAGATTAGCACCATATTGATGTAAAAAGCTTTTTACTTATTCTGTTTTTTCTTCACTTTTCTCCGCCCTCACCTTTGCCAAAAGGTTTAGACCCAATGGATTTCGAATTGCATCGCGGCGGCAAGAGAACTCATTCCCGGGAGCATAGCTAACCGTATGTTTATAAAAACTGTGACCGGGGTGAGTGAGCGCAGCCAACAAAGAGGCAACTTGAAAGGCGAAGGGTATAGGCATCAGGCTACCGGTATTATAGTATCAACCCGATTAGAATAATCATTTCACCATGAAATTAAATGAACAAACAAAGATGAGAGGGGAAATAATGGAATTATCCAGCTTTGAACAAAGATTTGAGCAACTGGAAACTAAACTGGCCTATCAGGAAATGACCATTGAAGAATTAAACCAAGAGGTTAGAAAGCAGCAGGTAGAAATAGATAGACTGAAAGAGCAGTTAAAATTAATGGCAGAACGACTGAAAACCCACCAGTCATCAATTATCGCACCAATGTCAGAAGAAACACCCCCTCCGCACTATTAAGAGCCTACTTCGTGGAGACAGCTCCAGCATGACTGATCGGAGTCAATACCTGCCAGCAAAGGCCGGGGCAAACCGTAAAAAAGAGAAGCTCGTCAGCTTCCCTTTTTTCCTGCCAATTAGTGGCAGCTACCGCCGCAGCAGCTGTGCTCTTCGTGATCATGCTGGTGATCGTGATCACCACAACCACCCTGACCATGCACGTGACCGTGAGCCAGTTCTTCTTCTGTTGCTTCACGAACCGCAACAATTTCAACGTTGAATTTCAGATTCTGACCAGCCAGCATGTGGTTGCCATCAACAACAACGTCATCGCCTTCTAAAGCGGTAATTTCAACAGGTACTGGCCCCATATCAGTATCAGCCAGGAAACGCATACCCACTTCTAATTCTTCAACGCCAACAAAAACATCTTTTGGTACGCGCTGAACCAGATTTTCATCATACTGACCATATGCATCGTCAGCTTCAACGCTTACATCAAAGCGCTCACCAGCCTCACGACCTTCCAGTGATTTCTCTAAACCGCTGATCAGGGAACCACGGCCATGCAGATAGTCTAACGGTGCGCTCACCGGGGACTCATCAACTAAAACACCATCTTCTGTTCTTACTTGATAAGCCAAGCTGACCACCAAATCTTTTTCTACTTTCATGACATCTCCTACAATACCCGGGTAAAAACGTGAGGGAAAATTCTTACGTTACGACTAAAAATGCCGCTGATTGTACCGGAATTCTACTTCACTGTATCTGGTAATGAAAAAATTTATCCATTATCTGTTGTAACTTAGTTCAGTTATTTCGGCGTAAAAATACCGATAACCTGCTCCTGATCTCTGACATGAGGTGTTACAGATTCATCGGTTTGCCGCTGAAGATGCCCACAACTGACACATTCCACAACATCCACTTTATTCTCCTGCCACATGGCCAAAGTATCCTGTGACTGACACTTTGGGCAAACGGCTCCTGCAATAAAACGCTTACGACTGACAGACATATTTCCCCCATTACTTCATATACTGTGATGTTATTATTGTCGGTATACACAATGGATTTCGACAAAGTATATAGTTATTTCATATCATCACTCATCCCAGCCTTCCGGCTGACGACGTTCATTAAGCATTTCCCG
This sequence comes from Xenorhabdus sp. KK7.4, assembly GCF_963876465.1. Lineage (NCBI taxonomy): Bacteria > Pseudomonadati > Pseudomonadota > Gammaproteobacteria > Enterobacterales > Morganellaceae > Xenorhabdus > Xenorhabdus sp. KK7.4. The sequence continues at coordinate 63,254 of NZ_CAWNQF010000067.1, forward strand.
TTCAAATAACTCTTCCAATTCACGACGGGCTTCTTTTACACGGGATATATGTGCCACATCGCCCTGTAGATGAGGCATAAGCTCACGCAACATGCGCATATCCAGACGCCTAAAATGTTGCTGGGCACGATAAGCACGATGAGGATGAATACCCAGCCCTATCATGGTTTTTCTTCCGACTTCCAGCGCACTTGAAAATGTTTCCCGGCTAAAATCCTGTACACCACTTTGCAACAGCTCATGGGCTTCAAAGCGCCCTCTTGCACGTGCAATGATGTGCAGATGAGAAAAATGTTGCTGGCATAATCGGACAATGGTCATGGTATCTTCCGGTTCATTGCAGGTAATGACAATCGCTTTAGCTTTGTCAGCTCCCGCAGAACGCAGCAGTTCCAGCTCACTTGCATCACCATAATACACCTTATAACCATAACGGCGCAGCGTGCTGATCGCACTGACATCGCGCTCCAGCACAGTGATACGGATTTTATTTGCCATTAAAAGCCGCCCGACAACCTGCCCGAAACGACCAAAACCCACCACAATAACCTGTGGAGCGTTATCTTCCACAAAAGGTGTTTCATTGCTTTCTGGTTGTCTATTGTAACGACCGGTTAATATCCGCTCGACTAATGTCATCACCAGCGGTGTTGTCATCATCGATAATGTCACCACTACCAACAAAAATGACATCTGGTTCTTATCTAACACCTTCTCTCCAAGAGCAGCTGAAAATAAAACAAAGGCGAATTCTCCCCCCTGACTCAACACCCCGGAAAGCTGCATACCCAATGAATTTCCTAATCCAGAAATTCTGCCAATAACATACAATATGGTACTTTTTGTCAGCACCAGAGCCAAAACAGCAAGCAATACATCTGGCAAATGGCTCAACAGCACACCAATATTCAATGACATACCAACAGAAATAAAGAACAGCCCCAGCAACAATCCCTTGAAGGGTTCAATGGAAATTTCCAGCTCATGGCGATACTCACTATCAGCAAGCAACACCCCCGCAATAAACGTCCCCAGAGCCATCGAAAAACCCAGTGTTTCCATAAAAACCGCAGCACCAAGAACAACCAGTAGCGCAGCGGCGGTAAACACTTCTCTGACACCTGATTTCACCACCAAACGAAATAAAGGACGTAATAAATAGCGCCCACCCAACAACATACCGGCAAAGGCAATAATTTTAAGGCCGATACGATACCAGTCACCGGAAGCCGTACCACCCGCCAGTATCGGGATCAAAGCTAAAGCCGGAATTAACGCAATATCCTGAAACAACAAAATAGAAAAACCGAGTTGCCCACCTTCGTTATTTGCCATGCCTTTTTCCCGCATTAATTGCAGCGCCATCGCGGTTGACGACATAGCAAGCCCCACACCACCGATAACAGCAGCCTGCCATGAGAAATTTGTCAGACAAAGAAACGAAGCCAGAACTAGCGCAGTCAGCACAACCTGCACTGTACCGGCACCAAAGATAGAACGCCTGAGTTGCCAGAGTTTTGCCGGATTCAGTTCAAGACCAATGATGAACATCAGAAAAACGACACCAAGCTCAGAGAAATGGAGGATCTCACCAACATCCTTGATAAGTCCGGCTCCCCAAGGGCCAAGTGCGATACCGGCAAGAAGATACCCCAGAACGGCTCCGATTCTGAACTTCTGAGCCAGAGGAACAGCGACAACAGCAGCAAACAGAAATAATATTCCGGCGCTTAACAGCGCTGAAGTCTCCATGATTAAAGCCCTCCCAAAGACAGTGGCGCTTTAAGCCATTCCCAATATGCATTAGCATGACTGACAAGCACCTCAGGTGGCTGACGTCTGGCCCAGTAAAGGATCATCGGGGACAGCCAGTGCATATGGCACATCGAAGCCACCAATTCGAAAGGCCGGAGAATTTCCTCCATCGAATAACGGTTGTGCCCACTGCTGCAAAAAGCACCTTCAGGCTCTCCCGTAGTGATGACAGAGCGCCAGTATTTATTTCTCAGCATCGGCTCGGTGCCGCCAATAAAATCACGGCTTAACACGCGATCCATCCACTCTTTCAATAAAGCAGGGCAGCTATAAGTATAAAGAGGATGCTGAAACACAATGATCTGATGCTCACTTAAGAGCTTCTGCTCTGCCGGAACATCAATAAAAAAATCAGGATAACAGCCATACAGATCGTGAACAGTGACGTTTTCCAGCTCCCGAACCGTCTGGAGCAATACCTTATTGACCACAGAACCCTGCGGTTCCGGATGGATATACAACAGTAATACCCTGGGCGGCAAAACATGAGATGACAATATCATCAATCCCCCCTCAGGACGTGTCAGGTCACCTATTTTCCGCTACCATGCACGCCAGACTATCGAAACAACGAAACGAACAGATACAATGTAATTATTAACTTAACATACTCTATACAGACAATATCATGATTGTTTTTTCTTCTCTGCAAATCCGCCGAGGCGTCCGTGTTCTGCTGGACAATGCCAGCGCAACCATCAATCCCGGCCAGAAAGTTGGGCTGGTGGGTAAAAATGGCTGTGGTAAATCAACCCTGCTTTCATTACTGAAAGGTGAACTTCAGGCTGAAAATGGCTCTGTGACATTTCCCGGTAATTGGGCTTTGGCATGGGTAAATCAGGAAACTCCCGCTCTGGAAATTTCAGCGCTTGAATATGTGATCGACGGTGATCGCGAATTCCGCCAACTGGAGCAAAAGCTGAAAATAGCCAATGAACAGAATGACGGCCACGCTATCGCCCACCTTCACGGCCAACTGGACACTATTCAGGCGTGGACAATCCGCTCTCGCGCTTCCAGCTTGTTGCATGGTTTGGGCTTTTCTCAGGCACAGCTGGAACAACCTGTCCGTTCATTTTCCGGTGGCTGGCGTATGCGCCTCAATCTGGCTCAGGCACTGATTTGCCGCTCTGACCTGCTGCTGCTGGATGAGCCAACTAACCACCTTGATCTGGACGCAGTAATCTGGCTTGAAAAGTGGCTGAAAAGCTACACAGGCACTTTGATTCTGATCTCCCATGACAGGGATTTCCTCGACCCGATCATCGATAAAATCCTGCATATCGAGCAACAAAATTTATTCGAATATACAGGTAATTACTCTTCCTTTGAGCGGCAACGCGTTGCCAAACTTGCCCAACAACAGGCTTTGTACCAAAGCCAGCAAGAAAAAGTGGCGCATTTGCAAAGCTATATTGACCGTTTCCGTGCTCAGGCCACCAAAGCCAAACAGGCACAAAGCCGGATCAAAATGCTGGAACGCATGGAATTGATTGCACCAGCCCATGTTGATAACCCCTTCCGTTTCAGCTTCCGAAAGCCGGACAGTCTGCCAAACCCGCTATTGAACATGGAAAAAATCAGTGCCGGATACGGTGACAAGACTGTGCTGGACTCGATCAAATTAAATCTGGTTCCCGGTTCACGCATTGGTCTGCTAGGCCGTAACGGTGCGGGTAAATCAACCCTTATCAAATTACTGGCAGGTGAGCTTGAACCACAGAAAGGAGAGATCGCTTTAGCCAAAGGTATCAAACTGGGATATTTTGCCCAGCACCAGCTGGAATTCCTGCGTGCGGACGAATCACCTTTACAGCACTTAGCCAGACTCGCACCACAGGAATCAGAACAGCAGCTGAGGGATTACCTTGGCGGTTTTGGTTTCAAAGGAGACCAAGTAACTGACCCGAGCGCCCGTTTTTCCGGCGGGGAAAAGGCTCGTTTGGTACTTGCCTTGATTGTCTGGCAACGCCCGAACCTTCTGCTACTGGATGAACCCACCAACCACCTTGATCTGGACATGAGACAGGCTCTGACTGAAGCTCTGATCGATTTCGACGGCGCTCTTGTCGTGGTATCCCATGATAGACACCTGCTGCGTTCTACCACTGATGAACTTTATTTGGTACATGATGGCAAAGTAGAGTCTTTCAGCGGTGATTTGGAGGACTATCAGCAATGGCTGACAGAATTACAGCGTCAGCAATTGCGAGAGAGTCAGGAAGAAAAAACCGCGGCCGGCACTGATTTATCTACCAATAACGTCCAGAATTACAGTGCGCAGGAGCGTAAAGATCAAAAAAGACGTGAAGCAGAATTCCGCAGTCAAACACAACCATTGCGTAAGCGGCTAACCCTTCTTGAAAAGCAGATGGAAAAATTAAGTACAGAGCTGGAAAATATAGAAGAAAAGCTGTCAGATAACACAATCTATGAAAATGATCGCAAAACGGAATTAACCGAGTGCCTGTATCAACAGAATAACACTAAATCCACACTGGAAGATATTGAAGTGGAGTGGTTAGATATTCAGGAGCAAATTGAAAAAATGACAGAAACGTTTAACTCAAATCAATAAGCTTATTCTGAATCTTTATTCTCGCGCAATCATAATCGGGCATTTTAACCTAATGCCCGGTTATGATATTTCAAGCCTAAAAACATACTATTGTCTAACCTATACAAGAAATTGCCCTACTGATTATAAAAACTTAAAATCATATGATTGAGAAATATCTTTCACACATCGATTAACAGAAATATTTATAGTCATTATCAAAATCTCACGATCTTATTATTTATAATCTGCTTTGAAAAAGCATTAACATTAAAGAAATGATTCACTGACTATTTAGACTGTTATTTTAAAGATTGATCACCCATGCAGAAAAGCTTTCAGCATCACCAATCAGCTCCTCATCTATTGTCTTACTCCATACGACACCTAAGTCTATTTTCTTATCTGTTTCAAAAAGTTCCAGAGAATTCATATAATAATCCGGAATTGCACTTATCATTCTCTTAGGCACACATGTGTAAGTACCATTTTTTGTAATCATCTCCATCATCAACATGATATCATTTGTTTTTAATAACAAATTCATATTATCACTACTATAAATAGGAAAAACATTCAGACAGTCATTCAAATCAGTATTTTCTTTTTTTTCGCTCGCCATCGTCAGAGAATTCTTACTGCCATACTGACTATTTCCTATTCTGAATTTAGATATCAGCGGGCTCTTTTTCTTAAAAATATAAACTAATTTTTCAGTAAATATTTTTTTTACGTCAAACGATTTTGCCGCTGCCAAAGGCATAACGGCCACATGGAGCATACCCGCATTCAATAAATTAACCTGCTGCTCAACTGACAAACCGGTCATCAGAGCCAGTACAATATTACCTTTTTTCTCTGCAAGCTGATTCTCGATTTGAGAATAATTATGGATAGGAAAACACGAGCCGACATATAAGTGCCGGGTCACTTCCTTTTTTGAATCAAACTGCACCTGGCTTTTAAACTGTTCATAATGCGTTAAAAATTTTCTGGCATTTTCCAGCGTTTTCTGACCAAAATCTGTTAATTTTGTTCCATTTGGTCCTCTTCTGAATAATTCAGCCCCCAGAATATCTTCCAGACCGTGTATTTTTTTCGTCAAAGCAGGCTGAGAAAGGTAAAGCCTCTCTGATGCCTTGTGATAATTAAGAGTCTCAGCCAAAACGATGAAAGCTTCAAGATTGCGTATATCCATGTTCTTTCGCCCAATGGTTGTTAATAACTACAAAACATTACAGATTCATGGTGATAGCATTTTAACTTAGCGCTTTGCCAAAGGTCTTATCGGAACTACTGGTAAAAACATTGACTAATGAAATGTTAGTTAATAAGGATACAATTAGCAAAAGATTTACCACGACTTCTTAATCACAGTAATTTATAATAACATTGGTAATATAAATGAAGAATTCAACACTACAAAAAGATAATTTCACCTCCTCAAAATAATTAAATCATTTATACATAAAACCACGTTTTTCACTTCAATCATTACAATTATTGACAATTGCAAAAACAATAACCTTCACATCAAATAACTTAAGAACATCAAACCAAAAATTGATTAAATAAAACATTGCTTTAATAAAATACCATATAATCAAATCACAAGTGAATAGATTAATAACAAAAACACATAAAAGAATATAATCCTGATTTACTCGCATAATGAAAAAATAAATGGGGATTAATTTTTTACTTGCAATGAAATTGCTATAATTTTATCAGTAAGGTATTACAAATAACTTTCAGACGAAAACTAAAGAACATCAAGGAAAGGAGAAGTTAATTTAGAAATATGAAAAGCACATAAATAATCAGAACTTTAACTATAAAAAAGATAAAAACACAGATCTCACCATAGTTTTATTTTATAGTGAAACCTTGCCATTATCACATGATTGCATTCCAGTTTTTCAAATAGGAACCTTCTGTATTTATATATAAAAACAGCATATTAATTTAGCACCAAAATAATTATTAATTAAATTTTTATTTTTTTAACCTCTCAATATTATTAGCACCCATGAAAATGGGTGCTAATTTAAGTCTAGTTCCAAAAATACCACTTTTATTCATTTATTCTGGGCAATTATAACAAGGCTGTACTTTCGTACAACTAGTAAGAGTTTGGATACCCAAACTAGGATCTAACCCACAAGTATGTATTCTACCTTTCCAATAGTCTGATATGTACTTGTCATTTTTATTGACATGATACCAAAAATTAATTGTGCCATATCCATACACATTACCATTAGAATCCTGACAGCCACCTTGATTCTTATATCCCACTACATAATTATGAGGAATGGGAAAAACAATACGGCCAAGGTTAGGGTTATTAGCATCAGGCTCCATTACTTTCGTACCTATAGGAAATGGTCCGTCTCCCATTTGATAACATTCAGATTCTAGAAGAGCACAAAGTGTAACCTTACTACCAATTGGAACTTTTCCTGGAGTATAGTTTGCCCCATCTATTACAACATATAACCCTGCCCAGTCATTATTCTTCTTGTAATTAGAAATAGTATGACAAGTAACAATATTACTATCATTTTCACCACCACATTCAGGAGGGTATGGCTGTACTATATTGTCATCATCATTAATACCAAAACTTGAGTATACAGTACAAGCGCCAAATAGTGGCGGATCTGATTTATCTGTATATGTAACAATTAAATCATTTGAAGGTCTAAAAGCACCATTTCCGGAACTTTTAACAGTGTAAGAAAATCTACATGGAGTATCAGCAGGCAAAAAAATATCAAAAGGTAATTTGTATATACAGGGTGTGCCTAATTCTTCAACTTTATCAAGATTAAAGCAATTATTAGTCGAAATACCATTTACATAAAAACATATCAGATCGCCAGAATGAGCATGTTCATAATATGGAATTTCTACACAAAATTCCGTTTCCCCATGATTATATAATTTATTATTATCATATCCTTCAATTATTGGTGCAGAAAGATAATTACTATCAAGCATAAATCACCTCATTGTCAGTCAAATGTATTAATATGTCCAAACCAAGTTCTTCCATAAGAAACATCAGGATCAATATCTACTCCAATCTGATAGTCAAAATACACCTCACCATATTTACCACTAGGAAACGCAGGATTATTATTTAAAAGCCTAAGTGGTATAGGAAATATTAGCGTTGCAGTATTACCATCATATTCGTCAGGAAGAAATGGCATTATTTTATTACAACTCCATCTAAAATCACCTGAAAGAGAGTTAGTATATAAGTTTAATGTCACCTCAGAGCCAAAGGCAACTTTTGACGTATCTCCTGGGACATTTGTCCCTGTAATTACAACATAAACACCCGCATTATCACTATTGGAATAAGAAATATCTTCTTCACTAATAAAAGTGTATTGTTCTATAATGTTTCCAGATTTAACACCTTTGCTATTATAAACCTTACAAGAATCATATACTCTATTCACATCTGACCAAGGTTTATTGGGTTCTCTCATATAATTTAATTCTAACACTCTGGATTTATACGGGTATATATCTCCACTTCTCCTAATAACAATATAAGAGAACTCTGACAAACTATTACTTTTAAAAATAGAGTAAGGCAAAGTAAAATCACTAGCATATTCAAACGGGATAGATTCTTTAGTATACTCTCCATTAACAAAAAATAGTATAGATTCGGCATCTTCAACATCATCAACATTGCTAATTTGAGCTTCAAACCTACTATGTCCATTTGACTTTATATTTCCACCTGAACAGCCAATTATTTTTGGCTCAAGCAATCTAGAAGGAAGTTCTTGATATGTATGATCTACAATATAGATAATGTAATCTGCAGCAAAGATATTATCATCACCAGGTATTTGTGCATATAACTGCAATGAAACCATTGGTGATATCTTTGGATGTATAAAGAACGAAATCTCACCATGTTCATTTGTTTCAATAAAAAAACCTTCATAACCATTATATAATATAGGCTCTATTCTATCTTCATGATTAGAAGCAAATATTATTACTTCCTTCAATTTACCAAACCCTACTGAATAATCTGTAACAAATATTTTTTTCTTTGGCAAAGGATTTCCATATATACTTCTTACTGTTGTTGTTACTTCAGTAAATACATTACTAGGTGGAGTTTCAGATGAAGACGGAATTGCTAAAAAAGGATTATGAACTTTCATTCTTAATGATTTCGGATTCACATCTCCTGGTAGAGAATCTCTCATTTACTCTCTCCTTAACCAATTAATAAATCACAAATAAAAATAATATAGATATAAGTTTAATATCTCAGAATTCATTCTCCTTCGCCTATGAAGCGAAAATAATAACTGAATGATGCGAAGTAAGTGATGCCATATCTGAATTTCCCTCTGTTGCTGCGGGAATGTTTATTTTTAAATAAATACAGCAATAAACCATTTAAAAATAAAACTAGTTTTCAATAATGATTTTATGATGAAATAGTCCCAATCGTTGATACCCAAACTTTGCCATATAAAAGTGAATTATTATCATTGCTATGATCCTGAATAGAATATTCAATCCTAATGGTTGCTGGTTGACCATTATTTTGATTAGAAATCTCAGCAAGATCTTCATAAGGAATATGAATTACAGCATAAACTTCATCTCCTTGTTTTGTTACTGCTACAGGAGGGTATGATTTAACTCCACTTGTAACTTTACTATCACTACCTGTATTAATATATGTAGTTAATGTCACACTACTTCCTACAGGAACCATATCTTTATTAAGAGTAGGATTTTCAGTTCCCAATATTTTAATATATAAACCAGAGCCGTCACTACCTGAAAACGCTCTTATATCAGCATAGGAAATAGGTGTATATTCCATTATTTCATCATCTTTTCCAACCCCATAACTTGGATAAACTTTACAAGGTTGATATGGCCGTTTAACATCATCTTTAGGCTCATATGGTACCCCACCTGCATAAGTTAATGGGAGATTCATAGAGGTTAATGTATCCCCTGATTTTCTGATAATAACGTAAGAAAAATTTACAAAAATTAAATATGGAAACATTTGATAAGGTAATTCAAACACATATTCTCCGGATTCAGGTTTTTCCGATGAGGAAATAGTACGAATATAACCAGTAAATTGTTTGTGTTTCCCAGCCTCCGCATAAAAAAATAATACAGCATCTCCTTCGCTTGGATGAACATATTGATTTATACTAACTATAAAATTTTCAGAGTTATTACCTTCTGCGTTTAAATATCCTGGGGGATTATATCCGCTAATTACTGGTAATTTTACAGGATTATCAGAAGAACCGGCATAAACAGAATATATAGTCTTAGAAAAACCTTCATACGGACCTGCAATAGAAAGTAAACTAACTCTGGCTGTTACTGCATTTTTTGCATGAACGTAAAAAACAACATCGCCATTATCACTCGAAGATACCATAATGCCAGTCATATTACTAAATGTTACAGGAGGAAGTAGAGCTTGATTATTAGAATCATATATATCAAACTGTTCCAGAGAGTGCGAATCTATTGATGTTATAAACACAGGTGTATTTTTTAAAGCTGTCCCAGACTTTTGGTCCCGTAAATTTGTGTTGACTTTAGTTTGACTATATTGTGTTGGAGTAGGATATGGCGCTTCCAAATATTGATTAACTACGTTAAGGTTTAATGTTCCTGAATTAAGATCTTTGGCTATACAGTTAAATGGTTGTACTTTAAATGTAGAGATATTAGAGCTAACTTCAAATGTAATCGGATCACCATAATTCAATCCTGATTTAACAGACATTAAAATATCCACCTCCCCCGCTTCTTTATTAGATTCATTTTCAATTATAGGAAAGTGATAATAATTATCTGTTGAAGGAGCATGTGAACTTAAAATATTAATATTAACTAAATCTTTCTTAATCCGAATCTCTCCTCCTGGAGGAAATGCCTCATTTCCCGGCATGGTTACTTTAACAGAAAATATAATATTCTGCCCTATTATTAAATCAGAATTAGGTTTTATTGAATACACTCCGTCGATTTCTTTTTTTCCTATAGACATTTTACACCTCAAAATTTAATTTAAAATTCGATTAGTTGTTATAAAAAATATTCTCTACTTATATCTTACGTTAAATATATAACCGATAAAATTAACTTGTAATTAAAGAAATTCATCTATTTAAATAGGAAAATTAAATTACACCCACAACATACTTCATCAAGATCGAATTGTATAATGATAAAAAGTTATCAGCTGATAAGAAGAATATATTTCAAAATTTAATATTACGAAAAATTACAATTTGGGTACATTATTTAAATGACAATATACACAATGAATTTCAAGATGCCTCGCGGCGGTAAGAGTGTCAGCCCTCGGGAGCATGGATAACTATGTAACCCAGGTGAGTGAGTTCAGACAACAAGGAGGTCACTTGAAAGACGGATTGAATAAATTATATTTCCCTACGTGTCGGGCAGAACGGGATTCCACCTTGATTAAAAATCAATCATTAGCCAACTATTGGTAGTTTCGTACATTCAATATGATTTTATTGATAGGTTTTCATATCTTTATCGTATGCTGATTGAACTAAAAAAGTGTCATTTTTGTTCTAAAAAACCATATTGAAAATATGTTATCTCGCCCTGATGTGTCGGGTAGGTTACTGGAATGACAAAGAACTTGTAACACTCTATCAACCTTTGCCAACGAAATATTCTCCAAACAGGCATGCTATACACGATTCTATAAATTGATGACATAATTTTATCAATTTTTACATACAAGGTAACCTCTTGCATGAGGGTCATCATCTATAGGGCTTTCCCCGGAAGCTAGATCATATGCTTTATATATTGTATAGGGCTTTCCAGGTGTATTGCTGGTCACTTTAATTTTAACTCGATTTGTCCCTAACTTCTTCCCATAACCAAATAATCCCCAATTATAAAGATTTACAAATTCATCCCTTACAGGTAATCCTTCCTTTGGCGTTGAGCCAACAAAATCCGTTATATTGTAAGAATGAAAAGTTCCTTCATTAGTAGCAATACTCTCACAGGAAAATTCACTATCAGCAGCATGATCCCCACTAGTAGCGGCGTAGATCAAATATCTTAAGGAATCTATTTTATATTCATACAAATCAATTGTCCCTTTTGTACTTTTTAGTGTCGCCTGTAATGTTACATTATCAGTACCCAAAAAGGTGATAGGTCCTTTATCATTATCACCTAGATTTATCACATAGCTGATTGGATTGGTACTATAAGTAAGCTCTTTTTTATCAAAATCTTGTTCTGGCTTCGAGTATGGTCTTAATTCAGCATGAATAGAACCAAATACATTATATGGCTGCGGTGAATCAAATAATTTACTGGCTAATATTTTATTTCCTGGACCTGGATTATAAACATACATTTTCGCTTGCTGAGAATACGGATTAAAATTAACCAAATATTTTCCATCTGTAGAATTAGTCTCTTTTTCTCCTTTTTGATTAGGAAGCGTCAAAGTCACTTTAATATCCTTATAAACTCCAACCTCGCTTTCTAATGTTGCATATAAATAGCCCTCACCATCCGTTGTAAATTTATCTTTATCCGGTTGAGGCTTGGGTAATTTATCATAATCTATCTGGGTTTGATCTCGTGTCCATTCCACCTTATCAAATGGGTAATTCCTAATTGGTTCTTTCTTAGAATCACCCTTCTTCACAATCAATGCTCTATATTTATATCTGTCTGGATTAGAAACAAATCCCTTGTTACCTATCAGTGGTTTTTTCTGATCAAAATCTTGCTCAGAACCATTTCTTTCAACTTTCCAAACTTCAACACTTGCGATTTCAAAATCTACAGGTGGATATTTGAATTTAATGGGATCAGTACACTGCTGATTGGGTTCAGGTACTCCAACCATGGTTAAACAAACCTTAGCAACCGTACTAGGAGGCGTATCTTTACTACTTATTAACCCTATTTTTAACTCACCACCAGATACCTCGCTGACTTCTTCTGGAGGTTCTAGGGATAAATGATCATTTTGAGGCTCAACACTCCATTTAAATTCGATTTTATCACCTGAATAATCCGTTTTTCCATCAGCCCCTTTCACTTTAGCTGTAATAGAATATGGTTTTTCACCCGGAGCAACAGAGCCATTAGGATTATCTAACGTCACACTCTTAATTATTGGCCACTTAAATTCTACAGGTGGTGCTTCCTCTGTATTTCCCCCCGTTGAGGCTGTAACAATCACATCTGACGCAACAACTTCGCTTGTAAGTTTTATTGTGGCTGTACCATCAGCACCTATTACTGTTTTAACAGATTCAACAGGAGGATTCGGACAGGTCCCATTTTCAGCAGGGTTCAGACAGACTCCGGGGATATTTTTTTTCAACTTCCAAGTTACCGTGCCTTTCTCAGGATCACCATCAGAATTAGTCACTTTTACTGTATATTCACAGGAATCAAACACTAATTCAGATTTATTGCAAACAGATTTAAAACTGATACCTTCCAAGCTGAAAGATACTGCCGGTTTTGCGTATACAGGATCTAGGCCTTCAATAGCCAGTGAAACCATGACGTCATCGGCTTTCACTGTACTGGTTAATTTGGCCTGTAATTTCCCGGTTTCATCTGTTTCTACATCGCCTTTTGGGGCATCCAAAGTCAGTCCTGTTACAGGATTTTTTATGTTCCATTCAACACCAGAGATTGTTGTTTTTTCCTGCAGTGGATTTTTTTCATTATCAACGATTTGTGCCGTATAAGTATAGAATTGCTTACCATCCGCCGTTATGGTTTTAGCGGGTGTGACGGTAATCTCTTTAATATGGTAGGGAAGGGGGGTAGTTTTGGCATCAAAAACCACTTTTCCCATAAATTTCCTAGGCTGACTATCCATCGCTACACAAACAGCAACTGCGCCAACGAATCCCGTGCTCATTAGTGTGACACGATCACGCTCTGCAATATGTCCATCATTCATTATATTTATTTGCTTGAATGAACTGTTGGGCTTGAATTTCAATTTATCTGTAATTTCTTTATTTTTACAGATATTATCGTCCAACGTTAATGATGCTGCTGAGGTCCCTATTGCTACCGCTGACGCTGATGCACCCACTGGTATCGCGAACCATTCAACATTATGGATGATTGCATTCTTAATCACGTTAGGATTGTTAGGGGTATCAGAAGTAATAATAGGATTAAAAGTATATCCTTGATCTCCTGAGGCCAATAGGGGGCCTGGAGGTGTGAAATTAGCGCCCTCTCCTTTTTTAATCTCAAAAGGTCTGACAATAACTTTCATTTGTTTAGGTTTTGTTTTTTGATCATTTTTTAATTCAGCAGATATATTGAGCGCATAACTATTATTTTTATTTTCACCCGATAAGTACTTAGGAAATTTAATATAAATTTCCCCAGAATTTAAATAGATATCCCCTCCATTCTTTATAAATTCCTCTTTTGCATTTCCCTTTTCAATATTAATCTGTTGAATAGCTGTATTTGCAGATAACTCTTTCGTAATGTCATGTATTTCACGGCTATAACCCACAATAATTCCCGGTACAGAAAGCTCAGACTTCGGCACCTCCCGATGTTCAAGCACTATATTATTATTCCTTTCCACCAAATCATAACGGCTGCCTGCCAGTGTTCGCATTGATGCAACGTTATCCGGTGATAACTGCGCACTCAGTGGCACACCAAATCTGAGATTAAAGTTTGTCAGAAATTGGGTTTCACTCTGTCCCCTCTCTCCTTGTTTATAATCCACGCCCATTGTTATCAATGGAATTGGTGTATACGTCACGCCCATTTTTGCCAGACTTGGATTTTTTTGCTTGGTCTTTCGGTTAAATAACGTCACGTTATCACCGAAGTATTGCTCATAAGAAAATTTACCTCCCAGATTAGGGTAGGCAGATAGGAAGAATTCTCCGTTAATATCGTAGCCATTGGCGGGTCGTTCGTGATGCTCCTCGAAATTCCGCGAGATTTGCCAGTCACTTAAGCGGTAATAACCGTTGGTGGAAAATTTAATATAATCTCCCCAAAGCTCTCCTCCTAACCCTACCCGTCTGTTTTTACCCGTAATGTCATAGTCATAAAAAGTATTCAGGCCATACATCCAGTTCTGAGAAAAATAACGCCCTCCCAAACCGAGGTTAACTGTGTTCCGGCTATCTTTGTTACGGTAACCTAATTGGGAAAAAAAGAACCATGCAGCTTGATTATCATAAATAGGCAATAGCAGATCTACTGAGTTATTTTCAAGCCTGCCTTTTCTGTCAAAACCAAAGTTAATTTTTGCTGTACCAGATTGGGAGAGCCATTTTTGAGCTTCGGAAGAGATAGTGCTGTTAACTTTACCCAAAGCATAAGATTTGGCTTGTTCTGCTAATTCTGAAGAGGATGATGACAGAATATTCCCTGCCATCTGAATATTTCGTCCAATAGCATCTGCATGTTCATATTCTGATGTATGACTTGTACTCCCTGTTTCATCTTTTTTATCGGCTTTTGAAGTTAAAAACTTCTTACTTGATTCGGTTACTTGGAGGTCTACATTATCTATCTTAGATGTGCTTGTTTTTTCATTAGTTACATATCCCTCAGCAAACACATTCATAATGGTAGAAGGGATAAGTAACATATAAACGATCGTGAAAAAAACAATAATTTTACCAATATATGATGGCATATATAAGCACCCAAGTAGATGTTATTATTAGTTACCGTTTTTTGATACTAAATTACTAGAGTAAGACAGTTTACCCAATTTATATATTAGGAAATATTTTATACTCCTCCAATAACTTTTGGTTATCGGTTGATAATGAAAATTTATTGTACTAATTTTAGTTTTTATCTGGCTTTTTATGAGCACTCAATCCATCATTAGAAAACAAAAAACACAGGTCTCAAAAGCACCTGTGTTCTTGTTACCAATAAATATATATCTTATAATTTACACAATAACTTACCCGTATGCTCAGGATTAGTATCTATTTTATCTTCTCCATTAATTCTATCTTCTATTCCATACTCATCGATTTTTGGCACAAAATAATATAAAATGAATTTTTGATCTCCATCATTAATTACTTTCATTTTATCATCATGAGGTAAAACTCCGAAACCGGTAAACATATAATATTCATTTTTTAGTGAAAAACTTCCTTTACCGGCAACATCTTCTTTAGTCATTGTTCTTGATTTACGTGATGCTGAATCAAGATTTTCACAAGTATGATTCAACTCCTTATTATATTTATCATCACCCAACTTTACATCACCATTATTCCCAACTTCCGGAACAAAAACATATCGCTGAGGGTTGAACTTATATTCATAAGAATATTTTGCTCCTGTATCGAATTCAGTAACAGTTGCGGTTACAGTTGCTTTTTTAGATGGACTAAATCCTTCAATAGGGAAAGTAATTTCTGGTCCTTGTGTCGTCATAACTATTTTTACAAGATCAGATGGGGATTTATATTCAACATAATCATTGTGTCTAGCAATAGGTTCGGGCATATCTTCTAAGCTAGAGACTTTTTTTGTAAAAATGATTTTTAAGCCTTTATAAACGTTATAAGGCTTATTCGGCCCTTCAACATACGTAAAATGTTGATTATCTGAAGTTAACATCAAGTCTGCAATTTGCGGCACCGCTTTAAAACTCACATCTCTTTGTGCATCAATTTTATGCACTTTTTTGTCATCAGTGGTAAGCGCCAATGAAACTCTGACTTTATCCACTCCGACATCACTTACCAATGAAGTAGTTAAATATCCGTTACTATCTGTCGTAATTTTAGAATCTTTAAGTTTCACATTATTCGGTATTTTTTGGCCTGGATGACTCTCTGTAATACTCCATGTGACATTATCAAAACTGTGGTTACGTAGCGGTTGTCCACTTTTGGAGTCAATAACTAAAATTTTGTAGGTATACGCATCATTACCATTTCCAAAGAGAGTATCTTCTGGTGGAGAGACCTCTAATTGACCTTTGAACGGCTTATCTTCAGGATCAAAAGGTTCAACTTCAATAGTCATTTTTGCGGTTTTAGATAGCTTCCCATTCTTTAATTCCACTGTTGCATAGATAGGGTAACTATTTACACCTTTATCGATATATTTTGGTAACTTAATATTGATCGGATTACCATTGCTCGGCAGCTCTCCCCCATTTTTACTGAAATCCCCTCCTGCACTCCATTTAACTGGTTTAGTTGCACTATTTGAAATTACATCAGCAGTTACTGATATATCACTACCACTTTTTCCATGCTTGATATTCGGTATGCTAATTTCCAGTCTTGGTTTTTCCCTATGATCCAACACAATGTTGTTATTCCTTTCCACCAAATCATAGCGGCTGCCTGCCAGCGTGCGCATTGATGCAACGCTATCCGGTGATAACTGAACACTCAGCGGGACACCAAATCTATAGTTTAAATTGGCCTGAAAGCGGGCATCACTGTGTTTGTTGCTGCCATGTCGGTAATCTATGCCCATCGTTATCAGAGGGATTGGTGTATAAGTTATGCCTACTTTGGCAAAGCCGGGGTTTTTCTGCTTGGTATCACGGTTGAACAGAGTCACGTTATCCCCGAAGTATTTTTCGTAACCCAGTTTACTGCCAATGTGCGGATAAGCAGGCAAGAAGAACTCGCCATTGATATCAAAACCATTGGCAGGACGCTCTTCCCAAAGTTTATCATCCCGTGACTGATGCCACTTGCTCAGACGAATATAGGTATTGGCTGATAATTTAAGGTAATCAGCCCATGCTTCTGCCCCTAATCCCAGCCGGTTATTTTTTCCCGTAATATCCTGATCAAAGAAAGTATTAAAACCATACATCCAGCCCGAAGTGAAATAACGGCTGCCAAAACCGAGGTTAACCGTATTTCGGCTGTCTTTATTGCGATAACCCAACTGAGAAAAAACCAGCCAGTCTATTTTGTTATCATAAAGTGGAAATAACAGATCTAATGAACTGTTATGCAGTTTACCTTTTCTGTCAAGAGATAAATTGACTCTGGCTGTACCAAATTGTGACAACCATTCTTGTACCTCACTATTTATTGCTCCGTTTACTCTTCCTAAAGCGTAGGATTTCGCCTGTTCTGTAAGTTGAGATGACGAGGATGATAATAAACCACCTATCATCTGAATATTTTGTGCAATTACGCCAGCTTTATCTTTTTCTGTTACATCCAAATTATTTTCATCGCTCGCACTCGGAAAAAGTGGTTTTACTGTTAGGTTTTGATGATCTTCACTCACTGAAAATGTATTCATCGAGACAAACGGTAATAAAAAAGAAAAAATTAATATTAAAAATCGCAGGGATTTATTAACAAAAATAAACTTCATAGTTACGTTCCTCAAGAGAATGCAAAATTTCATCTGCACATTCACATTAAATTATCAGTTGAAATAAAAGCTTTTTGCACAATCAACATAAAGTAGGAAACTTTTTTATTATTAAGTAATGAAAGATTTTTATCAGGCAATAACTAAAAGTAATCGCTTTTATTTATCAAAAGGTAATCAATTCTATTTATTTGAAAATATTTTTTTATTACGATTGATCATTCGAGAAAAGAAATAACCCGGAAAGTGAGCGCTATGATTATGAGGGCTATATTGTAGAATCAATGCAATAATCCATAATCGCTCTCACACCGTATAGTAGATAGTTGGAACAAACCATGAAAATCAATCTCAATAATCTGGTAACTGAAAGCCGCAATCCTGCCAGTGCTCATATTGATGAGTTATCGACACTGGATATGCTGCGTGTCATTAACGATGAAGATAAAAAAGTTGCTCTTGCTGTTGAGCAGACGTTACCTCAAATTGCTCTCGTCGTGGATAAAGTGGCAGAGGCTTTCCGTCGTGGCGGGAGATTGGTTTACTGCGGTGCAGGTACGTCGGGGCGATTAGGAATTTTGGATGCCAGTGAATGCCCGCCAACCTATGGCACCAGACCAGAACAGGTTGTCGGTTTAATCGCTGGCGGGCATAAGGCTATTCTGAAAGCGGTAGAAAATGCGGAAGATAACCGGCAACTGGGCATAGATGATCTTAAGGAACTACACTTTAGTGAAAAAGATGTACTGGTCGGAATTGCCGCCAGTGGCCGGACTCCCTATGTGTTAGGTGCGATGGAATATGCGGTATCAATAGGAGCAACTGTCGCCTGTATTAGTTGCAATCCTGACAGCCCGATGACCCGGCTGGCTGGTATCGCAATTACACCGGTTGTCGGGCCGGAAGTTGTCACCGGTTCTTCCCGTATGAAAGCAGGTACAGCGCAAAAGCTGGTACTGAATATGATTACAACTGGTGCCATGATCCGTACCGGCAAGGTATATAGTAATTTGATGGTGGATGTTGAAGCCACTAATGCTAAGTTAATCGAACGACAAAAAAATATTGTGATGGCAGCTACCGAATGTAACAGAGAAGTGGCAGAACAAGCCCTGAGTGCCTGTAACGGCCACTGCAAAACCGCAATTGTGATGATTCTATCGGGGATCAGTGCCGAAGAAGCCCGAATGTTATTAACAAAACATCAGGGGTTCATCCGGCCTGCGATTTCAACAGTCCGATAGTGATTACCTTTTCCCTATATAGGTATAGATGGTAAGGGTGCTAAATGGCTAAAATTAATCCGAATATGTTGCCTGAAATACTCAGCGCCATTGGCGGAGCAAGTAATGTCATACAGTGCGGTAATTGCATGACCCGCCTGAGGTTAACATTACGTGATGATTCAATCGTCGATAAAGCAAAACTAAAACTGATCCCCGGCGTTCTCGGTGTAGTCGAAAGTAATGAGCAGCTTCAGATTGTTCTTGGCCCAGGCAAAGCCCAGACAGCCGCAGAGATGATGAATGAGTTATTAAGTTCTGCCGGGCACCCGGCTCCGGAACACCATTCAGCAGATTTGAAAGATATTGCTTCTTCCAATAAAAAACACCTCAAGGAGAAGCAAACCAGCTCAATCCATAAGTTCCTTGCTAAATTTGCCACTATTTTTACACCACTGATTCCGGGTTTTATTGCTGTCGGGCTGTTACTGGGGATCGCCACTTTACTGGAACAAATTTTTATTCAGGGCGTTGCACAACCTAATGCTGTGCTGGTTGAAATGATCGGCTATATGAAGATTTTCAGTAAAGGGATGTTCACTTTCTTCAGCATTTTGATTGGCTATAATGCGCAGAAGGCATTCGGTGGTTCAGGTATTAATGGTGCGATTATCGCTGCTCTGTTTATCCTGGGTTATAACCCCGATGCCACTAGTGGCTTTTATTCCGGTATCAACAATTTCTTTGGCTTCGCTATCGACCCACGGGGAAATATTTTCGGGGTATTGATTGCCTGTATTCTGGGAGCCTGGGTTGAGAAGCAAATACGCAAAATTATACCGTCTGATCTGGATGTGATCCTGACTTCCGCCATCACGCTACTGATTATGGGTGCAGTGACTTTTATCGTGATTATGCCGATCGGGAGTTACCTGTTTATGGCAATGTCATGGCTTTTCACCAATCTGAATGGTAATCCGTTCGGGACGGCTGTTTTGGCCGGATTATTCCTGATAGCCGTGATGTTTGGTGTGCATCAGGGCTTTATACCGGTTTATTTTGCTCTGGTGGAAACACAGGGCTTTAACTCCTTGTTTCCGGTTCTGGCGATGGCAGGAGCCGGGCAGGTTGGTTCTGCTCTCGCGTTATATGCCAGAGCGAAAAAAGATTCATTGCTGCGTATTCAAATCAAAGGCGCCATTATTCCGGGTTTTCTGGGAATTGGTGAACCTTTAATCTATGGCGTGACTCTGCCCCGCATCAAGCCTTTTGTAACGGCCTGTTTTGGTGGTGCAATCGGCGGCTTCTTTATCGGGCTGATTGCCTGGCTAGGTGTACCTGTCGGCCTGAATACGGTCTTTGGCCCCTCCGGTATAGTCGCGGTGCCTTTGATGACATCCCTGACAGGAATATTCACGGGCATGGCGGTATATGGTGCGGGGCTGATTGTTGCGTATATCAGCGGCTTTGTGCTGACGTTCTTCTTTGGCAGCAAAAATATTGATTTAAGCTGATTCAGTTAATCCAGATCAATGGCACACAGGCTGCTGTCAAAAGCCCCATCACGATATTGAAAGTAAACCATGCTGTACGGCCTTTTAACAGGCGACCAATCATGACACCGAGATTCAGCCATACCAAGCCTGTAGCTATATTACTGAGTATCATCACTACGCTGATGACCCAAATAGAGTGGATATATAAATCTCCGGCTAAGCTGTAACTGCTGACAGATCCTAATCCCATCATCCATGCTTTGGGGTTCAGAAACTGTAATAACCAGCCCTGATAGCCTTTAAGAGGTGTTCCGAGGGATTGTGCATCCAACTGTTTATACTGTGCTGTTACGGTTTTCCAGGCCAGCCAGAGTAAGTACAAACTACCGAGCACTTTCAAACCTGTGTGTACAGCCGGATAGACCAACAATAACGCCGCAACACCAAACGCAGATAATAGCAGGATGGTCTGCATTCCAATTACCATTCCCAGAAAAAGTATTAACGAGCGGCGGAATCCAAAATTGGCACCCGATGTTGTCATTAACATATTATTCGGGCCGGGTGTAATCGCGGAGATAAACATAAATGTACTGAGTGAGAATAGCAGGCTGGCGGTCATGAGTTGCGTTATCCCTTAATGATTGTCATTTTCTTTCAAGGAAAATAGCAGTATGTTATTTAGCGCACAAGGTTAGTTATACCCGTTTTCGAAGTGTGTAATTCAACTTGGAAGATGCAGGGTATATATGGAGAACAAAATGATTATCCCGTGGAAACAAATAGAACCTGATACTTTACGTAACTTAATCGAGAGTTTTGTCTTACGGGAAGGCACTGATTATGGTGAATCGGAAAAAACACTGGAGCAAAAAGTACAGGATGTAAAACGCCAGCTTGAACGGAACGAAGTCATTCTGGTCTGGTCTGAATTGCACGAAACTGTCAATATCATGCCTAAGGAGCAGTTTCGTCCGTAAGCTGATTCTTTTTATACCCTTTTCGGCTCAATAGCATTTCATTCAATTTTTGTATGTTCTATTGGCATTGTTTTATTGGTACTGCTTTATTGGCTCAAAATTGCTGGTTACGAGAAAGATCATCCCAACTGTTTTTTTACTGATAAGGAGTCTGTTCTTATGTCTGCCAAACACCCTGTCATTGCCATAACCGGTTCCAGTGGAGCCGGAACGACAACCACCAGTGTGGCATTCCGCAAGATTTTCCAACAACTGGGTATTACCGCTGCTCTTATCGAAGGGGATAGCTTTCACCGTTATACCCGTCCCGAAATGGACGCAGAAATACGTAAAGCAAAAGAACAAGGGCGGCATATCAGCTATTTCGGCCCAGAAGCGAATGATTTCCAGATGCTGGAAAAAGCATTTTCTGATTATGGCGAAACAGGCGCAGGACGCTGGCGGAAGTACCTACATACGTATGATGAAGCGGTTCCCTACAATCAGGTTCCGGGCACGTTTACCCCGTGGGAGCCACTACCATCAAATACCGATATGCTATTTTATGAAGGTTTACACGGTGGTGTTGTCACTCCACAGCATAATGTCGCCAGCTGCGTGGATCTGCTGATTGGTGTTGTTCCCATCGTTAACCTTGAGTGGATACAGAAGCTCATTCGTGATACCAGCGAACGCGGACATTCAAGGGAAGCTGTGATGGATTCTGTGGTACGTTCAATGGACGATTATATCCGCTATATTACGCCCCAGTTTTCCCGCACTCATATCAATTTCCAGCGTGTTCCTACTGTCGATACCTCCAACCCATTCTCTGCCAAAGCAATTCCCTCCTTAGACGAAAGCTTTATCGTTATTCGTTTCCGCGGTCTGAGCCAAATCGATTTTCCTTATTTACTGGCAATGCTTCAGGGTTCGTTTATTTCCAGTATAAATACTATCGTTGTTCCGGGTGGTAAAATGGGGCTGGCAATGGAGTTAATTATGGCGCCGTTAGTTCAGCAATTACTTGAAGGCAAAAAAATATCCTGAATATTGCCCGCTATTTATTTATCGATAATGCAGGTAACAAAAAATAATGTTACCTGTGATAAAACATCAATTATTCACTCATTTATAAATGAAAATGTAGTAAATCAGGCTTTTCAAATAGAATTCTGGCTATTTGTTAACTGGTTTTATATGCTGAAGCGATACAGGAGGAGACATAATCCTTTTCCTGTGTTACAAACAGTGCTACACGTGAAACGGGCAAGTTTTATGGGCTCGGAGCAATGCATCGACATGCTGCTACCCTGAGATTCCCATATAAAATTCCTGCTTGTCAGTTTTTCAGCAAGTTAATATGTTAATCTATTGACTTTATAAAGCCAGCCTGATGAGAAACGATCCGTTTCTCTGACCATAAAGGCGGAAATAACAACAGAGGATAAAGCGAATGGTTCTCGGCAAGCCACAAACAGACCCTACTCTTGAATGGTTTTTGTCACACTGCCATATTCACAAATATCCATCCAAGAGCACGCTTATTCATCAAGGTGAGAAGGCAGAAACGCTTTACTATATTGTTAAAGGTTCAGTTGCTGTTCTAATAAAAGATGAAGAAGGTAAAGAAATGATCCTCTCTTATTTAAATCAGGGGGATTTTATTGGTGAACTTGGATTGTTTGAAGAAGGGCAAGAGCGTACAGCATGGGTGCGAGCTAAAAGCGCCTGCGAAGTGGCTGAAATTTCCTATAAGAAATTTCGCCAGTTAATTCAGGTTAATCCTGATATTTTAATGCGTTTATCTGCTCAAATGGCAAGCCGCTTACAAACAACGTCAGAAAAAGTAGGAAACCTTGCATTTTTGGATGTTACAGGCCGTATTGCCCAAACATTGCTGAATCTGGCTAAACAGCCTGATGCAATGACTCATCCTGATGGTATGCAAATCAAAATTACACGTCAGGAAATCGGGCAGATTGTCGGTTGCTCCCGTGAAACAGTCGGTCGCATTCTGAAAATGCTGGAAGATCAAAACCTGATCTCTGCGCACGGCAAAACTATTGTCGTTTACGGAACACGTTAGTTCCTGAAATCGCGCTTGAATTAGGCCAGTGCATACCATCGCGCACTGGCTTTTTGTTTTTCATCACTCAGCTCCCTTCATTCCCCTGCTAAGAAATGAAACCCGCAGACGCATAAATGAATTAGGCGCCATAACCTGATTATGGGTATTACACAAAAGCTGATGTGAAAAATAGCCGAAAGAGGAATTAAATAGTTTTCGCTAGTATTTCAGAAAATTATTCAGTAAGTCATGCCCCTGTTCACTCAGAATGCTTTCCGGATGAAACTGCACGCCTTCTAGAGGTAAAGTACGGTGACGTATTCCCATTATTTCATCCACATTACCATCATGCTGGCTCCATGCCGTGACTTCAAAAGAAGCCGGTAATGTTTCTGCCGCAACAACTAAAGAGTGGTAGCGGGTTACTGTCAGCGGTCGGTTCAGTCCTTTGAATACACCCTGCTGATTATGGTGAATTAAGCTGGTTTTACCATGCATCACTTCACGAGCTTTAACAACACTCGCACCAAAGGCTTGTCCAATCGCCTGATGCCCGAGACACACGCCCAGAATCGGCAATTTCCCGGCAAAATGAGAGATAACCTCCAGTGAGATCCCGGCGTCATCCGGCGTACAGGGACCCGGAGAGATCACCAAATGGGTCGGTGCCAGCTCTTCGATATCTTCAAGCTGTAGCTCATCATTACGTTTAACTAAAACACGCGTCCCTAACTCACAAAAGTATTGATATAAATTGAATGTAAAAGAGTCGTAGTTATCTATTATTAATAGCATAGGATCACATCCTACTGATTTTTATAGTTTTATATATTGCTTTGCCCTATTGGACACTGTGCGTTATGTATTACGGTAAAATCAGGTAAATCAACGTCAACGATAGCAGGACACTCATCATACCACATAAGCTACTTTAAAATAGGGTCGGGGACCAGAGGAGTGAACCATGATTGTAGAAGTGATGAAAAAGAATTGAGGGAGAGACGGTATTTTTAAAGGTCTGACACTTCGGAAAAGTGTAATAACAGGCAAATACCGCCGATGTTCTAATTTACAGGTAAAAAACGCTGTTTTCTCATCAGGGTTACTGAGAAACCACCTTAGCAGAGAGGATCATTATTGGTTTAACCGGAACATTCTGATAAGGACCAACATTTTCTGTTTTGACCTGAGAAATCTTGTCAACCACATCCATCCCTTTTACGACTTTACCAAAAACAGCATAACCAAAATCACGCTGACCATGGTCAAGGAAGGCATTATCCGCCACATTGATAAAAAACTGGCTGGTTGCACTATCTTTATCTGCGGTACGTGCCATTGCTATCGTGCCACGCAGGTTACGCAACCCATTATCAGCTTCATTTTTGATAGGGGCTTTGGTTGCTTTCTGCTTCATATCTTTTGTAAAGCCGCCGCCCTGAACCATAAAGCCGGGGATGACACGATGGAAAATAGTGTTGTTATAAAACCCCTCATCCACATACTCAATGAAGTTCTTTGTGGTGATTGGTGCTTTATCGCCATTCAGCTCAAGCTCTATTTCACCCGCTGATGTCACCAGCTTTACATAAGTTTCGGCAGCCAGTGCTGGGGCAGCCATCACGCTAATAGCACATGCCGTTATAAGCGGCACAAAAATACGTTTAAACATTGATGGTTCCTTTATTCTCGAGGTCAATAACAAAACTCATAAAATCAGTAAAACGCATTAAGTGTAATTCCCCACCAAGCAAAGTGGCAAAGATTTACTCATTTTTACGAGTAATAATGCGCTTTACTGAATAATATCATCCAGATAAATATTATCTTCTCATATTTCGGATAGTGTTTATTTTCCGAATAACACCTGCCTTGATATGTATTCATACAAATTAGGCTAAAAAGCGTTGTTAGACCGAAATAAATTGTAATATAAGCGGAATGGTAATCAATGCGACCAGAAGTGAAATGATGATAGAGAGCGACATGACTTCCTGCCTGAAATTATATGCTCTGGCGAAAATATAAACACCGGCGCCGATAGGTTGTGCAGCCATAACAATAGCAACAATAAACCAAATATTATTGAGTTGCTGCATACCAAATAAGTAATAAGCACAAATAAAAGTCACCCACGGTTGTATTCCTAATTTCAGTAATAACATCGGGGCCACCAATTTTAGTGCATCTCTATTAACGTGCTCTTTTAAGTTAAAGCGGGACAACCCTAACCCCAATGCAAATAATGCCGTTGGCCCTGCTGCATTTGCCAGAAAGTGGGTAAATGACTGTAGAAATTCCGGCAGTGGGAGCCTAAACACCACAAAGATTAATCCTGCAATAACTGAAACAGTTAGTGGGTTAGTAAAGGTTGTTTTTAATGCTTTCGCTATACTGTAGAAAAAAGAAATTCTGCCATTAGCGCTGTGCCGCGTGGTAGTCATATCATAGCTAATGATAACCGCTATGATGGCAGGTATATTGTGTAAAATCGTCGCGATTGCCGCCGGAAGGGCTGCGGGTTCCCCATAAATGGAGAGCAATATTGGGATACCCATATATCCCGTTGTGCCATAACAGGCTCCCATACTTAAAATTGAAGACTGAGGAAAACCAACCCCCATAAACTTTGCGATGACAGTTCCCATAGCATAGACAATGCAGATCCCGGCTAAACTGGCTCCGATAAATCCCCACTGTTCTAACTCATTGATATCTGAACGCGCAATAGAAAGAAATAATAAGGCTGGCAGCGCGATGTAGAGAACATAATCATTAATTAATTTATCGGAATTACCGCTATCAGGGCGCAGACGACCAAAACAGTATCCAATCAGTATGATGAGAAATATAGGAATAACGATCATAAACATTGAATCACTCCTATGCAGGTCAAAGTTCTTTTTTGCCAATATTGCGATAACGATTTAATTTTGTTAAATAAATAATTCCTTTCTTATCATTGAATTTATCAATGATGGCAATGCAGAGGTGCCCTATGGAGCAGAATATGCGTGCTGATCGTCTGGATGGCCGACAAGTCACATTTGAACAATTACGAGCATTCGTCTTCGTCGCCAAACACGGCGGATTTACCCGTGCAGGAGAAGAATTAGGAAGAACTCAATCTACACTTAGCCTGAGTATTAAACGACTTGAAGAAGATATTGGCTGCCGTTTAATTAATCGACGACAAGGGCAGATTATTGGTTTAACTAATGAAGGAAAACAACTCTTACCCGTAGCAAAAGATATTTTATTTCGCATGACACAAGCCCTGCACTCAGTAAAGTCATTTCAGCTAAGAGGCAGGATCGCTCTCGGTGTGCCGGATGATTTCAACATAAAAAACCTACACCAGGCTATCTCATGGTGTCTAGAAAAAAATCCGGGGTTAAAGATAGAAATTACGGCAGCGCCCTCTCCGATACTCTCGGCTATGACTGAAAAACAACAATTGGATGTGGTTATTCTTAAAAGTGTGGAAGGAAAACCCGTCAATACTGAGACTGAAACACTTCTTCAAATTGAGCCATTACACTGGGTTGCCTCAAAAGATTTATATTTCAATGAACTACAGGAAATACCATTAGTGACTTTTTCTGAAGGATGCGTCATCAGAGCGTGCGCTATTAAGGCACTGGAAGATATGAATAAGCCTTATTTTTTGGCATATGTCAGTGCCTCATTTAGTAATATCAGCAGTGCAATACAACATGGTTTGGGAATCGGGTTATTACCGGGCAGTGCCATAACTGATGATTTATGCGTTTTATCTTCTAAGCATGCTGTCCCCGGCGTTCCGGCAATTCAGCTCGCTCTTAAAATTGTCACTCACGGTGAACTGTACACACTTTTTGCTGAATATCTGCGCCGTTCACTGGCAGAATCTTGATCTCTGCTTAGCAGCAATAAGGGCAGTAAAAAGTTAACCTGTCCACAAGCCGCTGCTCTCGCTATAATCACCGCGCTGTTTTTCGTGTATTCCGCAGGGAGATAACCATTTTGACCATCAAAAACTATAACTATCACATGACCCACTTTGTCACGAGTGCGCCAGACATCCGCCACCTGCCTCCGGAGACGGGCATTGAAGTCGCGTTTGCTGGTCGGTCAAATGCAGGTAAATCCAGTGCCCTGAATGCACTGACCCGGCAAAAGGGCCTCGCCCGTACCAGTAAAACACCCGGACGTACCCAGCTGATTAACCTGTTTCAGGTAGAAGAAGGCATACGCCTTGTTGACCTGCCGGGTTATGGCTATGCACAGGTGCCAGAGGAGATGAAACTCAAATGGCAGAAAGCACTGGGTGAATATCTTCAGAAACGTGAGTGTCTGCAAGGTCTGGTTGTGTTGATGGATATCCGTCATCCGCTGAAAGATCTGGATATGCAGATGATCGAATGGGCCGTTGTGATGCAGGTTCCTGTCATGGTTCTGCTGACCAAAGCCGATAAACTGGCATCAGGCGCACGTAAAAGTCAGTTGAATAAGGTACGTCAGGAGCTGGCATTTTTGGAAGGTAACATTCAGATTGAGTATTTCTCTGCTCTGAAAAAAATCGGTATCGATAAACTTGAACAAAAACTTGATACTTGGTTCAGCCAGCCTGCTATTGAGGTGGAGTAATTTCCACCTTTTTATCTCCCTGCCTCGGAAAGAACCGTCAATCACGCCCTCTTCCCCGGAAATAAAAAAACGCCCCAGCCAAAAGAGATGGCTGGGGCAGCTAATATTCAGCTAAATCCGATTACGTGAAGTAAAAGGTCTGAAAGATAGAACATCTTACCTCTGTACCCTACGCCGACAACTTTACCTTATTTTTTTTATCAGCAAAAGATTTTTTTGTAATTAATTTTCATAAAATACCTCGATTCAGCCCAAATTATGTGATCAAACACCGAGATTACACCATTTTTTTTGTAGTTTAATTACATATTTGTGAGATCTAGATCTAATCTAAAAATGAACCAAAATTCTTATACCATGCCTCTTCACGGCATAACTGAGAGATTTTTGGCTCATTAAATAGACGTCATTTATATAAAAATTATTCAAGAAAAATCAGTGAGCCTGATCCCAGTTATCCCCCGTTCCTACATCTACTTTCAGAGGGACATCGAGCTGCATGCTTTTCTCCATAAGCTCTCTGATTTTCTGTTCCGCGTCAGCCAGCTCTGACTCATGCACTTCAAACACCAATTCATCGTGAACCTGCATGATCATACGTACTTTTGGCTGTTCACGGACGATCCAGTCATCGACTGCAATCATGGCCAGCTTGATAATATCCGCCGCAGTTCCCTGCATTGGAGCATTGATAGCTTCGCGTTCAGAGGCTTTACGGCGCATGCCATTACGTGATTTGATATCCGGCAGGTACAGGCGACGCCCTTCCAGCGTTTCAACAAACCCATGCTCAGCGGCCTGCTGACGGGTACGTTCCATATATTCCAGAACACCCGGATAACGCTCAAAATAAAGATCCATATAACGCTGGGCTTCTCCACGCGGAATACCCAACTGACGGGACAAACCAAACGCACTCATGCCATAGATCAAGCCAAAGTTAATCGCTTTAGCACTGCGGCGTTGCTCACTCGTCACCTGTTCCAGAGGAAGTCCAAAAACTTCTGCGGCAGTTGCGCGGTGAATGTCTTTACCCTGCGCAAAAGCCTCCAGCAAGCCTTTGTCCTGCGATAAATGCGCCATAATCCGCAACTCAATCTGCGAATAGTCCGCTGCCAGAATGCGATAACCTTCTGGTGCAATAAATGCCTGACGGATACGTCGCCCTTCTTCATTACGGACAGGTATATTTTGCAGGTTAGGATCACGGGAAGAAAGACGCCCGGTCGCAGTTACAGCCTGATGATAAGAAGTGTGAACTCTCTGTGTCACTGGGCTGACCATCTGTGGCAGTTTGTCAGTATAAGTCGATTTCAGTTTTGCCAGACCGCGATGTTCCAGAATAACCCTTGGCAGCTCATGATGTTCTGCCAGCTCTTCCAGCACTTCTTCATTGGTCGATGGCGCACCGTTCGGTGTTTTTTTCACAACAGGCAGGCTCATTTTTTCAAACAGAATAACCTGTAATTGCTTAGGTGAAGCCAGATTAAATTCTTCTCCAGCCAGCTCATAAGCCGATTTTTCCAGTTCGAGTAAACGTGCCGTAATTTCTTTTGAATGCTCTGCCAGCGTGTTGGCATCAATCAGAACACCCGTTCTTTCCATGCGGGAAAGCACCGGAACCAGCGGCATTTCGATATTCTGGAAAACCTTTTTCAGTGTCGGAACAGAATCAACCTGTGGGTACATAGCCTGATGCAGACGTAGGGTAATATCGGCATCTTCCGCAGCATATTTAGCCGCCTCTTCCAGAGCGATCTGGTTGAAAGTAAGCTGTTTTTTACCCTTTCCGGCAATTTCTTCAAAAGTAGTGGTTTTATAGCCTAAATGACGCTCTGCAAGGCTATCCATATCATGCCGCCCTGCAACACTGTTCAGCACATATGATTCCAGCATCGTATCAAAAACAATACCATTCAGCGCCACGCCATAACGTTCGAGTACGCCTCGATCAAATTTCAGGTTCTGACCAATTTTAGGCAGGCTCGCATCTTCCAGCAGCGGTTTCAGTGCTTCAAGCACCTCATTCCGATCCAGCTGTTGTGGGGCATCCAGATAATCATGCCCCAGCGGCAGATATGCAGCCTCAACATCAGGTTCTCCTTCTGCCAGTTTTCCCACATCACCTACCTGACTGACAACGGCAAAAGACATACCCACCAGATTAGCGGTTAACGTATCCAGCCCGTCGGTTTCTGTATCGAAAGAGAATGCCGGAGCCTGTTTCAGTTTTTCAATCCATTCATCAAGGGATTTCCGATCAAGGATAGTCTGGTAGCTTTCCGGAGAAATACTGACAGCAGCGGGTTTTCCGGGCGCTGAAGATGTCGGTGCAGCGCCTGTCGCTGACTTTTGCCCGCCTTTTTCCGCTGAACGACCTTCCAGCCAACCGCCGTCTTGTACATCCTTCAGCCAGCGTTTGAATTCGTAACGGCTGAATTGTGCCAGTAATTCCTCGTTATCAGGGGCAGCAACCGCCAGATCCAGACAATTTTTATCCAGATCAACATCAGTTTTAATGGTTGCCAGCAGGTAAGAGAGATAAGCCACCTCTTTATGCTGCTCCATTTTGCCGCCCAGTGTTTTTGCACCACGGAAGCTAAGTGTTGAAATTTCATCCAGTCTGGCATAGATATCATTCAGCCCGCCAAGCCCCTGTAATAACCCTAGAGCCGTTTTCTCGCCGACACCCGGTACACCCGGAATATTATCGGAAGAGTCTCCCATCAGTGCGAGGAAATCGATAATAAGTTCCGGAGGAATACCATACTTTTCAGTGACCTCTTCCGGCCCTAGAATCGTGTTGGTCATGGTATTTATCAGGGTGATATTCGGCGTAACCAGTTGAGCCATATCTTTATCACCCGTACTGATCAGGACAGAGCGGCCTTCTTTTTCTGCCTGTAGTGCCAGTGTACCAATAACATCATCCGCTTCAACGCCCGGCACAACCAGAACGGGTAAGCCCATCGCCCTGACCATGTTATGCAAAGGCTCAATCTGATCACGCAAATCATCCGGCATCGGCGGGCGATGGGATTTATATTCAGCGAATAATTCATCACGAAATGTTTTGCCTTTGGCATCAAACACAACTGCAACATGGCTGGGCCGATACTGCATGATTAAACTGCGCAGCATATTCAGTACACCATACATGGCGCCTGTCGGTTCGCCCGCACTGTTTGTCAGAGGAGGGAAAGCATGGTATGCGCGATAAAGGTATGAAGAACCATCAACCAAAATCAGGGGATTATCTGCTATCTGTACCATAAAATTGTCTTCGTCGTTCTGGAGTATGAATAAATAATAGGATGCCACACTGTGCTGTCATAGACGAATGTTGCGATCATTTTCTCGTTCTGATACCCGCTCTTTGATAAGTTTTCTGATAAATGAGTTGTGGATAACTTTGTGCACAAAAAATTGGCACATAAAACAGATTTATGTATATCCATATCAAAAACGGATAACTGGAGGTAAAAATCAATGAATTACGTCAAATATTACGAAAATATTGCAATTACTTACAAATCACCGACTTGTGGATATAACCGGAGTTTATGTTATGAAAGGGTAATTTTAGCAAGCATTATGCCAGCCCTGTAATTAGCTGGCACAATGCCTGTATTATTTTTTACTCTTTGTCTTTCAGGTTGGCCGGGAAAATTCGCTCACGACAAATTTGTTATTCCCTGCACTGCGATACGGCCTGAAATTCATTGAGTACATATAAAACTAAAGTTTTTTATTGCTTATTTTTTGGTTACCAGATAATTCACAACATCCGAGAATTTTTTAGCGTAGTCCTGAACCGATTTAGTCTCAATTCCGCCATTATTAATCATGTATTTACCAAGAACAAACGTGGCCGGAACACCCTGCAACTGAAAATCCTGAGCCGCCTGACGTTCTTTAGATGCTACCGATTTCACAATGAAACTATTCAGTGCTGCGTCATAATCTTCACCAGAAATACCGGCTTTAATAAATGCATTACGGATATCAGCTTTAGTATTGATAGTCTGAGTTTTCTGGATGCCATCAAATAATACAGGTAACACTTTATCCTGTGCTTTCAAAACAATAGCAACAGCCCAGGCATCTGTCAGGTCTTTCCCTAAAGGCCCGAGAAAATCAACGTGATAACGTTCATGTGTAACGCCTTCCGGAAGGTTTTTTGCTATCGTGCCGGGAACATGAAAGATATTCTCAAACTGGTAACAGTGCGGGCAATAAAAAGAGAAAAACTCTACAACCTGAGGTTGATCAGCTACCGCTTTTTTAAGTTCAACATACTGCTTGCCTTCAGAAAAATCAGAAGCGCTGGCATTAAATGCCATAAACACTCCCACCAATGCAAACCAAAATTTTTTCATCGTGATCTCCAGAAAAATTAATACATCGGGGTTAGCTGTAAGGGGGGTTCCTGTAACAGCCGGATTTGTTCAGCAAAAAGACTTATCTGCTTATGCCAAAAGTCACTGTCAGCCATCCATGGAAACGCTTTGGGAAAAGCAGGATCCTGCCAGCGACGAGCAACCCATGCCAGATAATAGACCATCCGCATCGCGCGCAAAGGTTCTATCAGAGCCAGTGTTTTCAGATCGAACTCCGCAAACTGGTTATATGATTCAAGCAGAATATCCAGCTGAATCAACTGTTCTTGCCGTGAGCCGTTAAGTAACATCCATAAATCCTGAATCGCCGGACCATTACGGGCATCATCAAGATCAACGAACCATGCCTCGTCGCGCCACAAGATATTACCAGCATGACAGTCACCATGCAGCCGTAATCCCTGCCAGTCAACATTCCACTGTGACTCAACAACTTTATTCAGTTCGTCCAGAGAAGCAAAGAAAGCAGCCTTATGCGCATTAGGTATGAGGTTGCATTCTGTCAAATATTGATAGGGTTGGTACAAATATTCGTTGAGACTGATAGTCGGGCGGGCAGAAAATGTTTTCTGGTAGCCTATCTGATGAATTTTCCCCAGTAACCGCCCAACATCTTCCAGCTGATCAAAATTATCAGACTCATACTGACGGCCACCCACGCTGGGGAAAACGGCAAAGAAAAACCCGTCATGCTCCAGTACTGTTTGCCCATCAAGAACCAGCGGCGCAGCAACCGATAAATCTGCCTGCTGTAACGCCAGCGTAAATTCATGCTCTTCCTGAATTTGCTGCCGGTTCCAGCGCTGAGGACGATAGAATTTCACGACATAACGTTTACGATCTTCATCCATAAACTGATAGACCCGGTTTTCATAGCTATTCAGCTCAGTTAAACCCGAATCAACACGCAGACCAGACTGCGCCAGCGCATCCATTATCAAATCCGGCGTAATATTTTGAAAATTAAAAGCCATAGTTTCTGCCACAACAAAGTTCTCTTTAATCAGTCGTTAATCATACCCTGAAGGTACAGTGAACAGCCCGTAACCATAACCCGTCTTACAACATAGGGACATGATTGGGAGAAAAAATTGGGCTGTCAACGCGCGTAAAGGTTATACTCATTTGTTCATATAAGCACTGTTACATATTGATTCACAAGGGTTACATAACCAAAGATAAAATATATCGGTTAAAAATATCAGGTGATTTAACATGACGTATCCAAAAATCAGTGGTGCCATTCTGGCCGGAGGGCTATCCACCCGCATGGGCGGAAATGATAAGGGATTACTACAATTAGGTGGAGCACCATTATACCAACACATAGCTGCAAAATTGCAGCCACAGGTTCATGAACTGCTGATTAATGCCAACCGCAATCAGGCAGTGTATCAACAAAGTGGTTATCCCATTATTCCTGACATCATTACTGATTTTTCCGGGCCATTGGCCGGAATGCTGGCAGTACTGAAGAAGGCCATTCATGAATGGGTGATATTCGTGCCTTGCGATGTCCCTGATTTCCCTGATGATCTGGTGGAAAAGCTTTGGCGCTATAAACAACATGCGTGGGCGGCTTATGTACACGATTGTGAACGTGCCCATCCGACACTTGCCCTGATGCACCGCAGCCTGATACCCAGACTGGAAAGCTATCTTGCATTAGGTGACAGAAAGCTGATGTTCTTTATGCAAATGATTAAAGCAAAAACCGTCTATATTCCACATCCAGAATCCTTCACCAACCTGAATACACCAGAAGAGTGCCAAAACTGGCAATGCCAGCACTGGGAATGTCTTCGGGAGTCAGCATGAATCAAAGTAATACCCCGATGAATTTGCCATTACTGGGGATCACCGCTTACAGTGGAACCGGTAAAACCACCTTGCTCAAACAGGTTATTCCCCTGTTACGGCAGCAACAAATCCGGGTGGGATTAATTAAACATACTCACCATAATATGGATGTCGATAAGCCGGGCAAAGACAGCTATGAGCTGAGAAAATCGGGAGCGGCGCAAACACTGGTTGCCAGCCAACAACGCTGGGCCTTAATGACAGAAACACCGGAACTCCCCGAACTGGATTTGCATTATCTTGCCAGCCGATTTGATGCGACTTCACTGGATCTGATTCTGGTTGAGGGATTCAAAAATGAAGCTATTGCGAAAATCGCCCTGTACCGGAATGGTTTAAATCACACCTTCGAAGAACTCATTGATCCCTATGTCATCGCTGTCGCCAGCGATATCCCGCTAGATACATCACTACCACAACTCGATATTAACCAACCGGAACAGGTGGCGGAATTTATTGTGAAGTGGCTTTTATTAGCCCCGCCGGCTACTTTCTCGCTGGCTCATTCACAATAAAAGAAAACTGGCACGTTAACTCAATATAGTTTCATAAAATAACTATTTATTCTCTCAACAACCTCTGAGATTTATATCAAAGAGGTTCCCTGTTTTAATTCATATTCATAATTTCTTTTATTAATGTAATTTCAAATTGAAATAATTTTAGCCAATTGTAATACATACCATACAGTGGTGGTCATTTTATTATGGAAAATAAAAACGGCAATATTACCGACCTCAGATTACATCATCGAATAATTCTATTTTTTAAAATAAAAATATCGATAAACAAAAGGAAATAAAAAATAACAAAAGGACAAATAAAACCCAAACAGTATAAAAACAATCAATCGAATTGCTTTTATATTAAATAAAAATCTTAACTTAAATAACACGCAACCTTTCAGTTACGTGAACACTAATTATTTAGGTAGAAATACTTCGAACGATTTAATCAGGTTATTTTTCATTCTTAAAGAATGACCATTTTAATTATATATAGATAAAGGAATAATGATGATCAAGACAGATAAATATCAGCCAGTTGGCGACGCAAGCGTTGGCTACCCACAAATTTGTATTCGAACTAATCGAACCGCTGAACGTACGAATGTAACGCCAATGATAGCCGCAGCTATGTTTATTGCCAAAAACTTCCCTTGGAGTTTGAATGATAATGAGAAAGAAGTTGT
The DNA here is from genome assembly GCF_963876465.1 of Xenorhabdus sp. KK7.4. Lineage (NCBI taxonomy): Bacteria > Pseudomonadati > Pseudomonadota > Gammaproteobacteria > Enterobacterales > Morganellaceae > Xenorhabdus > Xenorhabdus sp. KK7.4. The sequence goes on from NZ_CAWNQF010000067.1 coordinate 98,887, forward strand.
CATTAAAGGCGTATTAAAGTTACTGGGAGTTGCCTTTGGTAGTGGCGGTTTTGGCCATGCATGGGTTATTTACTTTAATAGTGAAAAAGAAGGTGATAATACTTCATATGCTTTTCATCCGGGATATGGATTCGTCAAAAATTCAGAACATAGTACGACTGATGATTCAGCCGAGAGAAAATTTCATATTCAGCATTGTGTGAAGATTAATGAAAAATCTATCACCCCTGAATTTATAGAACAGCATTTTATTCCTGAATTAGTCGATGAAAGTAATCAGTTGTCAAAACTGATGAAACTGACCTCTGAAGATATGAAGAATGGTGCGTATACGCCTGTAACAAACTGCTCATGGTTTGCAGGAAAATTATGGAACCAGATCATGCAACTGGAATTCGAACAATCTGGTGAAAGCGGTATCAATCAGCTGGAATTCGAACAAACTATTGGCAATGATATCAATCTGGAAGAATTGGCAGAACAACTGGGCCTGCCATTTATCAAGGAAATTAACGGTATCGGTGATCCTGGAATGCTCGCAGAAAGCATTAAAAATGTCCTGAGTATTTAACGCAGAATTTTTGCTGAATGTAATTACAAACAACTGGCTTAATTAAACCAGTGAAAAATAAACGCCTTGATGTTATCACCAAGGCGTTATTCCCAATTCAGGGTTTATTTGCCTTCCGGCATCAACCCAATAAACGAGGTCTTTTTCCGTGGTTCACTCATCAGAGCTTCCAGTTTCTCAACACAGCGCAGATAATGTGGTGTTGTTTTATGAGCTGCAACGGCTGCCTCATCAATATAGGCTTCATAGATATAAAAACGGGTCGGGATATTCTCATCCTGCAATACGTCAAACCGTAAATTGCCCGGTTCTCTCACAGAACCAAGGTGATTATCCCGGAATACCTCGATAAATTCGGCGATTTTGTCGGCTTTGACATTAATCTCAACTAAAGTAACGTGCATATTATTCTCCCTTTGCTTTCTCACTCAGGAACAACTCATAAGCCTGAGCAGGCTTTTCATTGTGATGCACTACCGCCTGAACAGCTTTAAGCATGGCTATCGGTGCTTCTGACTGGAAAATGTTGCGCCCCATATCGACACCGGATGCACCCTGATCAATGGCCTGATAGCACATGGTTAATGCTTCCAGCTCTGGCAACTTCTTACCTCCGGCAATCACAATCGGCACCGGGCAACCAGCCGCAATCCGTTCAAAACCGGTATCAACATAATAAGTTTTGATGATATTCGCGCCCATTTCCGCAGCAATGCGGGTTGCCAGTGAGAAGTAGCGCTGATCACGCGCCATATCCTTACCAACACCTGTTACTGCCATCGTCGGCATACCATAACGTGTGCCCTGATCCACCAGCTTGATAATGTTTTTGATAGACTGATGTTCATACTCTGAACCAATATAAACCTGTGCCGCCACAGCACAGACATTCAGCCGGAGCGCATCTTCCATAGCAACAGCAACCGCCTCATTAGAAAGCTCGGTCAGCATGGAGTTTGCACCGGATGCGCGCAACACCACCGGTTTATTGGTTGCCGGCGGAACCTGACTGCGCAGAATACCGCGCGTACACATCAGCACATCGGTATGTTCAAACAGCGGAGCAATATTGATGTCGATACGCTCCAGTCCGGTTGTCGGCCCCTGAAAATAACCGTGATCAAACGCCAGCATCACCGTTTTATTGGTTGCCGGATTGAAAATTCGCGCTAAACGCGACTGCATTCCCCAATCCAGCGCGCCACAACCTTTCAGTTCAAACAGCGTATTCTTTTGCGGTGTATCAATGCCAAAATCTTTACCGTCTTTGATATCATCTAAATCTGCCATTTTTCTCTCCAGAAAATAGCAGAGTCAGGCTGTGTGCCGACTCTGCGAAACATGAATCAGAAATCGTATTGGTTGATGTTTTCTTTGGTAAAAATCACGCGCTCCGGCATCACAACAATGCCATTGCCCTTCGCTTCAAAGCTATATCCCTGAACGCTATTCGGTGAAACCTCAAGTGTACCGATGTCAGGAATAGTTAATTTATCGCCCACATTCAGGTCGCCCTTTTTCAGCATTTCACTGGCAACATGAATCGCTATCTTGCCCTGTTTAACAACATCCCACAGGGCAAACTGTTTGACTGTGCCGTTTTCGACATAAGGACGCATGACATTCGGTGTGCTGAATCCGACAATCGACACATCCTTACGTTTCAGGTTTTCTGCGGCCTGTGCCGCCGCTGGCAACGCATTAGCATCAGGGGCAATAATCACATCCAAATCACCCCATGCTTTCAAAATGCCTTCCGCAGTCTGCAAAGACTTGGTCGCATCGTTATAACCAAACTGCGTGGTCACAACTTCCCAGTCAGGATGTTCTGCGGTAATTTTGTCCTTGGCTTCTTTTACCCACTGGTTTTGATCTGTCACTGTGGGGCTGGAGTAAAAAAACGCCACTTTCGTTTTTCCCTGTTTCTCCGCTTTTTCTTTTTTCACCTGACTGGCGGCCATTTCCACTAATAACCCACCCAACTGTTTTGGTGTTCCCTGATCGATATAGATGGAACGGCATTCTGGTGCAGTGTCTGAATCCCACGTCAGTACTTTTACACCACGCTGCATAGCTCGTTTCAATGCCGGACACAGACCATCCGGTGATACTGCCGACACGACAATGGCGTTATATCCCTGATTGACAAAATTATTGATAAGCTGTACCTGCCCCGCCACACTTGGCTCAGTCGGGCCATCATAAGTGACATCAATCCCCAGCGCCTTACCCACTGCCACTGCTCCCTGCCCACCGCTGGTAAAGAACCCGACACCGACCAGCTTCGGAATAAACGCAATCCTGTCAGCAGCCTGTGCCCAGGAAGCACATGCCAGACTCAATACACCTGCTAAAACCAGTTTTTTCATTGCCGATTTTTTCATTATCAGTGCTTTCATGCCTGTCTCCGCTCTTTTCTCTTTCAGTTCAGGAACCGTTTTCTATTTAAGAAATCATTCAGGAGTAGCTCATTAAAAAGCCGATGACCGCCAACGCTGCCACCAGCCCCGGATTTGATGGCGATGCAGAGAAACAGAACGCCCGACCACCACCACGATGAGCAAAGCGCCGGATAAGGCGCTGGATATCTGACTCGGGATCCCCATCATCTGCAATCCCTGCTGCAAATATCCCACCAGCAGAACAGCCAGTGCTGTGCCGATAACAGAACCGGAGCCACCATAGATATTAGCTCCACCTAAAACTGCCGCAGTAATGGCTGGCATCAGGAACGAACTACCCAGATCTGAGCGGGCTGAGCCAAAATAGGACACCAGAATGATCGCAGCCAGAGCCGAAGACAAACCCAACAGGACATACAGCAGACACAGTGTTTTATTGACAGGAACCGCCGCATAACGGGCGACACGGTGATTCATCCCAATCAGAAAAACGTTACGTCCCCGATGAGTGCGATGCATAAACAGCCAGAACCCGATGACGCAAAAAATAAAAACAACTAACGGGATGGGCAGTTTCAGTAATGTCAGATTAGCAAAATCAGTAAATGCAGCCGGAAAACCTCCAATGCCCTCATAACCTGTCGCACCGGATAACCCCGACAGTAATAACGCGCTCCCGCCAAACAGGTACATGGTTCCGAGGGTAATAACCAGCGGATTCACACCGGTATAGAAAATCAGCCCGTAGTTAATCAGGCCACATATCATTCCCACAATCAGGGTCAAAGGAAGAGCCGCTATCATCGGCATTCCGGACTGATTCATTATCCCCAGTGCAATAGCACATAAGCCGATAACAGCGCCAAACGAAATATCAATTCCGCCACTGACAATTACCATCGTCAGCGGCAGAGCAACAATACCAATACAGATAAAATCACTGGTACTGAACAACAACACATTGATATCCAGCATACGTGGATTGGCTATGCCAAATAACAGAATCTCCAGTACCAGCAAAATAGCGAGGGCGGTTTCCCATCCATGACGTTTAATCGCACTTATCATGATGTTCTCCTGCCTGCTTCCGATGAATGGGCTACGGGTTCATCGGCGGGTTTAAGAAAGCTGGCATAACGTTGCTGACGTAAGTTCTTTTCAACGGCGCTGCGCAACCGGCCATCAAGCACCAACACCAGCAGTAAAACCAGACCGGCAATAAAATCGTTCCACCATGCCGGCAACCGGAGTAATACCAACACACTGTCGATTTGTGTCAGGAAGTAAGCACCGAAAATCGCCCCTATCACGGTTCCCACGCCGCCCAGCAAACTAATACCACCCAACACACAGGCAGCAATCGCTTTCATTTCCAGCCCGCTTCCCGTCTGATTCGGAATAAATCCAATCTGAGCCACAAATACAATGCCAGCCAGTGCTGCCATCACACCATTTGCGGCAAACGCAACAATACGAATGCGATTCACCGGCACACCAATCTGTCGCGCCCCTTGCAGATTGTCACCAGTAGCATAAAATCCGCGGCCAAAATTCGTGACTTTCAGCATCCACGTCATTGCCAAAACCAGTAAGATCAACAACCAGCCGATGAACGAGATGCCCAATAAAACAGGTCTGGCGAGTTCTTTCACATCAGCAGGCAGGCCCTCGATCCATTTCCCGCCCGTCAGCAGTAGCATCAGACCCCGATATAACCCCAGCGTACCTAACGTAGCAACAATGGCCGGAATTTTCAGCCAGACCACCAGCACACCATTTACCAGCCCCGCGGCCATACCCGCCAAGAGTGTTATAAGGCAGGCTATCGGCAGGGGAAAACCGGCATTGAGTGACATACCCAGCACCACAGCACATAAACCGGTGGTCGAACCGACAGAGACATCAATATTACGCGTGAGCATCACCAGCGCAGCGCCCATTGCCAGCAGCATCAGGATTTGCGCATTCGCAAAAATCATGGTGACAGTCTGGAAACTAAAAACATCGTGTTCCAGACTTCTTAACAGGGCAAACAAACCTAAAATAGCGATCAATGCCGTGGCTTCACGATTGTTCTGAATAAAGGTCTGAATGAATTTCAACATAGCGCCCTCTCACCAAACGAAAGATGCATAATGGCATCCACACTCATATTGGATTTATCAAGGTGGCCACAGATTTCTCCGTGATGCATCACCAGCGCCCTGTCAGCGAGCTGCACAATTTCATCAAGATCAGAGGAGATAAGCAGAACCGCCACTTGCTGGCTGGCAATACTGCGGATCAACTGATAAATATCAGTACGCGCACCAACATCAACACCCCGTGTCGGTTCATCAATAATCAAAACAGCGGGTTTCGCCTCCAGACATTTCGCAATCAAAATCTTCTGCTGATTCCCGCCAGACAAAGTACGTACCGGCTGACTGGCATGGCTGTAACGAATATTGAGTGCCCGGCGATAACGCTCAAGCACAGCGGCATCATAGGCAGGGCGAGCCCAGAAAGCGTTCTGGTTGTGAGTCAGTGAGCACACATTCCAGCTCAGGGAAGCATCAAGGAATAATCCCGATGCCTGCCGATCTTCCGGCAGATAAACCAGACCACGCCGTAACCGGGCTGCGGTATTCAACGAATTAAGTACCTGCTGACGTAAACGGATTTCGCCACTTACCACAGGCCGCAATCCATATAACGTTTCCGCCAGCTCCGTACGCCCTGCCCCTACAACACCCGCCAGACCGACAATCTCTCCGGCTTTCAGTGTCAGGGAAATATCCCGGAAACCTTCACCACACAAAGCAGTCACTTCAAGCATCGGGTCAGCGTGATCACCTACGGGCTGACGATTTCCGGCATCCAGCCATAACTTCTGTGTTTCTGTTAATACAGAATCTTTTACCGTGGGCGTAATTGCCTGAATGATGGTTTCTGTTGAAAAACCTGCCATTGCCCCGCTGAGAGCAATCATGCCATCCCGCATCACACTGACATAATCAGCAATCTGACGAATTTCAGGGATCTTATGGGAAATAAAAATGATCCCAACTTGTTGCTGCTGTAACTCCCGTATCCGCTCAAACAACCGTTCTGTTTCGGCGGGTGTCAGGGAGGCTGTCGGTTCATCAAGGATAAGAATGCGGGAATTACGCATCAGGCCACGCATGATTTCCACCATCTGCTGATCCGCCACATCCAGACTTCCTGCTGGCGCACTCAGGTTTAACCGGCAGTTCAGCTGTGTCAGCAGTTGCTGCATCCGGCTTTTACTAGCTAGGTGCTTAGGCAGGCGAAACAGAATATTTTCCTGAACAGAAAGACTGGGGAATAACAAAGGTTCCTGCGGTACCAGATAAATGCCCAATTGGTGTGCTTTAGCCGGAGTCAGCTGACTAATGGTATTTCCTTCCATCATCAGCGTTCCTGCATCCGGCTGCTCAAGGCCCGCAATGATCTTCATCAGTGTTGACTTACCGGCGCCATTTCCTCCCAGTAAGGCATGAACCTGCCCTGCCATCAGAGTGAAATCAATCTGCTTCAACACGACTAAACCGGCAAACTGTTTAACGATCCCCCGAACAGACAATAGCGGTAACATAGGTAATGTATTAGTGGCTTGTTTTTGTAACGAATGTTTTTGTGACGAATGCTGTTGTGATGGATGCCTTTGCAATAAATGAGTTTGCAATGAATCATTGGCGGAATTGCTTTGTGACATCATGCTACCTCAGGGTGTTTATGATTTTGCTGCTTTCCGTCCCAATTCTGACACTGACTCCGATACTCAATATGAACATTTATAAGATTAAAAATCTTTTGTTCATGACTTTAATTCATATTATGAAATATTTGCAAAATTTTGATCACATTTTATGAAAAAATTAGATCTTCATTAAGATATGTTCAATTTTTGTGGAATACCTCTGGCACGACAGAGGCTTTCATGCTTAATTCTTTTTCAGGGAATAAATAAGTTGTTATGACAATCAAACCAAACAAGAAAAAATCAGCATCAGAAAAAAACGTGTCATCCGAGGATCTTCATCATTCGGGTAATGGCTATAGCAGCCATAGCTATTCAGAAAATAGTTATCCAGAAAACAGCGATTCAGGAAACAACATGAGTGAAGAAGAACTACTGGCCCGGGTTGCCTGGTTTTACTATCACGATGGCCTGACACAAGGAGACATCGGTGAACTTCTTGGCCTGAGCCGGCTTAAAGTCTCCCGTTTGCTGGAAAAAGGGCGGCGCTCCGGTGTGATCCACGTTCAGATAAACTCGCGCTATGAGGGTTGTCTGGAGCTGGAAGATGCTCTGAAAAAACGTTTTAACCTGAATAAAGTACGTGTCCTTCCCGCCCTTGAAGGCATTAACCTGAATACCCGGTTAGGTACCGGAGCTGCCCATCTACTGATGTCACTGATTGAACCCCGCCAGCTTCTGGCGATCGGTTTTGGTGAAGCTCCCATGTGCACTTTACAGCATCTGAGCGGTTTTATTTCCTCCCAACAGGTGCGTCTGGTGACACTGTCCGGTGGTGTTGGCCCTTATATGACCGGTATCGGCCAACTTGATGCAGACTGCCCTGTCAGCATCATCCCTGCACCACTTCGGGCATCAACCCGGCAGGTTGCCACAACATTCCGTGAAGAACGCAGTGTGCAGGATGTCATACTGACTGCCTGTGCTGCTGATATCGCCGTTGTCGGCATTGGTGCCATCAACCAGAGGCAACAGGCGACTATCATGCGTTCCGGCTATATCAGCGATGGTGAACAACTGATGTTCGGGCGCAAAGGTGCTGTCGGGGATATTCTCGGTTACTTTTTCAATGCTGAAGGTGAATTGGTCAGTAATATCGATATTCATCAGGAACTGATCGGCCTCTCACTACCAGAGCTGAAAACGATACCGAACGTGATTGGTGTCGCTGGTGGAATTGAAAAAGCCGATGCCATCGTTGCGGCGCTAAAAGGCGGCTATATTAATTCACTGGTCACGGAAGAAAAAACCGCAAGGGCGATGCTGATGTGATTGTCTAATAACTGATTCTCCTGTGCCATATCGTAGTCATCATCAACAACCGGCAGGCTAATAAGATAACGACAAACGAGGATAGCATTATGAACCAACGCACTCATGCCCACTCATCAGGGAATTATCTGATGGCGCTTGATGCAGGAACAGGCAGTATACGTGCAGTCATATTTGATCTGGAAGGTAATCAAATCTCTGTTGGGCAGTCAGAATGGGTGCACCAGCCTGTACCGAATGTCGCAGGCTCAATGGAATTTGATCTGCAAACCAACTGGCAACTTACCTGCCAATGTATCCGTCAGGCCTTGCAAAAGGCTGAACTACCAGCCAGTGCAATTCAGGGAGTTGCTGCCTGCTCAATGCGGGAAGGGATCGTCCTGTACAATCGGAACGGCGATCCCATATGGGCATGTGCCAACGTTGATGCCCGTTCCAGCCATGAAGTCAGTGAACTGAAAGAGCTGTACAATAATACGTTTGAATATGATGTTTATCGCTATTCGGGCCAGACATTAGCGCTGGGAGCAATGCCCCGCTTATTGTGGCTTGCCCACCACCGTGCTGACATTTATCGGCAAGCCAGTACGTTAACAATGATTAGTGACTGGCTGGCCTATATGCTGAGTGGTGAACTGGCCGTTGATCCATCTAACGCAGGCACCACCGGCATGTTGGATTTAGTGAGCCGCGACTGGCGCCCCAGCCTGCTGGAAATGGCCGGATTGCGTTCTGATATTCTCTCTCCGGTTAAAGAAACAGGCACATTACTCGGATACGTAACAAACAAAGCGTCAGCAGAGTGTGGTCTCGACAGCGGAACACCGGTCATTATGGGGGGTGGAGATGTTCAGCTCGGTTGCCTCGGTATTGGTGTTGTCAGGCCCGCTCAAACCGCAGTGCTTGGCGGCACATTCTGGCAGCAGGTCGTTAATCTGCCGGAACCGATGACCGACCCCAATATGAACATCCGCATTAATCCTCACGTAATCCCTGGCATGGCACAGGCAGAATCTATCAGCTTCTTCACCGGCCTTACCATGCGCTGGTTCCGCGATGCTTTCTGTGCCGAAGAAAAACTGATGGCAGATCGGCTGGGTATTGATGCTTACGCTCTGCTGGAAGAGATGGCGGCACGGGTTCCCGCCGGATCATATGGTGTGATGCCAATTTTCTCCGATGTCATGCGCTTTAAATCTTGGTATCACGCTGCGCCTTCCTTCCTCAACCTGTCGATTGATCCGGAAAAATGCAACAAAGCCACTCTGTTCAGGGCATTGGAAGAAAACGCGGCTATCGTCTCAGCCTGCAATCTGGATATCGTTGCAACATTCTCCGGTGTTCAGCCTGATTCTCTGGTTTTTGCTGGCGGTGGCTCAAAAGGCAAACTCTGGAGCCAGATCCTCTCCGATGTCACCGGATTGCCGGTAAAAGTTCCCGTCGTTAAAGAAGCTACGGCTCTGGGATGTGCTATCGCCGCTGGTGTTGGGGTATCACTGTATGACTCCATGCCGGAAACGGGGGAAAGATTAGTGCGTTGGGAGCGGGAATATCTGCCGAACTCAGACCACTGGGATGTTTATCAAAAAGCAAAAAAAGATTGGCAGGCAGTGTATGCTGATCAACTTCATCTCGTCGATGATGGCCTGACAACTTCGTTGTGGAAAGCGCCGGGTTTGTGATTTTTTTGTTGAGTGGCCTCTTATTAATCAGAGGCCAGAATAGACACGATTATCTTTAGTCTTCAACCGCATTCATCACAATTTCAGGTACAGTCGGGCGCCCATTTACTAAACAGGTAGCGACAAACGTCGCATCAGCATACACAACGCCATCAACCAAAATTTGCTGCTCAAAATTAATCCGGTTACGCTTTTCATTTCTGGCAACTTTGCAGGTCACCTCCATCTTATGCCCTTTCTGGAGGCTTTTTCTAAAGCGCAGGCTATATTCAATAATGACGTGCATGCGCCCAGCTTTGAATTCTTCTTCTAAATCCAGACCTAACGCTTCTTTCATAAACGCATGCCGGGTCCATTCCAGATAGAACGGATAATAAAGCCCATCAACAACACCTTGAAAATCAACGTGCTGTTCGTCCACCAAATACTCTTTAGAAAACATCACAGATCCTTAAAATAATTTAACAGAGCAAATCTCATCGGAAAGAGTAAACCTTCAAAATCCTTTTTAGAAGTATCTTCTCCCGTACATACATTTATTGCCATACTCGTATTATCAGTCAGACCGTAAATGAAACTGATACCATGAAATATATTGTGCTTTCTTCTTTCTTCATCTATGACATTATTTACATCATTCTTTAAAACATCATCCCATATCACTGTGCTTACATCACCACCCTTTATTTTTGTCAGTTCTAAGCCAATTTTTATTAGTAGGCTGTCTTTATGTATACCATCGTAATAAAACTTCTGATCCCAACCCGCATATCCGTTACTCTGATGAGCTGATACATTATTATTCTCGACTAGCAGAGTTGATACATATGTGACACGTTCAAAATTATTAAGAAACTTAATCACCTCATTACTATGGCGATGAAAGTCTATTTTTATTTTTTTTGAATCCATTTGACCCTCCTACATTCGGTTATATTAGATTTATTCAATGTCATATCAAACTTACCCGATATAATAATCTGTTTTTCATCCATGATGGTCACTACACCAATTCTGACTCCCTCATCATATCTTACATAGCACAACTTATTATTATTTGATTCAATGCTATTATCATCAGAAATAATACAGAACTCTCCAAAATTGATATATGGCTCTCCATATTGGCCTCCAACCTGAACTAATTCAACATCAGGTAATGTACGACTCGCCATAATAAATAAAGTATCCTCATCCAACTTAGTATATTCTGCGAATTGTGGAGGAAAACCTTCGCCCGTCAAAATCCATTGCGGCTCTACCTGAAGACCATTTTCTTTGAAGAAATCTGAGACATGGCTTATTACATGATTTTTTCTTACCGGAAAAGAACTTCCCGATTCCCAACGCGTATACGTGGTATATGAGATGTCTTCTCCTTTAGCATGTATATAATCAACCACATCATGTGTCGTCTTTCCAGTCGCGGCTCTACAGCATTTCAAACGCTTACCAATAGTATCCAGCATTCTTTTCGCCTGTTACGTGTTTTACTATATACACTTCGTCTTTCAAATTGCCTCTTTGTTGGCTGCGTTCGCTCACCCCAGTCACATAGTTATCTATGCTCCAGAGGATTCTCTCCCTTGCCGCCGTGACGCATCTTGAAATCCATTGCGTATAGTCTGATTTTAAAAGAATAAACACCAAATTCAGGCGTTATTACATTACAATTAATGCGATTTTATTGCATTAATTATTTGTCATATGCTAGTCTCTAACGCACTAAGGCTTTTTAGTGTTAGAGACTAACATAGTTATCTCACTTAATGCTATTAGAGCAACACAACCCATTTTATTCTCACTTTTGTTTCCATAGGAAAAAATAACGAATGAGACTTTTAAAGGAAGTGTTAGCCATGAAATTTTGGTATCTACATTACTATCTAGTATAATTATTTCATTAATAAATTATCACTATTAAATAGATTTACTTTTAAATAAAAATATTAAATAAGATGAACCCAAATAAAAACAAGAAAGCATAGAATAGATATAGTTATAAAAACAACACTAATAAAAAAACACCCAACACCAGGGAAACACATTATCTCACTTTCAATAAAAAGAGTTATTTTTAATTTATTACAATCGATATTTACAGAATAATATACTAGATAAACTTCAAGTTGCAACGAGTAATATGAGACGAGTCCTTATATCTCCCCACATCTTGAAGTTGAATTGGTATATATAAAATATATCTCAATGGTCGACTAAAAAGTCTCAAACATCATTTTTATGAGTCACAACCTAATCGAGTGAAATACCCGAAAAATTCACGTAATTTTTCACGCTGTCTGGCAATTTTTCCGTACTGAACACAACAAGTTTTTGCCCTGCCCGCGTCATTGATACATATAGCTTACGGAGTGATTCTTGCTTTACTACATCTTTTTCTGACTCTGTCAGATTCAAATTCTTAGGTTTGTTTATCAAACCACCTACCCCAAGCACAAAAGTCACACCTGATTCCATTCCAGTACAACTATTGATACTCATTACACGAATTTTATCGCCTAACCCCGTTGCTAACTCATTACGATTATTGTAATTGACCACTGTACCATGACCCAATTTCTCCTCAATATCACGCTTTATATCCTGAGTTTTATACAGATCACTGCAAAGCACCATAATTTGATGGAAAGGGATCTTCTGTAATTTAACGAAGCTCACTAACTCACTTAAAAAACGACGTTGTTCATCCTGATGTGTATGGCTATAAATTACATATGGCTTACATCCTCGTTCCATTTTTTCCAGATCCGGCTTAACGAAATCTTCTGGACTATCATCTAAGCCTTCCAACAACGCATTTGCCGCGATCATGATTTCGTAAGTTGTCCGATAAGAATAACTAAGCCTTTTTGTCCTGCCTCGAATGTTAAATCCAACACTTTTCCAACTTAATCGGCTTTTTAAAAACCCTTGGTTTGGATCTGCACATAGAAAAATACTTCCGTTTGGAGAAAGTGAATTTTTAACCACTTGCAACCAAGAGGGAGCAAAAAACTGTGCTTCATCAACCATAATATGATCATATTTTATCAACTGACAGGCCTCATTCGAGTCTCTAAGTAAAGCAATTTCTCTGATGTACAGACTTGGTAAATATCCTTTAACATCCGATAGATTCTTCACTACCTGCTGATATAACTGCCATATACGTTCTCGCTGGCTTTTTTGTAATGCAAACCCTCTTCCCTGTCGATCAAACTCTAGGTATTCAGAACCATTTTTGATCAAATAATCATTGATATACTCTAACTCAGACCAAATTTGCTCATCTGTTAAAGATAACTCTGCATAGTTCTTATTATCTGTATTCAGTATTGCCTTCTTTTTACTCTCAAATTCCCTACCACTAAAAAGGGGCTTGACTCTGCCGGACAAACAGCTTTTCTGACTTAAAGCAAATGCATGAAAAGTCGATATTTTTAGATTTTTTGGTATACCACCTAACCATGTTTCAAAACGATGCCTTATATCCGCTGTTACAGGTAGATTATGAATAACTAATAACACTTGCTTATGAGGATACTTCTTACAAAAAATGATGGCTCGGTTGATAAGTATCAGTGTCTTACCACTTCCTGCAACCCCATTGATAAGGCGAACAGAGAAATCTTCCTGCTGTTCTTCAGCTATATCCACCGATTCAACCATATCAAATCGCGTAGCTAATTCTTGATCATAATCAAGGAAAAATGGCTGAAGAATAGCTGAATTATCAATAAGTTCATTTTTTCTACGTGTGGTACATTGAGCAGGTATCACTGATTCTGGAAATAGTTCCGTTTTGATCTTGGCGTGATTATCAACGGTAAACTCCGTAAGATATTTTACGATCAAATTTTCTCCAAATTCATAGAACTCTTTTTGAGTAATAAGCTCTATGTAAGTAGGCCAATTATCACCATCAGGAATCGATTCATCCAGTTCTTCTACAACAGCCAAGTATTTAATATTTGAAGCCATTTTAGATTCTAACTTATTGTTAAAACTAATGACCTTATCTAACTCACTCAGTGTCGGCCGTCTAGCATGCCAGCCAATAAATACCCAGCTATAAACTGGTCCTTCGACAACGATAGGAGCAACTTTGATGTGGTCTAACAATGGCTCTCGGATAAAAAATTCTTCATTCAATCTTGCAAATACTTTTTTAAAATGTCGCCTAATTTTACGCTCTAACCCTGTAATAGTATCTATATTAGCCATTATTCATCTGTTCCACATAATAACCGTGACAAATCAAAGAGCGATAGTCCTCTATATTTTTACGTAGCTCTTCATCATCTGTTTCAGAAAGGAAATATTCCGGTAAGTCAGGACCAACCAGGATCAATTTTGTCTGGGCTCGTGTAATCGCTACATTTAACCGTTCTGGCTGAAAGAAAAATGATGCAATAGCACTAATATACTGTGGGTCTGAAGAACAAAGAGAAATAATCATCATCTCTCGCTCTTGCCCTTGCATTCTCTCTACTGTATCCGTCACGATTGATTTGGATGCAAAAATTCCTAGTTTATTGGCCAAACATGATTTTAATATCTTCGCATGACTACGAAATGGAGTAACAACACCGATCTCTTCTGCACTTAACCCAGCTTCAATTGTAATTCCAATTAATTCAGCAACTAACTTAGCCTCTGCTAGATTTGCACTTTTAGCATTGATGCCGGGAGTTTTTATAAAAACAAACGGGTGTTTACTGGATAATATATCCATATATTTTTGAGGCTGATGCGGAAGGTTGAAAATACTCTTATTTATTGCTCGCTCAGATGTCAACTTTCCGTTGTAATAACAATTACTGGGCCACTCTGTAAGTTCCTGAGACATACGATACGTTTGATCAAGAAGAGTCGAAACCTCTTGATTTTTCGATATCATTCGTGAAAACGCTGAACAATCCGATAGCACAGATTCGGATAAGATTACAGGCGGCAATTGCTTGTGGTCACCAACAAAGACAAACCTTCTTCCTTTTCTCATTGCTATTAATGCAAGTGGCAAAGTTATCTGGCTCGCTTCATCAAAAATAATAGTGTCAAAATCATATTCCTCTAATCGTTGGCTACACGTAGCAAATGGCGTTGCCCCAATAACGTAGCCCGAATCAGGCATTTCTTTCCAATTAGATGCATATTCATGATGGCCTACAGTATTACTCAATGCTTTCGTCCCACCCTTTCCACATACTTTTATAACAGGGATATTTTCTTCAGCAATTTTATTTAGAGCATTATTGATCGCCATATGAGTATGTGAAGTCATAAATACTCTTTGACCAGACTCCACTAATAGTTTAGCTATGATACTAATTACTTTAGTTTTTCCTGTTCCCGGTGGACCCTGAATACAAGCTAAATACTTAGCTGCAACACCTTTCCCTACAGCATCACTTTGTTGCTCATTTAATTTTCGCTCTTGTGCATAATCCGCCGCATCGTCATAGTCATTTTCGAAAATGAAATCTGTATTTAGTTGTCCAGATAATAGTGGCAAGATAATTTCTCGTCCAAATTTAGACTCAGTAATTTCATCCAGAGCTTTGTCATAGAAAGGTGTTAAATCCATAGAATCCGGATCCGCGTAACAACCGCCCAATATTTCGGATAGCATTTCTTCGTTTAAT
This sequence comes from Xenorhabdus sp. KK7.4, assembly GCF_963876465.1. Classification (NCBI taxonomy): domain Bacteria; kingdom Pseudomonadati; phylum Pseudomonadota; class Gammaproteobacteria; order Enterobacterales; family Morganellaceae; genus Xenorhabdus; species Xenorhabdus sp. KK7.4. The sequence goes on from NZ_CAWNQF010000067.1 coordinate 114,222, forward strand.
TTATCAACTCGCAGTAACCAACTGTTATCATTTTCTGCTTCAATCGTGGCTTGCTGGATATGCCTATTAATATGAGCTTCACCAAGATGTAAACAAAGCATATCTCCTTCACGAAATCGGGAGTCATTGTTTCCTAGAACAACTTCAAGATAATTACTGTCAACTTGTTTAACAGATTTTATGATTTGCGTTTCACCTTTACTCAGCTTCTCATGTAGAGTCTTTACCCAAGTTTCCATTAATTTTTCAAGGTTAGCTTCACGTTCTGCATATACAAATTCTTTGAGTTCTTTTAAAACTGATTTGAGCTCCATCTAATAACCATCGATATGTATATAAGGAGAAATTTATAATATTCATCTAAACTAGTGGTTCGAAGATAAAGTTTAGAGCACTATCACGTCAATTAGTCCTTTAATAAGCTGATAGTTACGTCACGATTCCACTAATAGGAAACCTCATAAATATGAAAGCAGGAGTTGAAACACCAATAAAAAAGGCCAGATACTATTCTGGCCTTAATTGAGTGTCTTCTATAATTTAAAAATACGAAAAAGACTTTTGCGACTATCTATCTCATCGTAACAAACTCTTCCGCCGCAGTCGGATGAATAGCCACTGTATTATCAAAGTCTTTTTTCGTCGCTCCCATTTTCAGGGCAACGGCAAAGCCTTGCAGGATTTCATCCATACCAAAGCCTATTCCATGAATACCGACAATCTTCTCATTTTCACCAGCACAAACTAGTTTCATACGGCATGGCTGACGGTGCTGCGTCACTGCGGTATACATTGCGGTAAAGGACGAAGTATAAACTTTAACCTGATCATCACCGTATTGAGCTTTTGCCTGTGGCTCCGTCAGGCCGATTGTACCGATTGGCGGATGGCTGAAGACCACTGTTGGCACATTGGTATAATCCAGATGTTCATCCGGCTTATTGTTAAACAGACGCTCTGATAAACGGCGACCTGCCGCTACCGCAACGGGTGTCAGCTCTACAGCACCTGTATTATCGCCCACAGCATAAATACCTTTTACATTGGTATTCTGATACTTATCAACCTGAATATAGCCTGATTCATTCAATGCCACACCAGAAGCGGACAAATTCAGATTATCTGTCGCAGGCTCGCGCCCAATCGCCCAAATCAGAGTATCAACCGTCTGTTCTCTGCCATCCTGTAATTGCAAAGTCAGGCTGCCATCAGCATTTTTTATCACAGCCTTTGGTACAGCTTCCGTATGCAGAGTCGGCCCTTCATTGTTGATAACTTCCAGCAACGTATTTACGATCAACGGATCAAAAGAACGTAATGGTGCATGTTTGCGTACAAACAGGTGCGTTTCACTACCTAATGCATTCAAAACACCGGCAATTTCCACCGCAATATAACCCGCACCGACGACAGCAACACGCTTAGGCATTTCATCCAGCTCAAAAAAGCCATCCGAGTCAATACCGTATTCCGCACCGGGAATAGCCGGATTTTTAGGGCGGCCGCCAGTCGCAATCAATATATGATCTGCGGTAATTATTTCGCCGTTCACTTCAACAGTCTTTGCATCAACAAAACGGGCAAAACCCTGAATAACATCAACATTATTGTTACCCAGCACACGCTCATACGAAGAATGGATACGGTCAATATAGGATGTACGGCTGGCAATCAGTTTTTTCCAGTCAAAACGATTGATAGTGGCATCAAAACCATAATCAGAGCCATATTGATGAATAGATTCCGCAATCTGGGCAGCGTGCCACATCACTTTCTTCGGTACACAACCCACATTAACACATGTTCCACCCAGTGCTTTAGCTTCAATAAGGGCACATTTCTGCCCATACATGGCCGCACGGTTAATGGAGGCAATACCACCGCTGCCGCCACCAATTGCAATATAATCGTAATGTTTACTCATCTTAGGCACTTCCGTCTAATCAATTAACCTACTGACTACAATTTAATCGTAACGTATATTATGACAAAAAGTTATCATTATGCATGATGATTGTGGCTTTCGTTGTCATAGGCTAGAGCTATCAAATTGATGCTCCATGCTGCAATATCACGCTGAAAAATAGTCTTATTCCGGTACAATCCACTCTACTGAGTTATGCCCTGTGCCTTCAGGGATCAGTACCTGCTGTAACCAAGGCAGCACAGCTTTCATCTGCTGTTCCAGCTTCCACGGCGGGTTGATCACAATCATGCCAGATGCTGTCATACCGCGCTGATCACTATCCGGACGCACGCCAAGCTCAATCTGCAAAATTTTGCGGATCCCGGTTTTTTCCAAATCTTTAACTAAGCGCTTAATCTGCTGGCGGAGCACAACCGGATACCACAACGCATAAGTACCCGTCGCAAAACGTTTGTACCCTTCCAGAATGCCCTTAACCACATTCTGATAATCCGATTTCAGCTCATAAGGAGGGTCTATCAGCACCAACCCACGGCGAGTTTTAGGAGGTAATTTTGATTTCAGCTGTTGATAGCCATCTTCACGCAGAACACGGGCGCGTCTGTCACGGGAAAACTCACTACGCAATAAAGGAAAATCACTTGGATGCAGTTCACTCAGGTTAAGTTCATCATATTCGCGCAATAAATGACGGGCAATTAATGGAGAGCCGGGGTAATAGCGCAAAACACCATGCTGGTTCAGAGCCTTTACAACTTTCATATAGCCTGACAATTCTTGAGGAATATCATCACGCTGCCAAATACGGGCAATCCCTTCCAGATACTCGCCAGTACGTTCAGCATGTTCGCCACTGAGCTGATAACGACCTGCGCCTGCGTGGGTATCCAGATAAAGGAAAGGCTTCTCTTTTTCCTTAAGTGACTCAATGATAAGGCTTTGGACAGTGTGTTTTAGCACATCAGCATGATTGCCTGCATGGAAGCTATGACGATAACTAAGCATTCGATTTTCAAACCCCGGGAGAGAAATATTGATAACTTGCCTGATGGCTGATCAGACAACAAAAAAGCATTATGCCTCATTCTCGCGAAAAAAGATAAAAGCCTCCATTTTGCCCCTCGTCAGTTGTAACTAACGTCTAATTTTCAGGAACAAATCCCGATCAGCATATAAAATTTTGAATAAGCATTTCAAATCAGACTAGGAATAGTTCATGACGTCGAAAACTATGCTCTTGGCTGTATTAGTCGTTTTCAGTATGAATATTGCCTATGCAAAACCAACTAAAGCGGAGTGCGAAAACAAACAGAAAACATTAGAGAAACAGCTCCAATATGCAAAAAATGACATGGATGAAAGATTAATTTCCGGGTTAACCAGAACACTGGAAAGCCTGAATTCAGCCTGCGAGTGGGAAAGACGCCTGAAAGTTGCACAAGAGCAACATTCCAAACCGCAAAATAATCCCACCTCTGCTGCTAAGCCTGCATCCCAAAAAAGTTCACAAGCCCGTTCAGAACAAAAAGGAAAAAATAAAATTAAAAAAGTGCAGGCCAAAAAGAAGAAGTAGACCTGCACTGAAGCACCAACCAATAGCCGGATATATATTTACAAATTTTTCTCTTTCACCTGCTGTGAATTAGAAGGCGATAACTTATAGTAGACTTTATCGTCATCTGTGAGTGGTTTATTCTCAATCTTCATTGAAAGGATCGCATTATCTTTGGAGATCGCATAATAGTTGAAATAATTTTCTTTACCATCATAAGGATACTGAAAGTCTGGTTTCAATAGTTTTTTTTCATAAGATCTTATATAGGGATCATATTCATCTTCATAAACTACCTGTTTGTTTCTGACAAAGATAATCTTATAAAAAAGACTAGCTTTTCCTTTAAATGCAGCTCCAATAATATCCTCAATATCCTGATGCCCCATCCCTTTATCAATAATATACATTTTATCCCAATCAAAAGGGGCGATTTTATTCATATCAATTAGACAAGCAGTGTTTTTCTGGCAATGTCTATCAGCATAATCGATAATACCCAATTTACTGTTATTATATGATAAAGAAAAAAAGAAAACGACAACACCCAATATTAACGAAAGTGCAACAATATTATTCTTGTTGATAACGTGGAAAAGCATCATTCCCCCTTCATAACCAAATCAGATATGAGAAAACAGTTTTTAAATTCCTATTTTTATAATCAACCAGTTAAATTTATATATAAATCTCATCGTAGCATCACAATTCCATAATTAATCTCATTTATTGATAAAAGTAGTAAAAACATTCCTATCTGCTCTCAATCAGCAGCTTTTTTAGTAAATGCATAATGATGTTATCAGGATCTAACTTTATTTGTGGATATGGATCCACATCACTCATAGTAAGCGACTACGCCACACTGCTATTTCATGTTTTCACTGAGGATTGAATAAAGTCACCAACCTCTTTTTTTATTATTTTCAGCATAAAAAGCACTATGCAGGGGGTGCTTTATGCAAGGGAATAGTATATTAAGTTTACTGACAATTTTTTAGGTTTCAAATAGAAAAATTTGATAAACAAATCATAAATGAGACGAATTGTCGCTAATATAATTTAGTGGTAACCCTTAATCCGTTAATTTGATTATACTTTTTAGTTAGGGGGTTCTCAAAAAACCATTATACAAAACAAAAGTAATAAGCAACATCACAAATTAAACTTATGATGTTTATAATATACATTAACCATCATAGTTAATAACACCAAAAATCAATAATTAAATACACCTTCCTCTGAAAAAACCAACTTTCCATTTTTTGAAATATATAAAATACCTTGTTGGAAAATGGTATATTTCATATTTTTATTAGTAAAACTATATCCATAGAAAGAACAGCTCCCTGTGTCACAATCTCTATTCATAGTGTGTCCTTTTATTGTCAGTGAAGTATGATCTTTCTTATTTGTTATAACAGACTCCACATCCTCGCAACTTACATATCCTTCAGGGCAAAAACTATAAATAGCAACGTGATAAGTCTTTGTCTCAAAAATAGTTGCATCATCTGCAAATGATACCTGTGAAAATATGAAGAGCATAAAAGCTAACAGTATTGATTTCATCATTGTCACCCGCTCCTTAATAGTCAGTTTTTAATTCAGCCATCATGTATCGTGATTAGTTATTTGGTTTCTTATTTTTCTGACATAATCAATAATCTCATGGGCTGTCAGACCTATCGGACCGATACCATCCGCAACCAGCATATCAGCCGCTTTACCATGTAACCAAACCCCTGCTCGTACCGCTTCCTCAAATGGAATACCCTGAGCCAGCAGACTACCGATAATACCGGAAAGTACATCCCCACTACCAGCAGTCGCCAAGCCACTATTCCCTGTTTCATTTACCCACGTTCGCCCATCCGGTGCAGCAATTACGGTACGATGACCTTTAAGTACCACCCAGCAACCATATCGGGCACTCAAGGCTAGTGCCGAACCCAGCCTGTCAGACTGGATAGATTGAGAGTCTGTCTGTAACAGCCTTGATGCTTCTTTCGCATGAGGAGTAATAACAGTTTTGTCCGAAAGCGCAATTTTGCTTGGAAATTTTGCCAAAATATTTAAACCATCAGCATCAACCAGTACTTTTTCACCTTGATGGATATAGTTGATCATTTTCTGTATAAAACGAACCGCCTCAGCAGAAGTCCCTAACCCACAACCAATTACCCACGCAGATGGCAGTTCGCCTTCAAAAAGCTGGCTTGCTTTATTCAATATCAATTCCGGTACAGTATCTATCAGTTGGACAGCAAGGGGCTCCTGATTAAAACCGATAATAACCTTCCCACACCCGCTCTTTAATGCAGCTGTACCAGAAAGAACACAAGCGCCGCTCATGGTTTCAGCCCCGCCGATAATATTCAGAGTCCCGAAAGTACCTTTGTGACTATCTTCAGGCCTAGGTAATATTAGTGTTGGAAACCAGCCAGATACTTGCTTTTTTTCATCCTGAGTTATCATTCATGCACCTCTCAATTTTATGTTCACTTGTTGACTCTCGACCCAATGTAATTGTATGAACAAATAGCTCTTGTTATCTGCTATTTTTAATGAGTGTAATGTGATTGATATCCATTTTTCAGAGGGAAACAGAGCATCTTTTGCCTGATGTGCTGGGTTTGAGGAAATGTTTTATGAGTGAAACGCAGGGAAAAGGCTAGAAATGTGTTCGAAACTTCTTGACCGCAACAAAAGATCAATGGCTTAAGCAGGCCGGGTTCGATGTTGGTGGCACCCTCACCGTCAAGATTATGGACGGCTGTCTGGTGCTCATTCCTGACAGCGACGATACCCGCAATATCAGGCAACAATACGAACGCCAGCAAGATCAGCTCAGTGAGATTAAGCTGCGGATGCTAATTGGGGATTATCAGGCGAGATAGAAAATTTTATTTCAAAAAACCGGAAGTTCAATGGCATACTTCCGGTCTAATAATAAAAATAGTAAATGGGAACAGCTTATTTTAATTTAGTAATTCACTAAAATATTTCGCTTGATCTCATTTTCAATCATCGTCAATACCCAACAGTTCATAGAATTCCCGATAATCAACATCATCACTCGATATCCACGGTATATGTGAAGGCTTTTGCATCGGATTCTCAAGAAACTCCATAACAAGAATATGGGCTTCATTCAAATTGACACAACTACCTAATGGAACCAAGTTCTCATCATGTGCATCGATAAATTTATTAATTAGGTCAGGGTTAGCTAAAGCAAAATACCCATCCTGACCATTAATATTATATGACATCGAGACAGTTGAATTATCAAAACAATATATATACGCCAACTTGAAAAGGCCTTTATCAGGAGATTGATAACATATGTATCCTTCAGGTAATTGTTTCCACAAAGAAACATCCCCAGACAAAAATAATTTATCAAACTGCTCGATTGAGGGTGAATCATAAATCTGGCGGCTACCAGGGTATCTAATTTCAAATCCTTCCATCTTATTAATCTCTATTTTGCATGCAAAACTACTGAAGCACCATTTTTGGAGAATAGCTTCATTTGCTCAATGCCCATTTCTTTCATCAAGGCAGGTAAAAAACGTTCACAATGACCACAAGTCTGTCGATCAACATACATCGTGATTTCTTTTGGCATTACACCACCGGACTTTTCATAAGCTCGCATTAAGGCATGCCCTTCAGCATGGAAAGCTGAGGTTCCTTTCTCATCTTTAGATAAATAGTCAATCTTTTCATTCCATTTTTTACCTAATGCTTTATCCTTTTTTATCAATGTCCCAGAGTTTACACCAAATATCCGGCGGCCATTCATTTCAAAAAAGGCAACCGTCCCCATGTTATCTCCCGGAGTTGGTATATGATCCCCTAAAGGTTCCATCTTGTTTTTCGAGCGCCTGAAACGATCGACTATTTTCCATGGATCTTCACACCCAGCCAAACCCAGCGGATCAACCGCTTTGGTCGGGTTGCCAACATAAGCATACGGCTTTTCACCTCCAGCCAGACCAATCGGATCAGGCGTCAGATAACAACTGGCAACAGGCGAGTAATACCTGTGCCGATTGTAGACCAGCCCGCTCTCTTCATCCAGCCATTGACCGGCGAACTTCAGGCTCGGATTTAATTCGGGATTTTCCCCCAACACCCCCAGACGCAGCCCGTACAGGCTCTGCGGCGGCTGTCGCCAGACCCGGTGCCCGGCTTCATCAAATAAGGCCAGCGGCTCCCCGGTCGGGGCACACACGGCATACTGCGTCTGCACTTTTCCGGCAATCAGTTCATGGCGGTTTTCCGGGTTCAGGCTAAAAAACTGCACCTGCTGGGCCAGCAACTGCCAGCCCTCGAACACCAGATGACGAATACTGTACAAGCGATTGTGCCGGTACTCGCGGATTTCCGCCGGCACATCGCCGTCCCACAGGTAAGTGGTGCGCTGGCCTGACTGTTCACACGCTTTCTCGGTGCGCCGCCCAAAGGCATCATAGCGATAATCCCATTGCTGGCCGCCCGGCGTCTGTACCCCGGTAAGCTGGTTCTGGCTGTTCCAGCGGAACTTGGTCAGCTGCGGGCGGTGGCCTGCCTGCCAGAGCTGCATCGCGGTCATCCGCCCCGCATCATCATACTCCAACAGATGCTGGCCGAGCTGGCGTAACCGGTGCCCTTTCTGGTACAGCCGCTCCCCGTCTATCTCGTTGAGGCCATCCTCAGACGGGTCCGGGTGCAGTCATACTTTTTTACGTGATTTTTACCTTGATTATCAGCTTATTAAAGAACTGTTTTTACCCGTTTCGCCCACCGCCGCGAACTGAAAACGCCGAGGTGCGTTTTTGCCCTGTGACCACCGTCAGCCGTTGTGCAGTATAGCGTCACTTTTTCTTTGTGATGGGCTGGACAGATTGATTTTGTGAGGCTTTTCACTTCTGGCAACGGGCGAACGCCGACCAACTTGTTTGGGCGGTGGGCGCACGTTCTGCGGGAGCGGGTGGCAGAGAACCCGCAAGCGGCGCATTGCGACGCTCTCAGGCACTGAAGCTCAGGATCTAGCTCGGTTTTGATGATGATGCTTGACTCAAGGGAAGCCCCCCGCGGGGGCTGCACGGGGCGGAGATGGCGAGCACGGTAACGAGCAAGGAGCACAGCGACTGCGAGCCGGGCGCAGCCAGTGCAGCGGGGGCGGGGCGGGGGAGGTAAACCAGCGGAGGCCGCAGGCCGACCTGCCTTCAGGGGGTGTTAGCCTGAGCCACTCATGGTAACTGAAGTAATTTGGCAATATGTAGGTATGTTGCACGGTTAGTTTGATGATGAACACTGGCAGCATGTGGGAACGCTGCACGGTTTATTTGATAATGCGCTCTGTTGCCATGAATAACAGCGTTTTGGCTGATATTTGACAATATGTAGGTATGTTGCACGGTATTTGCCGATGACTGGCTCCGGTGCTGACAGCAGAAGGCGCAGCCTTGTGCGGCGGCACCCCTGCGAGGCTGAACAGCGGGGGCGCCAGACATAATGTGTATTATACGCTGCGAACCGCTGTACGGTGTTGATTCGGGGAGCGGAGCCGCCCGGTGAGTGGCGTATAATTCCCCGACATTATGTTGAGTGGACTTTGGACGGCCTGCACATTCTTAACGGGGACACGACAGCACAGGCCGGCCATTGCCCACGTACCCCCGCAGACACTGAGGCTGACGGGCAGTCCGGCACGGTCTGCCCCCACGCCGATCCCAGCAGACTCAACGGGGATTATCGGGCTGTCCGGTATACCGGGGTTTCGGTTGGCTATCCGGGGTTTTTGTCTCCGTGCCCGAGGGTTCCTGCTCAGCCGGATGGGTCTGCTGGTGCACGGTCTTTAAGTGTCCGATAGCGACCCGCGTATAAATCTGGGTGGTCTCCAGCCGTTCATGCCCCAGTATCGCTTGTATGTGCCGGGTGTCGGCGCCGTTGTCCAGCATTTGGGTGGCCATCGAATGGCGGAACAGGTGACAGGCGCCGGGTTTGTCGAGCTGCGCCTGCTCACGGATAACCCGGCCGACCAGTTGGCTTAAGTAGTCACACGACAGGCCGCGCCCCCGGTCGGAGATAAACAGGTAGCCACTGTCCCGACTCGCCGCCAGTCGCGGGCGGACCTGCATCAGATAGCGTTTCAGCCAGTCCAGCGCCCGGCTGCCGATAGGCACCACCCGGTCTTTCTGCCCCTTGCCCTGACGCACACAGAGCACCCCGCGCCCCCGGTCAATGTCCCCCAGACGCAGGTTCGCCAGTTCCATCCGGCGAATGCCGCTGCTCCAGAGCACTTCCAGCATCACCCGGTTGCGGAAGCCGTGCAGCGTCCCGCTGTCCAGACTAGCGAGCACCTGCCCGATTTCAGCCACATTCATCACCTGTGCGGGCAGGCGCTTTTCTTTTTTCGGCAGCACGAGCTGTTCCGCCGGATTGTATAAAATCTGGTGGCGGTGCAGCAGCGCACGGAACCACAACCGCAGGGCATTGAGCCGTTCACGCTGACCGTTGTTGCGGTAAGGCTGCCCGTCTGCTTTGCGGTAAGCACGCAGGTAACGCTGCCAGCTTTCCAGCACCGACAGCGAGACCTGTGGCGCGGTGCGGATTGCCCGTTGTTCGCACCAGTCCACGAACGGCACTAAATAGGCACGGTAGGCCACCCGGGTCTGCGGGCTTTTCCCCTGTGCGGTCAGGGTGTCCAGCCAGTTATCCAGTTGCTGGCGTAAGGTCATTACGGTGAAGTCCTGCGCATTTGGCATCAGTCAGCTCCTTGTATTTTTTTACGGGAAAGCAAAGCGATAACAGTACGATGTGATGGGCTTGTCTTCAGTGGCCGGAACAGTGATTTTGCTTTCTTCCCAACTTGCGAGCGATAAACCCTGTCTGGCTGCTGCCTTAAGCCTGATTTCAGATCCCCAACTTGGCACCAACTTGAACCCAACTTGGGGGCAACTTACGATAATTTCAGTCCAACTTGCGAACATCATAGCGTTATGTGAGCGCGACATTGGGCGTATCAGGAATATCAATCAGGCCACACAGATAGTGGCCTTCCGCGCTGTCGCCGTCCCAGAGCAGTTCGTACTGCAACAGATGTCCCCGACTGCCGCCGTGTACCAGCAGGTATTCCATCTCACTCAGTCGCTGGCAATGGACCTTGAGCTGGTTATCACTCCAGTGGGTAAAGTCACGGATATCCCGCCGGGTAAAGCGCACTTCACGCAACGTTCTTTGTTCGCTCACGGCCCTGTCTTGCGCCATCTGCTGTATCAGCAGCAGTAACTTGCGGGTCTGTGGCGGCATTTCGTCGAGCGTCCGGCCTAAGATTTCATGCGCAAGCTGGTTGGCTAATTTGATATCGTCTTTGCTGACTTCGATATATTCAAGCCGCTTGCCACGATGCTCAGCGGTTTTGATGTCCCGCTGGTGCTGGTGCAGCAACGCGATACTCTGGATCAACGTCAGATATTTCATATGGTCACGGCGGGTGCGGGTTTTGTCTGACATAAAGGTGAGCTGGCTGGCATACGGATTGACCACATTCAGCGGCTTAAGCAACCGCTGGGCGTTCTGGTGCAACGTGGTGAGATAGTCCCGTTCGTTCTCAGCCAGCAGGCCTTCGAGCGTTTGCTTCTGACGTTGCAATGTATGGATCGCTTCCGTCTGTTCGCGGGATTCATTGACCGTCAGCACCAGACAGCGGTTCAGCAGCTCTTCATCCACATCAATGGCGGTCGTGGTCAACATCAGCATCACCGGGCCTTTGACGGTGTAGCTTTTGGTGACCAGATTTCCGGTCGCTTCGTCTTTGCCCGTGCTCGCCATCGTTAACTCGCCGTCTGACTGCAACAGCTTCAGCGCATAGGCCGCCTGCCGCACCCCCTCTTCTTCGGCAATGGCGAGGATTTTATGCTGGAGATTGGTTTCACCGAGGTAAAACAGGCTCTGGCCGGTCATGGCGCTGTACTGGATACGTTCTTCTTCGGGGATCAGGTTCAGGACGGCATCCATCAGGCTGCTCTTGCCGGCGGCGCTGCTGCTCTGGATCAGGACGGCTAAGGGTTTAGGCAACTTACGACTCACCGCCGCCAGATACCCCGCTAACAGATTGGTCGATTCACCAACGACACCACAGGCGGCTAAATCAGTGACGATACGACTGACCAGCGTCGGATCTCGCAGCAGTGCTCGTGCCGCTTCCCGCTCCGCGTCGGTCAGCGCAGGCGTGGCCGCTGACGGGGTTTTCGCCTGCGGCTGCCACTGCTCCACCGCCAGTAAGACTTGCCCCAATGCCCGCCGGATATCCCCCTCCACCAGTCCCAGCTCGGTCGCCGCCTGCCTCGCATAACTGTTCCGGCTGCGGGCACTCATCAGATCAACCCCATCCGCGAACAGCACCCCGCTTTGCCTGTCCAGCACCTGCGCATTGAGTTTCAGGGCGGCGGCACCGGCTTTGAGGGCGCTCATGCCCCGCAGACACCATTGCAGTGTGCCGACCGAGATCAGCAGTTCGCCATGGTCGCCGGGTTCACAGACCACCCCCGGTGTGGTGTTGGGCACGGTTTCAGCCACTAAAGCAGAAGCCGATTCGGGCACCGTGACGGGTTCAGTCGCAACTCTGTCGGCCACATCCTGCATCGGCACCGCACTGTCAAGCAGCAGGCCGAAGGCGACTTCCGGCTCCGCCACCTGACATAGATACCCATTAGCATCCATTTCCGGTGGGAACATCACCCGCAACGGGGTGATCCCTTTGGCGGCCAGCGCTTCTGCCAGTTTCACCGCCGCCGCATTACCGGCGCTGTCATTGTCGAAGGCGATCAGTACCTGCTTAATGCCGTAGTGTTCAAAAGCCTGCCAGTGGTCAGCCGTGACCCCGTTCACCCCGTAAGCGGCGGTGACATGGCGATGACCGGCAACCCAGAACGACAGCGCATCAATCAGCGATTCACACAGGATCAGGCTTTTCGAGGCTACCAGTGCCGCTTCATTCCAGACGCCGTGATGTGCCCCCGGCAGGTAACTATGCTTCGGTGTGCCTGCCCGCAAGCGGTCAATGATTTTGCGGCCATACATTTCCTGCACCTCGCCATTGAGACCGATCACCGGAACGACCAGCGAGCCGCTGAAGTGTTCATGCCCGCTCTCGCGCATTAACCCCACCGCCTGAAGCCGGGCACGGATCTCAGCACCTGCTTTGATTTTTTTCTCCGGCAAACGATAGCCGAGTGTGCGGTTGGCAAAGCCGAGCTTAAAGTGGCTGACCAGCTCAGGATGATCAAGGCGGCGTTTTTTCAGGTACTGATGGGCTTCCGGCGCATTCAGCAACGTCTGGTGATAGAACTCAACCACCCGTAATAACAGCGCCTGTTGCCCGACCGCATCACGGATCAACTCCGAGGAATCAACCAGCGGCTCCACCGCCGGATTACTGCCGAGCATCGCCCGCAACCGTTCACAGGCATGGCGCAGACTTAAATTCTCAGTCTTCATCACCCAGTCCAGCACCGATCCGCCTGCATCGCAGCCAAAACAGTGATAGAGATTTTTCGACGGCGTGATCACCATCGACGGTGTTTTTTCCTGATGGAACGGGCACAACACGATCATATCTTTACCGCGCGGGATCAACTTCCTCCCCTGCTGCTCAAGGACGACGACTAAAGGAACCGCGGCTTTCAGGTGCTGCAACTCTGATTCGGGAATGCGAGCCATATCATGATCTCCATAAAACACGTCAAGAATCCATTGCTCTTTTATTTAGTATCCGATAGGATACCAATATAAAGCAAGCACTTTTTAGGGGGATAGAATGGCGGCAAATTTCTCTGACTGGTTTAACTCAATGAGTATTGCTCACAGACTCATCACCCTGCGTAAGCAAAAAGGCCTATCACAACAGGCATTGGCGGACGCTATCGGCATTCATGTGACACAGGTAAAACGCTATGAAGGCGGGATTTCGTTACCATCACTGGAAGCGATTAAGAAGATAGCGCAGACACTGCGGGTCACTACGGATTCATTAATCTTTGAAGAAGATGAGCTACAGCCTGATAGCGATTTGGCTCTACAGTTTCAGGCGATCAGCAACATGCAGCCGGAACAGCGGCAGGTGATCAAAGAGCTGCTGGAAGGGATGATTATTAAGTATGAAGCGGAACGCTGGTCTTCCAAGATGAAGTAAAACACCTAACGCAGCGTATTCGGGCGGGCACCCGAATACGTTGCTCACCACAAGCAACTGACAAGGAGTTGAATGATGGCTAAGGCGCATTCTAAGCAAAACCGCGCGGTAAATAAAGCCGCCAAAACAGAACGTTATTACACCGTGGGATACGTGCCGCAAAACGACAAGGCCAATTCCCCGCCTGCGATCCACCTGAAAGGGCAGTGGCTTAAGCAGGCCGGATTTGAGATTGGTGGCACCCTCACCGTCAAGATTATGGACGGCTGTCTGGTGCTCATTCCTGATAGTGATGATACCCGCACCATCAGGCAACAGTACCAGCGCCAGCAAAACCAGCTCAGTGAGATTAAACTGCGGATGCGGGAACTGATTGGGGACTATCAGGCAGAATGATGATAAAAAAGCCGGAAGATCACAGGGATCTTTCCGGCTTTAGTTTTAGATATAAGATATCAATTTATTATAAATAAACTAATCACCCTCAAATAATCCTATATATTTTAATCCATTGTATTGTTCTTTATATGGAGGGTATATGTGTAGTTCTGAATCCTGATACCAAAAGATAGCATTGGCTTCTTTTATTCCTAATCTGTCACATATGTCTTTTATTGATTGAAATTCATCTTGATCAACAGCAGCATCAACTAAAATTTCATCTATAGAGACACTTTCATCGCGGCGTGGAATTATTCCTATAAAATCCTCATCGTACCATTGAAGACCAACATCTTTACAAAACTGACAAAGTTTATAATTAGGATCATCAAAATTACCTTCAACAGAATAATCTAGCTCAAAATATTTTATATATTCGTCTTCAGAGGAAAAATTATTTCCAATCCATAAATGTACTCTATTTTCAATTGTCATTTTCCACACTTCCCACTATATATCATATGTTTACGATGATGCCTGACCATTATTTTCTTAGCGTCAAATTTACTTTTAGCATTTTTCAGGTCTGCAATTAATTTATTATGAAAATGCCTACCTGCTCTACTTCCATGATGCCCGCCGTCTGGTACAGGATTTCCTTTGGCGTCTGTTACATTGGTGAACGTAATTTTATCTGTATCTACAACATATTTTTTTAGTTCTTCTGCTGTAAAACCTAATTCTTTTGCTTTAGCGGCTAAAGAAACAGGAAACATCTCATGCTTTCCTCCATCCCCCCTCAAAGCGGCAGAAACAGATTTTTTATTATCAATAATGTCTTGAACTGAAGCGTTATTAAACCACTCATTAAACTTACCAAAGTCCCATTCAGCCCATCCTAAAGGGTCAATCTGCCTTGTAGGATTATGAACGTAAGCATAAGGATTTTCACCCCCCAATAACCCAATGGGATCCGGCGTCAGATACTGCCCCGCCACCGGCGAGTAATACCGGAACCGGTTGTAGACCAGCCCGCTCTCTTCATCCAGCCACTGACCGGCAAACATCAAGCCCGGGTTCAATTCGGCATTTTCCCCCAACACCCCCAGACGTAGCCCGTACAGGCTTTGCGGCGGCTGGCGCCAGACCCGGTGCCCGGCGGTATCGAACAACGCCAGCGGTTCGCCCGTGGGGGCACAGACCGCGTACTGCGTCTGCACTTTTCCGGCCATCAGTTCATGGCGGTTTTCCGGGTTCAGGCTAAAAAACTGCACCTGCTGTGCCAGCAACTGCCAGCCATCAAACACCAAATGGCGGATGCTGTACAGCCGGTTGTGCCGGTATTCCCGGATTTCCGCCGGCACATCGCCATCCCACAGGTAGGTGGTGCGCAGGCCTGACCGTTCACACGCTTTTTCCGTTCGCCGCCCGAAGGCATCATAGCGGTAGTCCCACTGCTGGCCGCCCGGCGTCTGCACCCCAATCAGCTGGTTCTGGCTGTTCCAGCGGAACTTGGTCAGCTGCGGGCGATGGCCTTCCTGCCAGAGCTGCATGGCGGTCATGCGCCCCGCATCGTCATACTCAAACAGGTGCTGCCCAAGCTGACGTAACCGGTGGCCTTTCTGGTACAGCCGTTCCCCGTCTATCTCGTTGAGGCCATCAAAACGGCGAGAAGGATAGCCAGAAGCATCATACTGATAATGCTCTCGCAGCCGTTCGCCTTCACTGACGGAGGTTACTTGTCCATTACCGTTGACAACATAACGCAAACATTCCCGCTCATCATTCGCTGCCACCAGATTCAGTGCAGCATCATAGCGATATTCTCTGTCCAATCCAGCTAGCGTTGGCTGGGGAATATCTGCCACCTCATGAGCTTCAAAGAATTCGGTATTACGCCCAGCACGTTGTGTGGTCAGCTGCCCCATCAAGGAGTGTTCTTGGTGCAGGATAAAGCCTTTGTTCGAGGAGCGGCGGCATTCATTCGCCTCCACATCCCGTTCAATGTTCAGGTGATGATCACCGCTTATCCTGAGCCGTTTCAGTTCTCCGGCCTTGTTGACCCCCATCTCAGTCTGCCATTCCTGCCCATCCTGCACTAACACAATGCGCTGATGAGTAAAGGCATCAGGATACTCATGACTGATTTGCCCGTACGCCTGATATTCCTTCACGAGTCGTCCCTGCTCGTCATATTCAAAGCGCAGGGGGGTGGTACCCAGTGCTGCTACTTCCAGCAGCCTTCCCATCGGATCATAGCACCATGTTGTAGTACCTTCCGGAGTTTCCATCTCCGTCAGTTTACCATTATCATCATATAGATAGCGGGTTATTTGCCCTAGAGCATCGCGCTTCTCCGTGCAGTTGCCGTTACCATCATAAGCGTAATGCCACTGAGTATCTGAGTAATCAGTCTCTGTTATCACCCGCCCATCGGCATCTAATGTATAACGGTAGCGTTCACCCAGCGGATTAATCACTTCAATCAATTGTAGGCTATTTTTGTCGTAGCGATACTCCCAGCGGTGACCTTCACCATCTACCCGTGCCACAGGCAGGTCAAAGGGGCCGTATTCCAAATTCCACGCAACTCCACGTGCATCTGTCCACGTTGTTAGATTGCCGTGGCGATCATGGCGTAAGCGCTCTCGGCTGCTGTTGGGACGGTGACTCAGGGATATACGGTGGTGACGATCATATTCCCAACTCCACTGTGCCCCACCGCCTGTTTTGAGGTGCTGTAACCGATCCTGACGGTCATATCCCAGTGTCAGATTGCGGTTATCTTCGTCGAACAAGACACTTAGCCTGTGATTGGTATCATATTCCTGAGTACGTTTGCGTCCATCACTGTCTTCAATGGCAGTTACTAGCCCAAACTCATTACGGGTCAGCGTCGTCTCACTACCATCCGGTGCAACAAAGCGTGCGGGCTGGCCTTGGTCATCGTAATGTTGCATCCATTTCTGACCAGATGGTGCCATGACTTGTACCAGCCGATCCCGCTCATCATAGTCATATTCCCACTTGGCTCCCATTGCATCGGTGAAAGCCGTCACCAGCCCAGTATCCGCCAGATACTCCAGCGTAAAAGTCTGGCCTTCCGGTAGGATCTTACGCGTTAGGTTACCCCAATTATCGTATTCATAACGGGTGATGTAGCCACAGGGGGAGATTTCCTTGGTAACCAATTGCTCTGCATTGTAGTGCCAAGTAGTAACATACCCGTCCGGATCAATAACCCGGGTGATCCCCGGCTCATATTCAAATCGTCCCGGATAATAACCGCCGCTGCCCACGGTATAAATACAACGTCCCTGCGCATCATACTGATACTCGACTGCAGTTTGGTCACCATCCGACCAACGACTGATAAGCCCCTGCTCATTGTATTCATAGAACAGATGAAAATGCTGAGTACTGTCAGCATCTGCCAACCAACCGTTGTCATGGTAGCCATAGCGTACCATTACTTCATCCTGTTCGTTATCACTGCGGCGTATCTCTTTCAGCTTACCGTCTTCACGATACAGCAGCATCAGCTCAGGGCCGTCACTGTGAGTAACACTGACCAAACGATTTTCGTTACTATAGTGGAACTGGATCTGGTTACCGTATACATCTTTCAAGGCACCCAGTTGCCATTGAATCCCACCTTCTTCGGTCGGTACCGGTACAGTAAAGTGCTGACTAACCGGATTGTTACGTTCCTGCAAACAAAATCCTGCCCCCTCGCGACTTAGCATGAAGGCCGGATGCTCTGGATTTCGGCTACGCTGTTCATGAGGCATCAGAACAAAGTAAAGGCATGCGCCTTCAGTAGTGCGTATGGCTATCTGATCACTATTAACTATTGCACTACCAGAAAAAGTGTCAGTCCAGTTTTCACCCAATAACCCTCGTTCACCCGGTGACCAACTGCGCATAAAAGTGAGTGGAATGGTTTGCCCCAATTCGATATCAATGCGCTGGTCAAACAACATGCCGGTTGTTACATCAATAGGGTCTTTACAGAAGAAACGCTTGGTGGCCTCTAGATAACGTTTTGCACCCTGTGTCTCATTGTAACCGCGCCTCGCACTCTGATAGCGTTCGGATAAGTTATTTTTGACTGACTTTCCTGCTGTCGTGGCTCCTTTTTTTGTGCCATTCAATACCTTAGCTGAACCATTTTTCATGCTACGTCCGGCATTGCTGATACGGTTTCCAGCCTGCTTGACACGATTTTTGGCGTTTGCAGCCACCTGTTTTACATGATTTTTTGCCGCACTAGCTGCTACTTTTGCTCCAGCTTTAGCCCCTTTTGCCGCACTTTGAGCGGCCCATTTAGGGTTTTTGACCGCTTTTTGTGCCCACGCTTTCGCGTTCTTCGCTGCAAGTTTAGCTCCAGCCACTACCGCCTTCGCATCACGGACAGTGTTTTTAGCCTCTTTCACTGCCAGCCTGAATAGCGCTTTTCGTCCTCCTTTGGTCATCAGCTTTAAGCCGGCTTTCAGCAGACCCCGCTGGGGCGGCACTATAAACTCTACCGCCACCAGCAGTGCTCTTTGCCAGGGCGAGAACTCTTCTTCTACTTCTATGTAAGTGCCCTGCCCGGATCCAATAAGAACGGTACTCGCACCGCCCTTTATGGTCGCCCCGCACACCAATTTATCCCCCTCGCGTGCTGCAGCCTGACTGTTGATAAACACGGTTTCGCTACCTTGTGCAATCAACACTCTGAGATGTTTACTGCAACCTGATGTATCAACTTCAGCACGAGCCGCGTCTTTTCCCTCGATTTTGACGTTTTCTGATCCCGACGTCAGCACCCCATCCGGAGAACAGACGCTATCGCACATTCGTGTCACAGCAGCGCTTGCACTGGCGATAGTTCCGGCCATTTTTGCAACAAGATAACCACCGACGAGTAAACCGCCGATCGGCCCTAACAAAAGACCAACAGCCCCGATAACCGCAGCCGCAATAAGGGCACCGGCGACGACTCCCGCTAATGCGGCCAGAAAACTGCTATGCTGGATTGGGTCACCGATACGGGCCGCTTTCGGTCCATTGCCGCCCTTGGCTGATGCAGTGCCAGCTCGAACTGCCGCCATCCGAGCGGCTCGAACAGCCGCTCCTTCCAATAGTCCCATGGCTGACCCCCTGTCAGACAGCGTTAAAACTGCTCACCACTTGCAGCAGAGTATTACGCCGACTTTCGTTAAACGGCTGCGTTGACGTCAAATTAAAAGCCAACAATTGATCTCCCCGAATTTGTAACACCACGATCTGGTGCATCTCTCCTTCCGGGCTCTGCCAATGGTAATCCAGCCGCCATGCCAGCTCGCCGCTCAGTTCCATTTGCGAACGACCCTGCTCCTGATACCCCGGTAAGTGAGTGACAAATTGACTCAGTGTCTCTTCATAAAAACTGGCATGATCGACTCCTTCAGGCACCGGCGTACGGTTAATCACTAGATTCGCTCCGCTTTCGTCGGGCAGGACAAACACATGCATTGACTCATCTCGCCAGTCAGCTGGGATCATCAGGGTGCCTTCTTTCATTGGGTAAGCTTGTGCGTTCATGGAGTTTCCTTTTTCTCTTTATTTATTAGTGATAATAGCGGGGTAAATCCACCGTTAATTCAATGTGATAAGCGTGCCATTGATAAACACCCCTTCGGCATTCATCAAAATCGTGTTGTTGTTAAAGGCCAGCGCGATCCCTTCAGTATCCAGCTGAATCTGACTGCTCCCAACCATCAGGGTGATCGCATTAGTCGCTTTATAAAACTGAGTTCCCGGCTCTTCCCCTTTCGTTCCTTCCGTCACAACAACAACCGAACTGGCTTCTGTACTACGAGTCTGGCAAACTTCTTCCGACAGATTGCCTTCTTCCACCCTTTTAGCATCATGGCCTTTCTGAATCGTCAGCGTCCTATTGCCCTTTTCCACTACCAGACTCTGGTTGTCTTTCACCAGCGTGCTCATATCTTTCTGCGCATGCATAGAAAGCAGTTCACTGCCTTTTGCATCTTCAAACAGCAGTTCGTTATAGCCTTCACCTTTGTGGGTTTTGGAGCGGAATGCCATCTGGGTTTTACTGCCCGGTAGGCCGCCCGGCGGGATGTTGCTGGCGTGGTAGGTACGACCGGTGACGATGGGCTGATCCGGGTCGCCGTGCAGGAAGTCCACGACGACTTCCTGTCCGATGCGCGGGATCGCCAGCATTCCCCAGCCCTGTCCTGCCCACGGTTGGGTCACCCTGATCCAGCAAGAGCTTTGATCGTCGCTGCGTCCGTAACGATCCCACGGGAACTGGAGGCGAATGCGACCGTATTGGTCACAGAAGATTTCTTCCCCTGCCGGGCCGACGACTTTGGCAATCTGCGGGCCGTCAATCACGGGTTTTGGTAATGGAGTCGGACGCCAGCTCTGGTTGTGACGGATAAAGTGGAAGTGACTGTGCAGGGTTGTACCCGTATCGCCAGTTGCTGTTTCCCGTGCTTGCGGCTGGCTACCTGAATGGCTCGCCCCCACAACCTGCCACGGTTGGTTAAGATCAGGACGCGGGTGGTTATACAGAGTGAATAAACGGCCCGGCTGGATGGCGATAGCGTTGCCACTGCCCTGTCCCATCACGGCATCGTTACGCAGAGCTTCAAGACGGTAGCGGGTAAAGGCTTCACCGTGTGTTTCATCTTTAAAACGACCGGGATAGTCATAATGCTCGTAATACATCTCCTGTAAGGTGTCTTCCTTCATCTCTGCCCGGAATTCAGCAGGCCATGCCGGGTTTTTGAAGGTGTAGTCTTTCAGTTGCACCTGTGCCGGTCGTACCTGTGCGCTACATGTCAGGCTGCCAATAGCAGGTTCTCCAATGGTGCTGACTCCACCGGGCTGATAAGGAAGGACGATGCCCGGCGGTACAGAACCGGCATCATCAGCAAAGACCAGCGTATTACGGCCATTACCGCACTCGAAGAAGTAGAAAATGCCTTCTTCTGCGGTTAAGCGCTGTAGAAAATTAAAGTCACTTTCCTGATATTGAACACAGAATTCGCGCTCAGGGTGAGGATGACGCAGGCTGAATATAACGTCACGGATACCGTGCTCTTTCAGGATGGTGGTGATAATGGTCTGAATATCTAACTGCTGGAAAATGCGCGAGTTCTGTCTCAGTGTCGTGCGCCACAGGTCAGGGCGGATACTCATCTGGTAAGTGGTCTGGTGCAACCCGGTATCACCCTGCTCGAAGCGGGAAACGATCCCTGTAATACTGCGTTGTTCAACGCCATCCTGCAAAATGGTCAGCGTGGCGGTGCGATCCAGCACTGTCGGAAAGTCGATAGCTGGATCGGCACTCGCCAGTCCGACACTCAGACTGAATGGCTGGGAAAAACTTTCATTCAGTGCGAAATCGGTGACAACAAAAGTCTGCGGCGGTAATCCTCCGGCGGTTAACGTAAATTGCAGGCCACTGGGGTCACTGCCTCCGCCACCCAGTAATGCGCTGGCTTGTTGCAAGGCTTTAGCCGCTGCGTTATGACCACTTGCTGCCTGCTTAGCTAATCCCTGACCACCTGATGTTCCCTGTCCGCCGGTAATTCCCTGAGTATGCGGAAGAGCCTGACCACTACTTTGTCCGCTACCCCCCAACATGCCCGCAGCTTGCTTGGCCATTTGAGCGGCCTGTTGCCCCTGTTGCACAAGGGCCTGTCCTTTCTGCAATTTAGCTATGCTCTTCTTAATTGACATGATATGTCTCCCTGATTGTTCGCCACTTACATGTTTGTATGTTTGGTGGCACGGTCACGCTGTTCAGTTACATGACGCAGGCGGTCATAACGGCCGAGCAGCGCGTTAAAACGGTCATCAATTTCTTTCATCAGCACAGGAGAAACAGCTTCGCCTTTTTCCGCATGAACATTCAGTTGGCGCAGCAACTCCTCCAGCGGAACTTCGCTGCCGTGGTTGCGCTGAATGTCATAAATGGCGGTTTTGAGGTAAGAAAGGGTGAAGCTGCCACGCGTGCGTTCCTGCAACAGAATTTTGTCTGCCAGTTGCTGGAGTTGATCGCGGGTGCTGTACCAGCTGCCTTTTAACGGCACGCTGTCGATGCGGATGGTCATCTGCTGTTGCCAATTACGGGTAGCGTTAACTTGTTCCGCTAATTGTGGCCACTGTTTTTCTGCTGTTGCGGTCAGTGTTCGTGCAGCATCCCATGTTGCCAGTGGAGGCGTTTCCGCCAGGCGATCAAGCTGGGATGCGTAGTTTGCCAGTGTCGGCTGATACAACCATGCCAGCCGTGAACCCGTGGGCTGTTCTGTTATGGCGTTCAGTTGCTGTTGCAGAGGTTTATAGAATAAGAGCCAGCTCCCTATCAGCACCAACAATCCCAGAAATGCCCCAATGCCAAAGCCCTGCCATGCGGTCAGCCCGCGTTGTGGCTGTTCTGGAAACTGTACTCTGACCCGTTGCTGGCTTTCTTCCGGTGCAATTTCGGGTTGCGGCTGTGGTGGCGGGGAAGGTGGTGGCGTTTCCGGCTCAGATTCAGATTTAGACAGGTAAACCAACGGCGGCATTTTCACCGGCTGTTGTGCGGGTTTCGCAGCCTGACGCGGCTTCTCCAGTTTTTTCGCTGCATTCTGGAAGAACCACAGCAGGTTTTCTACTCTCGGCAAACGTTTCAAATCAGATTGTTGTAGCTGATCAATGATGAGCTGAAGTGCCCGCTCGGCGCGATAAATCATCCGTAGATCGCTGGCGGCAAAATCCAGCTGACGCAGGACACTCCCCGTCCGGGTGTGGAACCATTCCAGCAAATCAGTGCGTACCTGTGGTTGTGACGGCCACAAGGCATCCCATTCACTGACGATAACTCCTGCCAGCAGTTCACAGCCTTCAGTAAATCCAGCCAGACCATTCAGATGCATTCGGGCTAAGGTGTAATAAATCGCTGTCTGTAAATCGACGCCGTTGGTTTTGAACAAGGTCAACGACAGGGATTCCACCAGCATCCAGTTGACTTCTGGTTGTGATGGATGGCTGGTTTTGTTGATTTCGTCACGGATAACAGCGAATTCTGGCAGGTTCAGCGGGCTGCCTCCCGCCCGGATAATGAGGTTTTCAGGGTGTCCGCTCATATCTTTTTTCTCCTTAAAAAAACCCCTGCCCGAAGGCAGGGGAAGGTTTTACTTTCAAAACTAACCCACACCTTCGCCTCAATAGAGTGTGTCCGGTAGTTTGAAATGACTGAACAGCCCACCGGCAAATGGGTTGTCTGATTCGTCCACGTAGATGCGATAGGTCATCTCGCCGCCATCCACGCTGAAGCGCACATCAAAAGAACCGGATTGAATGTTGGTCAGTTTGCCGCTGTTAATCAGCCGCAATTGTGCCCACGGTCCCATATAGCTGATAGAGCGCGGAGCCAGATTACTTCTGTCCGGCATCAGGGTCAGCTTGCTTTCTGTGCCTGCACGCATCGAGTTCGGCCATATCAGACGTGCAACGTTGCTGCGTCCGTGGGTGTAATCCACCAGCTGTCCATCAAGGTTCAGCAAGGCGCGGCGTTTGTTACCGGTCAGGCTGACTGGCTCAATGGCAAACTGTGTGCCCAGCCCGTTCTGTGGTGAGAAGAAAGTGGCACGGATACGATTAGCATTTTCCAGCTGTTTCAGCACATCCGGACGGATAAGCGTACGACCGTCAGTACCCATCGTCAGTTTGTGTTCCACAAATGGTTTCAGGCTCTGTTTGTAGAAGGCATCAAGTGTGCCGTCCGGGCGGAAGAATCGCTCAAACTCGCTTAGCGGGACTTCTTCTTTAGCATTAGGATTGAACGGATAACGGCCTGCCAGATAGGTGTTGTACTGTTTAACAACCGTATCCTGCCATTCCACTTCCAGCGAGCGGACAGCTTCCATCATGACGACGCGCCACGCCTGATTCGCCAGTTCTCCGACCCAGCGATTCAGGGGTTCAGGCAGGTTTTTCGCCATCTGCTGGACTTCAAAAATCGCATCGCTGTTATTCTTATCCAGACGCATCTGCACAGCCTGAAGTGCTGATTTACCCGGTGTTGGTGAGTTTTGGATAGACAGCAGATAACGATGCAGTGCCATCAGTTTCTGGTAGACGCTTTGCAGCGTACTGCCTTTATCACCATGTTCGATCAATACGCCGGTTTCCTGGGCAAAACCACGGCTGATATCAGTCAGGAGTGTGTAATCCTGCTTATCTAACAACGCCTTTCTTTCCGTATTACTCAATGAGCTATCGAGCATCGGAGGGTTGGTGTTATCACTCAGGATTTGTAACGCACGTTTGATAGGCTGCTCACCGCTAATCACCTGTTCAATGGCATTGATAGCCTGTGGTAAATCCTCAAAGTCACGGATTTCGAGGTTATTCATTGCGGCACGCCATGTTGCGGTGTAATCCGCCAGATACAGCTCCGTGATTTCGCGCTCGATACGCTCCCGATCCGGTTCACTGTAATTGTCTTTACGTGGTGCCGATTCAGGTTCTTTGTACAGACCTTTATTCTTCGCTAAGTTCAGTACCCAGCTATCCATTCCGGTCAGCTCGACCAACTCGCCGCTCTGCTGAATAAAGTAGTCCGTCAGACCCTGACGGGTCAGGAACTGAGGTACCACCAATCGTTTTTCGTTACTGGCGACAAATACGCTGTCAAAACTCGGGCCAATCTGATCACGCAGGTTGATAGGTGCTGGCAGAGTATCCTGAGCCTTGATACGCAGGTTTTGGTAAACACGCTGTTTGACGGAGAGCTTGCTCAGCTCCAGCTGTGCTTCCCGGATAGGTTTCGCAAACGGCGCAAAACTATCAATCGCTTCCTGATCACCGGCATCACGTTTCTCTTTCCAGTCGGTACGATCCAGTGCGTAATTCAGATGGCTCAGCAGCGCATCCTGTACATCACGCTGACCGTAGAAGGCTTTACTCCAGCGCTCACGCATATACTGTGCAACCAGCCCTGCATTACGTTTGCTTTTATCTTCCATCATGCGCATCACACGCAGGATTTCGAGTTTTTCCTCACTACCGGCAGGTGCTTGATTCAGGTCATCCAGCAGTACGTGCATCAGGGATGGCAGGAATTTTTGCTCCAGCAGATTCAGGTAAGTGTTTTCCACTTTTTTCCCTACCAGACCGCCCTGATATAACCCCATATCTGTCAGGAAAGATTTTTTCTCATGGTAGTTACCGTAAGCCAGTGTTGCGTCACGGATCGGGTTCAACAGTGGCAACTGGAGGCTACCGTAATTGTCATCCCCTGTCGGAGCCGGTACGGAGAGGAATTTTTTCGCCTCTGCCAGTACTTCTTCTCCGGCACGGTAGTTTTTCTGATAGAAGTAATGCCAGCCACCCCACATTGCCAGTACGACCAGCGCACTCATGGTGGAGAAGGTGTATAACTGGCGACGGTTGCGACTCAGCCAGATACGGTTTTCAGCAGCCAGATTCGGCTCCGCCAGTAACACGTCTTCGAACAGGGTCTGGGTAAAGAAAGGCAGAGTGTCTCCCGCAGGCCATGTCGGAAATGCCTGGGAACCGAGGTGATATTGCGCCGAGGCCGACTGAGTGAACATGTCATCCATCTGCCCGACCTGATGGGCGGAAGTCAGGTACACACCGCGCAGCATTGGGCGGTGGTTTTCATCGTTGTACAGAATGTCTTCCAGCATCTGTACGATATAGCTGTACAGCCCCTGAATCTGACGGGTAAAACTGAACAGGGCGCTACGCTGATTAGCATCAACGCCGTTCAGCATCATATCCGGCATGGCTCCGTTCAGGTTGTTCATCCACTGTTGCCAGAACTGTTCCAGCTCACTGCGCCACGCTTTTTCGTCGCGATTGTTGAGGCTGAAAGTGACACCCAGAATTTGGTCACGCAGTTTGCGATCCAGTGACTGATACATCGCTTCAAAACCGTGCAACAAGTCAATCTTGGTCATCACCAGATAGATAGGCAACTGGCTGTGGAAAGTCAGGCGAATTTCCTGCAAACGATGGTGAATTTCCCGCACGTAACGCTCACGCTGTTCGCGGTTATCCGTCATCAGACGCAGGGTATCCACGGTCAGAATGATCCCGTTAAGCGGCTGACGCTGGCGGTTTTCTGACAGCCAGTTCAGCAGGGCTTCCCACAGACGACTGTTGATCTGAGGTTTGTCACTGTTCAGCGGAACAGGCTGGTCGATCAGGCGGCCTTTCGGGTCGATGATGACGGCTTTTTCGCCCAGCCAGCAACGTAATAACAGGGAGATATCCCCATCCTGACGCAAATATTCCGGCGCCGCGATTTCAGACAGCTTATAACCTTCTTTGATCAGCGAGGTTTTACCGCTCAACTGGCTGCCGATCACCATGTACCACGGGCGTTCGTATAAATAGTTGTAAGAATCCAGATGGCGCTGTAACTGAGATTTCCAGTGGTCAAGGTAACGATCCTGATATTCAATATCCATGCGAACTGGATCAACCACTTTTAATTCAACATCAAGGTTCAGTTTTTCAAGCTGACGCAGACGACGCCACGCTTTCACACCGATCCAGCCCAGTACTCCCATAATGATGAGGGCTGTCGCCAGCCAGCGGGCGGCAAGGCTTTCCAGCGGATAATCCTCACGGATTTTCAGGTCAGGCCCCCACCACCAGACTGCGATAAGCAGTACGCAGGGAATAAGCGCCAGAATGAGCGCTATCGCTGCCTTAAAACGCGGCATGGATTTAAATTTTCCCACCGCCGGCAGCACCGATTTCAATTGAGCGATTGATGACAAAGAGGGCCATTTCATAGGTTAACGCTCCTGTTTGAAGCAGTATCCTTATCAAGCGAAGGGATTTTTTCAGCGCCTGTTTTTTCAGCGCCTATCTTTTCAATTAACTGCGTCAGCAGGCTGGGTTCCCATTGGGTCAGTAACATGTGTTGTCCCGTGTGTAACAAGTTCCGGTAATGCTGTTGTGCCAGTGCTGTCATGCCCGCTTCTTCAAGCAGTTGAGCATTGAGCAACTGACCATAGAATTGATCACGAGGCTCCGTGAGCTGCTGCTGATGCTCTTCCAGCATTTTCAGGGCGGCTTCCAGCCCCTGTTGCTGGAAACATTGCCAGATGGCTTCCTGATCAGCAGAAACCGAACCGCCTCCCGTTGATGAAGAAGGTTCAGGTGCCAGCCAGTCCAGAGTCTCTGAAGAAATAAACGGACTCATGTCAGAAAAACTTAACGTTTTTAACACGGGCAGCCGTTCCAGAAACGCATTCAGTTCGTGGCGAATGGACTGGGCAACATTCTTGTAGCCCAGTTGTGCTGCTGCCTGAGCTGCAATGGCATGACCATCCAGCCAATAAGGAGCAAGCGCCAGACTCTGTTCAATTTGCACCAGCAGTTTGTTATCTGCGGTCGGCAGCCTTGCCAGATAATCGGCTGTGCGATCCGCTGAGGTTGGTGCCAGCGGTGTCTTTCCCGCATTCGCCATCGGCGCTGTGGTGATGGTGTGCCAGACAGCATGGCGGCGCAGACAATAACCGACCGGTGATTCCGGGTAGCGTTCACAAAGCAGATCAGAAACCGTCATCAGGGTCTGTTTCCACGCCTTATCACTGGAACTGTTAACGTCTACTTCCGGCATCGGCGCAACCGCATTTTCCTGCGTAGTTCCCTGAGAAGATTGCGGTTCAGCCGGAGTCTGAGATGTTGCCGCTGCGACAGGCTGTGAAGGTGCTGTTCCGGCTTCTGGCTGACGGTTATAGCGGGTGCGCAGCTGGTCGATTTCTTTTGCCAGCTCCGGCTCACTGCTATGCCAGCACTGTGCAAGATGGGCCAGTACTCCCTGCGCATCATCCCGCTGACCTTTACTGGATTTCTCGGTAAAACTCATCTGGGCAGAATCAAAGCGCTTGATCACCTGCTGCGCAAGACGGCGCTTCAACACAGGTTTATTCGGCCATGCTTTTTCCCAGTAGTTTTTTACGTATTCCGTCAGCAACTCCATCGCCAAAAGCAGTTCAGCCGGCTGACCGGCATGTTGCAGAGTACGCAACAAATGCACCATCAGCCGGAAGTCCTTACTGGTTTCGCTGAAAAGTTGCAGTGCCTGCCGCTGGATCTCTTCAACATCCAGCGAACCGTGTGACAGCGAGCCGAATTTAATCATCTCGCCATCGATAAATTCCCATGAGGGATCATTGTCTCCCAGTGCTTTACCTGTCTGTTCGTCGGACAGCGGGGCCAGCAGAGAGCCGAACCAGTCAAATTGTGTTCTGATGTCCATGTCGATTACCAACGACAGGCTTCGCGCAATGGTTTCGCGGCCTGCTCCAACTGAGAAATGTTAAAAGTGATCTGACTGCCTTGTTCTGGGGTGATGGTCATATGTTCGCTGCCCATTAAGCGTTTGATTTCATCAATCCCCGGCAGACCACGGCTGGATTCCCATAAGTAACCACTCTCCCGCAGGAACCATTCGGTTTTGAACAGAGTTTTGTTCGTCGTGACAGTCACCGCGCCGGATTCCGCAGGCTTAGGCAAAGCAACCTGCAAACGGGTGATGCGGTCAATACAGCTGAGCATCAGAACAGGGCGCGGAGGGGGAACCCCAACAGCGGGGGTTGTCAGAATGATCCGGGTTGTGCCGTTTTCTCCCCGCGAGACAATGAAGCCAGTCGAATGGTCAGTTCGCTGCATCTCCTGCTCCATCGCCTGTCGCCACATAGGCCCCATATTTTCCAGCGTAACTGGCACAGTACCGATTTTAAGGTTATCGAATTCCCGGTCATAACATGCCAGTCGGATAAGAGGGGAGCGCTCAAAGCGACATTTTTGCAGCTCATCCAATTGTTTTTCCTGTTGTAAAACCACTTCCTGTGGTTTGGACGCTGCGGTTTTCTGTGCTTCTGCTATCTCCGCAAGTGTGGGACTGCCTGCCAATGACACCAGTAATGAACTGATAATTAAAGAAATATTCATAATCTACACCCGTATTTAGCCAGTTTGTAAACCAACGTCCGCTGGGCGATTCCCAGACTTTGCGCGATCAGTCTGGTATCGTTGCCAAACTGGCGCTGACGTTGAACTAACACGGCACTTTCAAATTCTTCTATGGCCTTTGGCAGATTATCGATGTGACTGTAATCCACGGAGATACTGCCTGCTCCTGCGTTTTTGGATTCACTCAGGGAAGCAAGCAGTTCATCCAGTTGTTTTTCTTTTTGACGCTGAACCTGAAATACCTGACGGATTTGACGTAATTGCCCACGCAGCTGTTCGAGTTCCTGCAACTTTTTAAGTCGGTGCTGCATAACGTGGCAATAAATGCCGAACATGTTTTCATTGTTAGTAAAATAACTGACATTTTCGGCAAAAATGGCAATAACACCGCAGGCCTGCCCGTTGCAGTCAAACAGTGGAATGCCATACAGCCCGCAGTTATGCGGTAACTCGGCAATGAATGTACGGAAGTGAGGATCGTCAATGCGCGCACCGTGATTCAGGGAATCCCACACTGTGGGCGTTCCCTTGCGCATTACCTGTATCAGCGGGTTATTGACGTCATCAATATCCAGATACAATCGGCGTGAGCTGATTTCATCAGGTTCTGGCAAATTACAGCATTCCAGCCTGTTTTCATGGATGTTGAGCAAGAAAACCAACAGGGCATCAAAACGCGAGTTTTGGCTCACCAGCAAAAAGTGGTCAACCAGTTGTTCAATAGTGTCATCTTCCAATAACGCTAACGCGCTTTTCAGCCGCTGTTTCATTATTCTGCCTCCTCAACCTCTGCCTGAAACTCATGTTCTGCTACGGTTAAACGAATGGCACTGATCGCGGTGCCTGCGGCCATTTTCTGCAACAGCAGTAATGAAACCGGCGGTAACAGCGCGCCATCAATAATCGACTCCAGCATACGGGCACCGTTTTCAGCGCGGGTAGCGCGCAGCAGGATCTCTTCTGATACGTCATCGCTGATGGTGACTTCGGCGTTGAAGCGTTGAGTCAGCAGTTTATCCAGTCGGGCCAGTTTGCCCTGAATGATGGTTTTCAGTGTTTCATGGCCCAGTGGCAGATAAGGGATCACTTCCATACGTGCCAGCAATGCCGGTTTGAAGAAGGCGGCCAGTTCAGGATAAAGCTGATCGTTGATCTGCTCAGGCTGCTCGGCATAATCCACAATGGTCTGGTAACCCAGATTGGAGGTCAGGAAGAACACAACGTTTTTACAGTCGATGATGCGCCCTTCACCGTCTGCCAGTTCACCTTTATCAAAGGCCTGATAGAACAGGTTCAGTACGTCCGGGTGCGCTTTTTCCACTTCATCCAGCAGAACGACGGAATAAGGTTTCTGACGAATTGCTTCGGTCAGTACACCGCCTTCGCCATAACCCACATAACCCGGAGGAGAACCGATCAGGCGTGAAACGGTGTGTTTCTCCTGAAACTCCGACATATTGATGGTGGTGAGGTACTGACGGCCACCAAACATCAGTTCGGAAATTTGCAGTACAGTTTCGGTTTTACCGACACCACTTGGCCCTACCAGCAGGAAGGCACCCAGAGGACGACCCGGACGGCGTAAATCAGCACGGGCAGTCAACAGATGTTTATGCAGGCACTGAATGGCAACATCCTGACCTTTAATGCTCTGCCCCAGATGAACAGGCAACTCAGTCACAATTGACAGCTCGCTCTGTGACAGGCGGTTCAGCGGAACGCCCGTCCATTCAGCGATAACACCGGCAATCTGAGTTTTGTCGACATGTGGGGAAACCAATGTTTGTTTTTTCTGAAGTTCTGCCAGCTGTTCATTGAGTTCAGCCAGTTTTTCGATCAGAGATTTCACATCAGCCGGTTCAGTGACCGTTTCTTCCTGTACTTCTTCTTGCTCAGTCGCATCATGTTCTGAGTTGTCAGAAACTTCATCCGCAGCCTGTTTTTCTCTATCGGCATTCTGACTGGCTTCTTTATCATCAGACAGAAGCTGACTGCGCAGTTCGATTATCTGCTTCACCAGTTCCTGCTGCTGTTGCCAGTCGCTTTCCAGAGCGGTCAGCTGTTCCTGAGTTTCCTGCTGCTGGTTTTGCAGTTCTTCCAGTCGTTCTGAATGCTCGTTCAGACCCATCCGCTGCTCTCTTTCCAGCACGTCGATTTCCATCTGCATCTGATGCAGTTCGGTTGTCAGTGAGGAGATCTGGCGTGGTGGCGATGTCAGGTTAATGGCTACGCGGGCACAGGCGGTATCCAGTACGTCAATGGCTTTATCCGGTAGCTGGCGGCCGGAGAGATAACGGTCACTCAGTACCGCCGAGGCTTTCAGTGCTTCATCATCAATCAGGACACCGTGTGCCTGCTCGTAAATGGCTCGCAGGCCACGCATGATGACAGTCGCTTCTTCCGCACTTGGTTCAGAAACTTTGACCAGCTGGAAACGACGGGACAGAGCCGCATCTTTTTCGAAGTATTTTTTGTACTCGCTCCATGTGGTCGCGGCGATGGTTTTCAGTTCGCCACGTGCCAGTGCAGGTTTCAGCAGGTTGGAGATATCCAGTCCGCCAGCCTGATTACCTGCGCCAATCAGCGTATGGGCTTCATCGATAAACAGAATGATCGGTTTTGGTGATTGAATCACTTCAGCCATAATGCCTTTGAAGCGTTTTTCAAACTCACCTTTAACTGCCGCACCAGCCTGCAATGCCCCCAGATCCAGTGTCATTAATTCACTGTTACGCAGTTTTTCCGGAACGCGATCGTTGATGATGCGCAGTGCCAGACCTTCAATCAAAGCACTTTTACCGACACCTGCCTCACCCACCACAATCGGGTTGTTCTTACGGCGACGGCAGAGAATGTCGATCATCAGGTCAATTTCATTATCACGGCACAGTACCGGATCGAGTTTGCCCTGACGCGCCTGCTCCGTCATATTCTGGGTAAAACGGGCCAGCAGGCTGTCGCTGTTTGCCGGATGAACGCCCTGCCCTTCTTTATCATCGGTACTGAAAGGCTGTTCGGCAGAGCCATTTGTCCATTCAGCGAAATTCTGACGCAGCAGCTCACGGTTAATACCCGCCAGCAGGCGCGCAGACTGCGGAGCCAGATAACGCAGCGGGCTGAACAATAATGCGATCAGCAGTACACCACTGCGCAGTTCGGTATGCTGCATTTCAGTGGAAGCCAGCAGCCAGCTATCCTGCAACCATTCCACCAGCATCGGGGAGAAGTTAGGGTAAGTCTGTACAATCGACTGATGATGAGTCATCACCTGATCGAGTTGTTCTTTCAGCAGATCTTTATCGATCTCTGCTTTGTTCAGGATCAGACGCACGTCACTGAGTGGTGTTTCGATCATCTGAAGCAGCAGTTGAGCCACAGTAATCTCTGGCTGTTGCTGACTGACGCAGGATGCCGCCGCCGCTTCCAGTGCATGGCGGGTCATCGGGTTTAAACGGTTTACAAGAGTGGGCAGATCAATCTGAATCATGGCGACTTCCTATCTTAATAATTTATTTAGCTGCTCTAATATGTACTGGGTCTGATCACCGAGGCGTATGGCATAAAAACTATAAATAGCAATCAGCAGACCTATGCCTATCGCAAACAGATGTTTGATCTTCCAACGCCGGATCAGGCGATAACTTGCATCGCGCTCGTTGACGTTGACATACAGCGTGGTCGGCGGAGCATCTCCACGCAATGAGTGAAGCTGTTGCTGCAAGCGGCGGAACAGGCGATCAAAGTCATCACTTTTCTGGGTGCTGACTTTGTAACGCCCGCGGTAGCCAAGACAGAGGCAGAGGTAAATAAACTCCAGCAGATGCTGGTAGCGCTGAGCCTCTCCCATCAGGCGTTCAAGCAATACAAAGACTTTTTCTCCCCCCCATGTTTCATTGTGGAAGTGCACCAACAGTGATTGCTTCAACCAGCCATTCTGGCTATTCCAGCCGTGCCCCAATGCGGTTTCATCAATGAAGGTGCACAGTACGTAACGGAATGAAACAATCGCACCGGGTTCATAGCCCTTGGTTTGCAGAAGCTGCTCAATAGCACGAATGTCAGTAACAACCTGTTGGTAAAGCTTATCTGGCAGCGCCTGATCACTCATGTCCTGCAAACGCAAAACCATCCCCAGTAAAGGGGTGGCGGCATCGATCATCGGGTTGAGGCTTTCACCACGCAACGGGAGCTGGTACTGGCGCTGAAACGTTTTCAGTGTTTCAGCCTGTTTTTCAAATTTTTCCAGTGACGGACTGTCAACATTGATATCACTCATGCCTAATCCTCATAACTAGTCCTTACCGCCCCTGATAGCCCAGAGCTGCATATCCAGGTCAGGGAAATCCCCTGAGACGTGGAATGCAATGGAGTTACCCTGTTGGATCTCTTTCCATGCCGGGCTCTTCTGATCCAGACGGAAGTAGGTATATCCGGAGTGATATGGCAACTGACGAGGAGCTGCGGACAGTGCAATCAGTGGTACACCCGGCAACTGGACGCTGACCAGATCGCGGATACGCTCCATTGAGGTGACTTTGGTCTGCTGGACGAACTGACGACGCAGCTGTTCCTGCGGAGTGCTGGCGCTGATCGCCAGAACAAATTCAGCTTTGCGCAGCAGGTCGTTATCGTGCAGCGTGGCAACGCGAATTCCACCTTCGTTCTGTTTCAGGGCAATCGATGTTGCGCGCGGTGTCAGAACAACGTTCAGTGCATCACGGATGGCATGCATGGCATCCTGAAAGGTATCGGTCAGGTTATTGTGGTCATAGGCCAGAATATTGCCCGGCAGACGGCTCGCATCGGTAAAGGTTCTCAGCTCACCGCAGGTCTGGATCAGCTGGGTGTACAGATGCAGCGGATGCAGAACGCTTTGCTTAGCATAATGGTTGTACAGCGGCTGAACGCGGTTCAACAGCTGGAGCATCATAAACTCAGCCACATCTGCAATCCCCTGCTGGCCCGGCGAACCGATACGCTTCGCTAATGTTCTTGAGCGCTCTGTCAGCAGACCATCGATTTCCACCATGAAGCGCTTGAGTTTGTCAGCAACGAAAATGGACAGGCAGGTCGGGATAAATTCATTATCCAGCACGATAGTGCCATCTTTCTGTTTTTCTTTAATGCGGCACAGCGGAATCGCGGTGTAAGCACTCATATCCTCAGAGCCCTGCATCAAGACTGGTGTCAGCTGAGCAAGATTCAGGATGGAAGAGTCACCGCCTTTGGTATGTAAGTCACGGACATCACCCGGCAGCTCGCGATAACGCACTGCGCTCTGGGTTTCAGCATCCCGATCAGCCACTTCACGAATGGTGTCGCTCGACATGGGTAATGCCAGATAGATATCCTTACTTTTCAGGTCATTGATGTTTTCGATATCCAGCGGTTTTGGCAACAGATCCTGACTGGGTGCTGCGAATATTGTGCCGTCCGGCATAATACCGCTGGCTTCGGTAATACCGATGCGCCCCAGCTTGAGCAAATCATCATTGATGCTCATGGAGCTGAAACCATGACCGTATGCTGTCAGTACAGAGACGAGGCTGTGGGCCAGATAATCATTATGTTTTTGTTGTTGTTGGAAATGCTGTGGCTTGATGAATAATCCTTCGTGCCAAATCACCCGATTCTTTCCTGGCATGATTACTCCTCCTCCTCTTTTCTAAGTTCGACGTCGTTATTTCTGACATGCACCAAGATGTTGTAATGGCGTCCCATGTCTTTTACCCGGATGATCTTTTTCCATTCAGACTGATTGACATCTGCATAGTGGACGATGACACCGATATAACGGTTTTTCTTTTCTAATGTGATCACTTCCAGCGGCTTGTATTGCCCCGGCAGCAGGGTGTAATCCTGATGATCGATGTAGTTTTTCCCCAGCGCCTTTTCGAGTTTGTCACTTTCAAGCTGGTCATAATCGGCAGCCAGAAAACGTGAATCCTCACTGAGATAAACCAGATTCATCTCAACAGGTGCCGGTTCACCACTTTCATTGGGGTTAATGTTGGGTTCAGCCAGTAACGTGATATTGGCAACAGAAGCCTGATCACTCGGCCTTCCTACCGGCGTGGAAGGATCCCAGATGACCTGACCGACTTTTTTGGTTGCGTTCCATGCACTGCTACAGCCGTTCAGTAACATCGCTGACAGTAATAAAATCCCTACCGACCATATGCGCTGACTACCGGAACGTTTCATCACTGGCGTCCTCTAAGCCCTGACGCAATGCGCGGTCATAAGCCTGCTCGTACACCTCACGGAAGAGCTTTTCAAACCCCTGCTGGCGGCTGGAAGCTAATTCACGGTAGTAGTTGGTATACATTTCCCACGCCCATGAAGCATCTTTGTTTCTGGCGTCACTGCTGCGGCGATAGTGTGAAAACCGGCGGAGCAACTGCTCAGGAGAAAAGGCTTCCAGCATGGTATCCAGCGCCGCAGAGATCGCTTCCCGGTTGGCCTGATAATGCAGTTGCAGGTTATGCAGGCTTTCTGCGACAGCAGCGGGAGCTGACAGGTGAACCGGGCTTTTCTGCTCGGAGAACATCACCTGCATCGTGGTGTCGTAATCCATATTCAGGCGCAGTGGGTTGTCTTCGATCGGACGAAGTTGCTTATCACGCAGCCCGTGCTGTTCACGCTGGAGAGCCAGTAATCCTTCGATTGCCGCTTTCATGGTTTTACCCATTTCCTGCAAGAAATCGTTGGCCTGCTGCGTGTCGTGCAGAGGCAACTGCGTATCCAGCCCGCGCATCAAAGGCGTAATCGCGACATGGTCAACATCCATATCTTCATAGTGCTGCTCGGAAACGATATCCGGTAAATCAAGGAACTCCTGATCCATAACACTGCCTCGGTTATCAGAAATAGGGTTAGCAAATGGAGGGGATTGATAATGATCCGGAGGCAGAAGCTGCTCGGTATCATCAGCGTCAACCTGCTGTTTCAATGTGGTCAGGCTTTCACTGTCCAGTACCCGGAGAGGGTCATCGCTGAAACGGTGCATCACCGTCGGAGCAACGCTGTCATCTTTGGCAAATGCAGACTTTTGCAGCGACACACCTTCCATCATGGCATCCAGCGGGTTGCTGTAACTGGAAACCAGCGATTCAGGTGATACCGTCGAAGGATCGACCCGATCTGACTCAGAGAAGCTGATGTGGATCTTGATCGACAACTTGCCGACTTTAATCTGATCGCCCTGCTGTAAACGGATCAGGCTGGACTGCGGTGTTAATGTGGCATTATTGATCTGCACGGCATCAGACAGCACTTGCAGGCAGAATGCACCATCACGCCACTGAATAGAGAATTGTGACGGGTGGATATTGCCCTGACTGTCCTGAACAGACCACAGGTGACTTTCACTGCTGCCGACCGTACCGCCCTGTGGCGAAAACTGGCAGCTGGCGGCTCGGCCACTCTCCAGTTGCTCACTGTTGATAACCCGCAATGAAAGGGTTGGTTGATGTTTTTCCATAGTCGTTATTCCATAACTGAAATTGTGACAGAGGGTTTCTTTTCCGGCTCACCGAGAAAACTGGTCCATCCCAGATGGTTATGCTGTTGTGCCCCCAGAACCATGCCGCCAACCTGATTTTCCGCCAGCCCGAGACGCAGCTCCCACGCAAACTGACTACGCATGACGAAGGAAATGAACATGACTAACGGGAGATAGTTTTTTCCGTCCGGCAGGAATGACAGGAACCGATCACGGGGCAGATTGTTGATACTGAGCAGGAATTTCCCGCTGTAGTCCCCGATCCATGAACCGATGGTGAAGTTTTGTCCTAATACTGACAGCTCGGTATCACCAATCGTTTGCCCCTTATTGGTGCCACCCAGACGATTTTGTTGATCAACCGGGATCGTGACTTTTCTGAACTGCCAGCCGTGCAGGGTGACATCCTGTAAGTCAAAACAGTGGGAAACCAGGCTGCATATCACTTCCGGTGAGCGGCCGGGACTTGCCAGCAACCCGGCATAGGCCAGCATTTTGCTGTGATTGATATTCAGCATCCGACGGTTAACGTCACTGCCTAACCCCACCAGCGAGAACATGCGCTGGGAAAAACCGTCTTCCCCGCCTTTCTTAAAGCAGATGTAATAGCGGTACTTCCGCCAAATCTGGTGCAGGAGCGTGATTAAACGATGGTTAAACAGGTTGAGAAAATCCGTCAGCCGGTTTTCACCCTGAGCGTCTTCCCATGCCAGTGAATCCAGGTAATAACCCGGCATCGGGGACTGGCTGCCATGTAGCCCCATAAAAGAGACTTCCAGCTCAAAATACCCCTGTTTGGACTGCGTCAGTGAAACCACATCACGGGTAGGAAATGCCAGACTAGCGCTGGATTTGAAGCGGACAGATTCACGTTCAGGCCGATCCGTCTCTCCGGTTTTTTCCCACGCTACCGCCAGCTGATTGAGCAGCTCAACCAACTGGTAAAAGTTGTAGCGCGAGATGTCCAATTCCAGCGCTTTGGCAGGACTCTGCGCTGTGATTACATCAACGAGTGTTGACCTATCTGTACCGGCCATTCATAACATTCCTGATTATCTAGATTGATTACCTTCAACATATGAAAAGCGTTGACGCTGGCATACAGTGAGAAAAACCGTGACAAAATCGTACTGAACAAATAAAGCTCACCTTCTGAGCTGAATGCCTGCTGCCGGATATACAAAGTAGAGCGCAAACCACGTACCGGCTGGCCCCGGAACAGACGATCCGTCGGCTCTGTCTCGATTTTTTCAATAGCATCAAGCCGTTTCTGTGATGATCGTTTAGACTGTCGGTTGTGAATACTCGGGAAATCGTAAGTACGCAGCACCTGTTTCAGTGCATCTCTATCCAGCAGTGACATGTAGTTCAGCGACATGTTCGACAACAGCGACCAGTGCAGTCCGCCGTCCAACAACGGGTAAAGCGGCACGGACGGGCGTGTGATATTGCGGAATGTCGCAAATGACGGGCTGCCGATAGACGGGTAATTAATGTCTCCGACACGGAGTTCCAGCGGCAATTCACGGTTGGTACACGTCAGGCTGACGGAAACATTCTCTTTCAGTCTGAGCCGCAGCAGATCAGATTCATCACCACGGACAAATGAGATGAAATGTTCCAGCCCTCTGCGGAAAGGTGACTCTTTCACCCGCAGACGGTAGTAACGCATTGAGCGTTCATCTTCGTTATCAATCTGGTGATTGAAACTTTCAAACGGGGTATAAACCCGCTCACCGACACGTGCCCGGCTGCGCTCACCATTCTCTCCCGTCAGCCAGCTTTCTACGCCGTCGATAGAGAAAATATCGTAGTTATCCGGGAAGCTATAACTGGCCTTCAGCGGGTATTCCGTCTGGCTACCATTAAGTTCAATCGCTTCGCTGTCCATCGGGAACAAATTAATCGCCGGTGTACAGTGCAAACGGAAAGTGTCATGGCGGATCTTAGCTTCGGGTGGCAGTGCCTGAGAAAAATGTAAATTCAGTTTGAAATCTTTTGTCTTGAGATCTTCAGGCAGTTCCGGCAAACCCTTCACGTCAAAAAACAGGAAGCTTTCCGCAAAACAGAAATATTCCTGCAAAATGCGATAACCCATGTAAGCATTTTTAGGGTAAGGCAGCAGTGCATCTTCCCGCTCAAACCCAACCGGTACAAAGTCAAAATCCGGCAAAGGGATCACCTTATCACCGATCACCAGTTCCGCTTTTCTGAAGTAGTAACAGAGCCAGAAATAGAGTTGCGAAGTGGTATAGTCATCACCACTGAGGTAAAAGCGTAATTTATCCAG
This sequence comes from Xenorhabdus sp. KK7.4, assembly GCF_963876465.1. Classification (NCBI taxonomy): domain Bacteria; kingdom Pseudomonadati; phylum Pseudomonadota; class Gammaproteobacteria; order Enterobacterales; family Morganellaceae; genus Xenorhabdus; species Xenorhabdus sp. KK7.4. The sequence continues at coordinate 153,068 of NZ_CAWNQF010000067.1, forward strand.
TTCCAGTTCATGGAGATTCAGTTCCGTTTTTGAGGCAAAGTTCAGGCCAATGATCCCCTGCTCATTACTGTTATTAACGGAAATATCCTGAATAGAAAGTGGGAAAAGCCAGACATCACGGCATAAGGTGAAAGTACAGCGGCTGTGATCATCCCTTTTGCCATTCGACTGCTTTTCATTCGAGTAAATATCATCATGAGCTGCCAGCGCATTACTCATAATCTGTGTGCCACGTTTAACCTGTGTCGCTTTTGTCACCACACTCTCATCAGGGGTATATTCGATGATGGTCATGCTGGGAGTCGGACGCAGATAATTAGGCCAAAGCATATTAAGCAGGCCATGAGTCAGTTCAGGGAACTGATCATCAATTTTTGCCCGCAGATTGCCTGTCAGGAATGCAAAACCTTCAAGCAAACGCTCAACGTCAGGATCTGAGCCTTGTTCAGACAGAAAAGCGGCAAGATGAGGACGCTCAACTGCGGCTTCTTTCCCCAGTTGTCGCAAATAGTTCAGCTCATCTCTGAAATATTTTTCAAATGACATTTATTGAGTTCGCTCCAGGCAATAGCGCCGGTTGTTGTCCAACTGGATGCTGAATTCCACAACATCGTTGATATCATCCAGGGAAACTTCCGCACTGATATGAAAGCTCAATAACAACGGATCTGACTCATCATTGATGGCGCTGACTGACACCGCTGATATTCTGGGCTCATAATTTCTGATGCACTCTTCTATCGCCCATTCGATACTTTGCTTGAAATCCACTGAGGTTGCAGTTGCGTCATTAAGGTCAATGACACCCAGTTCAATGGCACTCTGGCAGGCACCAGGGCGCGAATTAAGCACTTCATTCAAATGTTTCTTTATAGAATCAAGCAGAGCACGCATCCTTGACTGACGGGAAGAGCCGGAGCTCTTCCCTTGAATGCGCTCGAACAGACTGGCAGAGCTGCCTCTGTTCCAACTGTACAGCGCAGCCATGATTATTCCTTATCCAAACGTCCGACCAGCGACAGTTCGAAACTCGCACCCATGTATTTGAAGTGTGGGCGAACCTGCATCGCAACCTGATACCAGCCTGGATCGCCTTCAACGTCCAGAACCTTGATTTCAGCAGCACGCAGTGGGCGACGGCTACGAACGTCAGTTGGTGGGTTTTCCTGATCAGCAATGTACTGTTTCAGCCACATGTTCAGTTCACGTTCCAGATCCTGACGCTCTTTCCAAGAGCCGATCTGCTCACGCTGCAACACTTTGATGTAGTGAGCCAGACGGTTGATGATGAACATGTATGGCAGCTGAGTACCCAGCTTGTAGTTAGTTTCCGCAATGTTGCCTTCACGGGTGTTCGGGAACACTTTTGGTTTCTGCACAGAGTTTGCAGAGAAGAATGCTGCGTTATCGCTGCCCTTACGCATGGTCAGGGTGATAAAGCCTTCTTCTGCCAGTTCAAATTCACGGCGGTCAGTGATCAGAACTTCTGTTGGGATCTTCGCCTGTACCTGACCCATCGCTTCATACAGATGAACCGGCAGATCATTCACCGCACCACCACTTTGTGGACCGATGATATTCGGGCACCAGCGGTATTTAGCGAAGCTGTCTGTCAGGCAGCTTGCCAGCAGATAAGCGGTGTTACCCCACAGATAGTGCTCGTGGTCACGGCTGACATTTTCCTGATAGTTGAAGTTTTTGATTGGGTTTTCAACGGAGGAATATGGCAGACGCAGCAGGAAACGAGGTGCAGTCAGACCCAGATAACGGGAATCTTCAGATTCACGCAGTGCACGCCATTTGGTGTGTGAAGGGCCTTCGAAGACAGATTTCAGATCTTTGATAGCTGGCAGATCAGTAAACTGGTTCACACCGAAGAATTCAGGTGAAACAGAGGAGAGGAATGGAGAGTGAGCCATTGCTCCCACTGAGCTGACATACTGCATCAGTTTGATATCAGGCGTAGTGTTGTTGAAAGCGTAGTTACCGATGACAGCAGCAACAGGCTCACCACCGAACTGGCCGTAACCTGTAGAGTAAACATGCTTATAGAAACCGGACTGAATAATTTCTGGAGAGAACTCGAAGTCTTCCAGCAATTCGTCTTTAGTCGCATGGATGATGTTGATTTTGATGTTTTCACGGAAATCAGTGCGATCAACCAGCATTTTCAGTGAGCGCCAGGAAGATTCCAGCTCCTGAAATTGCTTAGCGTGCATGATTTCATCCATCTGCTCACTCAGCTTTTTATCAAGCTCGACAATCATTTTATCAACGAGGAGCTTATTGATAGGTTCTTCGTTAGAACCTGTATCCAGAATGCTGCCGATAAAAGCGGCAACACCCTGTTTTGCAATGTAGTAGCCGTCATTTTCAGGAGTCATTCTCGCTTGAGACATAATTTCATCAAGCAGAGAAGTGGTTGCGCCAGAAGCAAGTGCTGTGCTGTTTTCTTCGTGCTGAGCCATTTAGAATTCCTTTAACGAGTTATTTTTTATTGATGATTTCAAGTTCTTTCAGGAGTTGTTCACGAACGGATTCATCATCCAGCAGTGACTGCAGGCGAGCGCGAAATGCGGGGATATTTCCCAGAGGGCCTTTTAATGCAACTAATGCTTCACGTAGTTCCAGAAGTTTATTCAGCTCTGGTACTTTCTTGGCGATATTATCCGGTGAGAAATCACTTAGGGATTTTATTTCCAGATTAACTGGTAAATCTTCTTCACTTTTTTCATCGAGGCGATTAGGGACGTTAAAAGTCAGGTTGATATTCGCCTCATTCATTACGGCATTGAAGTTATTTTTATTAACAGAAACTGTTGGTCTTTCTTCAATTGGCGTATCTTCTGTTTTGCCTTTCAGGTCACCTACAACCAGAAGATTCAGTGGTAATTCAACTTCTGCTGTCTGATCACCGGTATTTGGAACATATTTAATATTAATTCTTTCTTTAGGAGCTACGCTACCAGGACTATTTTTACTCATATTTCAACCCTTTGGCTAATACAACCATGAACTGTCTAACAACCCATTATTGGTAAGATAATAATTACAATGTTATCCATATAACAAATACAGCAGAGCTTCCTAAAAAATAGGCATAGGAAAACAACTGTATTTGCAGACATAAGTAGACTTTTATATATCACCATATAGATAAATATAAGAAAGACTCTAACCAGTCGTGGAAATAACATCGATATAAAAAATCGTCAATAGTGAGTTTGACACTTTATTTTTTTGATGTAAAGCCAAAACACTAATTGATAACACCCTCTATTCTGGCTTTTAATACTTTTATTGTAGTTCTTGAAAATTTATAATTATTTTTCTCTTACTAAATAGATAAAAGTTTGGTTTTACTCTTTATAGGTGTATATAGACCGATTACCTATCAATTGTATAAAAAGAAATATTTTTCGTATGTTATGAATAAAATATAATCACCAAATTAGTGACCTTAGATTATCATAAAGTTCATTTTTTATTTCATTCCGATTAATTATCCCCCATAAAAACCCTTTCTGAATTCATTTTTTTGACACCCGTCACACTTTATTAATGATCATGAAAAATAAATAATTTAAAAATAAAAAATCATTATTTATCAATCTATTATAAAAAGCGAAAACTTGGAGATTAAATTTCACACAGGAATATAAGCTTACCGTTTATAAAAAATCAGCCATAAATCTCATAACAGCAATGATTATAAAATTTTTATTTGTCATTGAATTTAAGCTCGTCTTGCAATTTATAAATAACTTTGCATCAGAGAAATTCGGCCTTATTATTCGCTCCGAGTGTTCGGCATCGCTAATTTTATTTCATTTAGTGGGCATCATTTAGTGAATGGAATAATCACGCAAGGAATGAGCACTTACACTTATATTGGTAAATTTTTATAGGATATTCATATGCCAACTCCATGTTATATTTCCATCAATGGAAAAACTCAGGGTCACATTACTGCTGGCGCATTTACCGCTGAGTCAGTAGGTAATATCTTTGTTCAGGGCCATGAAGACGAAATGCTGGTTCAGGAATTTGACCACATCGTTACTGTTCCGACTGACCCACAGTCAGGCCAGCCTTCTGGTCAACGTGCACATAAGCCATTCCGCTTCACTGTTGCACTGAACAAAGCCGTTCCACTGATGTACAACGCACTGGCTTCCGGTGAAATGTTACCTACAGTAGAACTGAAGTGGTACCGTACTTCTATCGAAGGCAAACAAGAGCACTTCTTCTCTACTAAACTGGTAGACGCAACTATCGTTGACATCGACTGCAAAATGCCACACTGCCAGGATCCAGCAAAAGCTGAATTCACTCAGTTGGTTCGTGTTTCTCTGGCTTACCGTAAAATCGAGTGGGAACACACTACTGCTGGTACTTCTGGTGCTGACGACTGGCGTGCGCCAATTGTTGCTTAAGATCTTATTTATCAGATTTTAGATAATAAGTTTTAAGTAATAAATATTCAGCCAATGGGTATTATCCATTGGCTGAATTATATTCCCCAAATGAACCCCCTCCTGTTAATTTGATTTAAATCTCCTTTTTCTCATTTATATTTTATTTTTTGCTTTTTTCTGCAAGAAAGATTTTTAAATAGTGATTGTTTTTATAATAAATAAAAATATATAAATTAATAATTGCATGACTTATTAATAACCAATGTCACTTTCTGTCGAACCTATCTTTATAAAAAACAGTCTATATCCCCCTCATTAATTATTTGAAATTTTAGTTAATTCTCACCACTAATTTGAGTTAATTCCAAACCACCCAACAAAACATAACCAAAATGGGTTATGGTAAATAATTAAGTTAAATATATAACTATAAATAATCAAATGGAACGAACGACAACCAGTAATCAGAGCAAAATAAAATAATTTATATGCTTTAATGATTAATTAGTAAACCAGAATAACTATATATACCTAAGGGTTTTTCAGAAATAACCAGAAAGACGAAAGGTATGCGCAACTCAACCATAGCCATTTGGGTGCTACGATGTTCAAAAGGACGGCAGTTTTTATTTTATTATCTGTATCCCTTCAGGCCAGCGCACTGCCAGAAGCACCTGATGCTGTATTATCTATAGACGAAGCCAGAAGAACCTTACAGGATAGTTCACGGGAAATAGATCAGCTCATTGAACAGCGTCGCTACCGGGGATTTATCGAACGCTCTGATACCCTTTCACCCGAAACAGTTTCCCCAGTGCTAACTGAAGCCCCCGCATGTCTGGATATCAGCGGAGTGTATCTTCAGGGCATTACCCTGCTTTCTCTGGCGGAACTGGATACACTCAGTGCGCTGCCGGAACAGTGTATTACCAGCAATGACATTAATAGACTGACAGCAGAAATCACTAATCTGTATATCGCCAAAGGCTACATTACTGCCCGGGTGCAATTCATTCCCCCTAGTTATAATAGGGAGTTAGGGCTCAGTGTCATTGAAGGTTTCGTCGAAGCCATCGAAGGTGGTGACCGCTGGGTTAATAGCCGGATGTTATTCCCCGGGCTTATTAATCAGCCACTCAACCTGAATCAGCTGGATCAAGGGCTGGATCAGTCAAATCGTCTGCAATCGAATAAAACAACACTCGATATTCTGCCCGGCACAGTAAGCGGCGGCTCTATCGTCAGGCTGCATAACCGGCATTCCACACCGTGGCATCTCTCTGCAATAACGGATAACTACGGGCAAAAAAGTACAGGTAAATGGATCAGCAGACTGAATGCCAGCTTTGACAGTCCACTCGGGCTATCAGATTTTGTCAGCGTCAATGGAGTCAGCACCATTGATAAACCCAGCACCCAATATAATCGGGCGGCGACATTGTTCTATTCGCTGCCTTATGGTGCTGTCACTTTCAGCGGTTTTACCAGCTATTCCCAATATAAAAATCAGCTAAAGTTGCAACGCAACTCATTCAAACTGAGCGGAAACTCTCAGCAATCCGGTATGCGCATAGACTGGCTCTTTCACCGCAGTCAGTCACAGATTTCGACGCTCAACACTCAATTCGTTTACAAGGATTCCAACACCTATTTCAATGAATCCAAATTCAACGTCAGTAGTCAGAAACTAGCGGTGCTATCACTGGGAATAAGCCACTTACAAATTATTCCAAATGGACTTATCACTTTTGACACCGGCATTGAGCAGGGAACACCGTGGCTCGGTGCCCAGACAGCCACTCATAACCTGAATGAGCGATTCACCAAAGGAAAGCTGTCTGTCAATTTACACCAGAATTTCAAACTGTTTACTGTGCCATACCGCCTTAGCAGCCAGTTTTATACCCAATACAGCCCAAATGGACTCCCGGGCGTTGAGTGGCTCAATATTACCGATCGCAATGCGGTACGCGGGTTCAGCAAAAATACTCTCTCCGCTGATAACGGCTGGTATCTGAGAAACACCTTATCTTACGCAATACCGTTGCCTGAAAGTTCACTGACTTTGCGTGTCGGAGCCGATGTCGGCCAGGTTAAAAGCCATAACCGGCAGGAAGCATCGTGGAGCAGCAACGCAGGGGTCAGTGTCGGAGCGGCCTTACGCCATCAACACTTTCTGGCGGATATTGAGGTGAGCCGTGGCAAAACATTATCTCATCAGGACAGGGATAAAAGTGAGCCTATACAGCTATTAACCCGCTTTTCTTATTTATTTTAACCACCTGAATAATAACTATTTTTAACCGCAGCCAATCAGGGAGAACTTCTCCCCGGGATGCTGCACATTCACATGACAGAAAGTAAATAGAGGTAATAGTATGAAAAGAAAAATATTCAGATTATCTCCTACGGGAAAACTTGCGGCATCAATGGCGATAATTCTGGCTACCTGTTCAACCAGCTTTGCCAGTGGCATCACTCCCGGTGGTGATGCAGCTCATCGGCCGGACGTCAGCATTGCTGAAACAGGCGCCACGGTAATCAATATCGTGGCGCCTTCCGAATCAGGGCTATCACATAACCAGTATCAGGATTTTAACGTCAACCAAATGGGGGCGGTGTTAAATAACTCACTGGCTAATGGACAGTCAGAATTAGCCGGACAATTATCGGCTAACAGTAATTTGAACGGACAGGCCGCCAGCGTCATTCTGAATGAAGTGATCAGCCGTAACCCTTCACTCTTACTCGGCAAACAGGAAGTTTTCGGCATGGCTGCCGACTATATACTGGCAAACCCCAACGGTATTACCTGTAACGGCTGCGGCTTTATCAACACCAATCAGGCTTCTCTGGTGGTCGGCAATCCGTTGGTTGAGAATGGCATTCTGCAAGGGTTCAATAACTTCAACAATAAAAATGCCCTGAATATCAGAAATGCCGGTCTGACTCATAATGATGTCCTGAACCTTATCGCGCCCCGCATCGATATCAGAGGAAGAGTTATCACACCCAAATCGCTCAATATTACCACCGGAAATAACCAGATTGCCGCAGATGGCAGAATATTGGATTCAAGACAGCCTGGTGCTGGAGCGCTCGACAGCTATTACTTCGGTAGTATGCAGGCAGGGCGTATCCGTCTGGTGAATACCGCAGAAGGCAGTGGCGTCAATCTACGGGGCAGGATGCAAGCCGGTGACGATATTTATATTGCCTCCCACGGTGATGTGGAATTAGAAGCGGCAAACTTGCAGGGCGGCGATATCACATTACAGGGCAAAAACTTGCGGGCGCAGGGATACCTCAACCGATCATCATTACAAAAAACAGGAGAAGGTAATCACCAAAGTACTTTTAGCGGTGCACATACCTCTCAGGAACAGATTAATGAGTCCATTGCCCGTACTCAATTGACCGGTAAAAACATCACACTGGTTGCCCGCAAAGATAATCAGATAATGGCAACCGATATTGATGGGGATAACATCAAACTGACTGGCGCTAATCTGAAACTGAACGGTCAGCAGCTACACCAACGTGATCAAAACACCGATAACAACTGGCAGTTATCCTGGCAGAAGGATGTCACCAATGAGAGTGAAAAGTATCAGTATGAAGGCAATACTCTCAATGCACGGAACAATGTTCACCTGACAGCCAGTGAAGGCAATGCAGAAATATTGGGCAGTAAAGTCACCGCAGGCAACCAGATTTCAGTTTCTGCTAAGCAGGATGTAAAACTGGCTGGTTTAGTCGAATCAGAAAGAAAACTCGAAAAGGGTTACAGAAAGAACGATGGAATGGGATTACAAACCGGCGATTGGGCAACTATCGACACAACCCAAAGACTTGTCAGCAGTGAACTGAATGCAGGCGGCGATTTAGGAATCAACGCGGGTGCCAATGCTGAAATTATCGGCTCTAAAGTACATTCAGGCAAAAACATGATTGTTTCGGCGGGGCAACAGACAAAAGTAACTGTGCAATCCCTCGTTGATGACCATGTGATTGAGAAAAATAAGCGTAAGTGGGGTGGACTTGCCGGTGGCAGCAACAAAGACAACCACGATAAAGTAGAAACACACCATGCTTCTGATCTCAGCGCAGACGGGCATTTACTGCTGAGTGGAATAGATGGCGTCACCATTACTGGCAGCAAGGTAAAAGCTCGACAGGGTGCCTATGTTGAAGCTAATGACGGTGACTTAACCATCGATAACTCCGTCAGTAATACCTATAAAAAAGTGGATGAAAGAAAAGGTACCATCTTTAACATCACCAAAAATTCCAATCAGGAACAAACAAACCAGCAAACCAGCACCGGTAGCCAGTTAATCTCTGATGCTGACCTGAAATTAATCAGTGATAAAGATATCAATGTCATCGGCAGTCTGGCGAAAAGTGCTGGAGAGCTGAACATCAATACATCCGGCAATATCAACGTGCTTGCCTATGGTGAACAAAGTGAACACCAACAGGAGAAAAACAACCTTGACTGGCAGTATTACGCTCATGACACAAAAGACAAACAATACCGTGCGGGCGCAGGTTTTGAGCATACCCTTGATAACCAAAAAAACCATACCACCACACAGCAGCAAGCTGAGTTAAATGGCCGCACAATTACCATTAATTCAGGTAAAAATGTCACTATTGATGGTGGCAGAGTGGTAACAACGCAGGGTGATGCCAGAATTGCAGGTAACAACATTGCTCTGACAGCAGCAGAAAACAGAACAGCTACCGATAACTCTCAGGCTAAAGTGCGTGGCGGTGTCTTTGCCACTGGTGGTATGGATAAATTCGGCGGTGGGGTTGAAGGTGGTTATTCTGATAATGGTCATTCCCGGAACCGCACTACTGTGGTGGTTTCAGAAGCACGAATTAATGGCAACCTTGAACTAAATGCTCAGGGAGAACTGAAACAACAAGGCACTCAATATCAGGTACAGGGAACTTATCAGGCGAATGCTGGCAGCATCCGAAATGTAGCAACAGCCAACACCGAATCAGACTCCACAAGACAAATGCAGGTTGGTGGTGAAATCAGCGGTTCAGCCGATTACAGCGCCACAACCCGCCCTATGGAAAAAACGGCGAAAGCAGCAACAAACGGAAAGCTGGATACTTCTGTTGCAAAAACCGGATTACCGAATGTCGGGCTTGAACTGGAGATGAACGGGAAAAGTCATTACTCCAGCAACCATCAATCAAACGCTGTCGTCACTACCGTTAAAGCCGGCGATATTAGGATCAACACCAACGGCGATCTTTACGATCAAGGGACGAAATATCAGGCCAATAAAGGTAATGCATCCCTGACTGCCGGTAGCCATACCAGTGAAGCCGCCTACAACCAGCAAAGCAGCAGTTCATCAAATACGGTTGGCGATGCCCGTATGCGCGTTTACACCAGCACCGGCAGCGATCTTTCTGTCAACGGTAAAGGAAGTGGCAGCTATCAGGCAGAATCCACCCATAATAGAAACGCGGTTGGCAGTGAAATCAACGCCCAGAATGGCATTAACGTTCAAGTCACCAGAAACGCACATTATCAGGGCACTTCCATGAACGGTGGTAATGGTCAGACAAACGTGAATTCCGGCGGAAATATTCAGTTCGAACAGGCCACCAACCGTGAGGAAAAAAACAGTTATGGTTATAACGGAGAGCTTTCTCTGACTGTAGGAACTAACCCGGATGGCAAAAACTTCAGTGGCAGTGCAGGTGCCGGCTATAACACCAGCCAGCAGAATAGAAATATCGCTCAAACCGGCACAATTACAGGCGGACAGAATGTAAACCTGAATGCTGCGAATAACCTGACTCTGCAAGGCACGAACGTTTCTGGCAAGCAGGTCGATCTGACGGCACAACGTGGCAGGATTGAACTGGCCTCAGCTCATGATGCAGTCAACAACAATGGCTGGAACTTTGGCGCTAAAGGCAAAGGCGGTATGGCTAACACAGTGCGTAATAATGAAGGCGGCGATGGTAACGCCGGCAATGGAGAAGCCGGTAACAGCATCATCGATAACAAATACAATATAGGCGGTGAAGTTAAATTCGGTGTTGATCGACTGAATAAAGTGACTTACCACAACAATCAGGTTTCTGGTGGTAACGTCACACTGACCAGTGCTCGGGATACCTCACTCAAAGGCAGCAACATCAACGCAGATCAGGTCACGGGTAATATTGGTGGCAACCTCAACGTTGAAAGTCTGAAAAATAAAACCGATAGCCTGAATATCGGTTTAGATAGCGGATTAGGTTATAGCAGAACAGTCAAAGGTGATAACAGCCATAAAGCGACATTACCAATCGCTGACAATAACTCTACGGAAATCGCTGCAACTAACGATGATAAAACAAACACGGAAGCACCAAACCTGACAGATCGTCTGACTGCTGCTTTTAAAGATTACAACGGAAAACTGAAGAGTAATTACGACACACTTGATCAGGAAACCGTTGGTGAGCAATCAACCCTGAACGGTGCTAACGGGGTTAATCTGAATGTCGCGGGCAGAACCTATCTGGCTGGTAGCCGAGTTGACAGTACTCAAGGAACAGTCTCCATGAATACGCAGCAAATCACTCACCAATCCATAACTGGTCACGACAGAGGTAAAAACATGGGAGTTAACTTACCTGACTCAATCGCAGATTTCACCGGAGCAGCTCAGAAAGATGTTTTTTCGGGTAAAATTCCTTTCGTGAAAAACGAAACTCACAATACAGAAACCCCGGTCACATATAGTGGAATCAAAGGACATCAGTTGGATTAATTGATCACACTCTGAGTTATATTCACGAATCTTAATACAAACGGCATCATAAACATGATGCCGATTATCATAAAAAACAAAAAATATACAATAGAGGGATAGATGATGAAAGTTAGCCTGAGAAAAATAATAGGAAACTGGACACTGGGATACCGGTGCTACAATGGAAGCAGCCTGCAATGCACTTTCGAGCTATAGTAAGGTTAAGAGCTTTTATGTCGCAACATTGATTTGGAGGTAAAATGACAACCGTTTTTATCGCTGGATCTATCACAATCAAAAACCTCGACCCACTCGTTACAGAGCGCATACGGAAAATTGTGAACTCCCGCTACAACGTTGTTGTGGGCGATGCCAACGGCGCAGATTCCTCTATTCAGAAACTGCTACTAGAGATGGGAAGCCATCAAACAACCGTATTCAGCAGCAGCAATACACCACGGAATAATCTGGGCTCTTGGCCTGTTCGTGTCATAGATTCAGCGCATGCAAAAGGAACGCGTTCGTTCTTTACGGCGAAAGATCTGAAAATGGCGGAAGAGGCCGATTATGGTCTGATGGTATGGGATACGAAGAGCACAGGTACTCTGAGTAACGTGATTGAATTACTGTCACAGAATAAATTCAGTGCAGTATTCATCAATAAAGCAAAGAAGTTTGAGGTCATTAAAAAAACGAAAGATCTTGAAACACTGATCGCATATATGTCTCCGATAGCATTGGAAAAAGCTGAGCAAAAGATAAAACTCCGCTATAAATTGGCATCACTAAATAATAGCCAGTACCAAATGCCATTGTGAATGAAAAGGATATTATGGCATATATCAAATACGACCAGAATTAAGAGGATGTAATGCCCACTGACTTAAAAAAAAGGGAAAATATCAATAAGGAAACTATCAGCACACCATTACAGAAGGGGCTGGATGGTGGAAAAAAAGCACTTTCAGTGACGATCCGCCTTGGCAACTATATCCGTCATATCCCATTCATTGCCCACTTGATCCGGGCAGCACAGCGTTTCAACGACAGAATGGGCAGCCAGTTTGGTGCTGCTATTACCTACTTTTCCTTTCTGTCACTGATTCCGATACTGATGCTCTCTTTCGCCATCGCGGGTTTTGTGCTGGCTTCCAACCCCGACTTGCTAACAAGACTCATCAATGGAATTGCCAATAGTATCAATGATCCATCACTGGCAAATACGCTGAAAAACAGCGTGGATACCGCCATAAGGCAAAGAACAACCGTTGGGTTAACAGGTCTGGCAATTGCGCTCTATTCCGGCGTGAACTGGGTCGGCAATCTGCGTGAAGCAATCCGTGCCCAGTCCCGCGAGGTCTGGGAACGCACTCATGAAGATAAAGAGAAAATCTACTTTCAATATATCCGTGACGTTTTCTCCCTGTTTGGCTTGCTATTTGCCTTAGTCATTACACTTTCCCTGAATTCCATTGCCGGATCTGCGCAGGCAAGCATAGTTCATGCCCTTGGCTTAGAGAATATAGAATGGCTTCGCCCAGCATGGACATCCATTGGCATGTTCATTTCCATTTCAGCCAATTATCTGTTATTCCTGTGGATATTGTGGATCCTGCCACGCCATCAGCCCGAACGGAAAGCGCTGTTTCAGGGAACCTTAATGGCTGCTATCGGGTTTGAGATCATTAAGTCGATTATGACAATGATGCTACCACGCCTTGCCAGCTCACCTTCTGGCGCTGCTTTTGGTTCTGTTATTGGCCTGATGGCATTTTTCTATTTTTTTGCCCGACTGACCCTATTCTGTGCTGCGTGGATAGCCACCGCAGAGAAAAAAGAGTGACAAAACGAGACTGCTTCACCAGAAGCACTTTATAAAAAACTAAAAGGAGTCATATATGCCATTCGTAAACATCAAAATCACCCGCGAAGGGGCAACTGCTGAACAGAAAAAACAACTGATTGAAGGTGCAACCCAGCTGCTGGTGGATGTACTTGGCAAAAACCCGGCCACCACTTTTGTCATCATTGATGAAGTAGAAACGGATAACTGGGGAGTTGGCGGAAAAAGCGTAACAGAAGTGCGAGCCGCCGCGAAGAAATAACGTATTTCTTGAAAAGAGAAATCAGCGATTAGGGCGAATATATCGCCCTTTTTATTTTAATTGGGTAAGGAGTCATGTTATGCTATCAATAAGTTTATTTGGTAATCTAAGGAGTAAAAAGCAGGTTAATTTATGAAGAAGATTGAATTTTCATACTCCCAAGTAATGGACTTTTTGAACGTTTATTCTTTATTTAAGGAAGGCATAGATGAACGGGCTAGAATACTTATTGAAGCAGGAGAAATAGAAGATAAACTACCATCAGAAGCAATAAAACAAAAATACAATCTTATCATATTGAATAATATCCTATACTCAAAGTTACTAAAAAATAGTTTTTTGGAAAAAACAGTCAAGGAAATTACAGGAAATGATATATCCATTATAGACCGTGATAATAGCTTAATTAGTGGCACTCATTGCCCAGCTTGTAATTATATTGTATTTGAAAGTAAAGAAGATTCATTCTATGAAATTTGTCCTGTGTGTATGTGGCAAAATGATGGCACCATCGGTGATAATTATAGTAGCTGCAATCATAGCACCATAAATGAATACACAAAAAAAGATTCGTTTAAACTAAGATTAATTATAGGAAATGAAAAATATATGAAATTTGACAATCAATAATCGGAGATAAATTATTACCAATAAAGCAGGAAAGTTCCCTACGATCTTCCGGCGTTAGTCTTTCAGTAGTTGCTGACTTGCTAGTGATTGGAATTATCATTTTGTGGCAATATCCCATTGTAATAATGTTCTGTTTTATCGGCTTTACTTATTGCCCATTGCCGAATAGAATCGGAGTACAACATCAGTCTGTTAAATGAATCACTGCCTCTATAATTTACCGATGGTTACTGCTCCAAAAGTGCATCGAGGCATATAGATAAGAATATCAAAATATTATATCTGTGTTTTGAATTCACAGAAGTAAGCGAAACAGGTAAAACAGTCTTTTAATAAAAAGACATTGAAAGATAAAATCACTAAAAAAGTATTAGAACTTCCACAACTGTCCACAACTGTGTCATGACACAAATCACACAGTAACAATAACCGCTATGGCTATAATAATTAGTAAAATAGAGTGATTTTTCATGGCTAGATTAATAGCGAACGTCAAAATTAATTGGGTTTCTGAAACTCAAGGTGGTAAATCAACTCTACCACTTAATGAATTATATTATGTTATTACTGACCCAATAAAAGGAAAATTTGGAGAATCAATTTCTTGGAGTTTAGTATTAGACATAAATAATAACTATTATGATGTTATAATAGGAAGCAGAATAGGATTAGGGAGAGCTTATTTTCTAGTTGATGAGGCTCCTCACTTTTTGCTTTATGAAGGGTTTACTTTAAATGTATATGAAGGACCTCACTTTGTTGCCGTAGTAGAAGTAAAAAGTCTTACATCCTATTACAGCGACAATCATACAGATCTCAATGATCCCTGAATTAAAACTGTATAATTTTTTGCACCCTTGTTAACCTGATAAGATAAATACTTATCCATAACTAAACTTTATAATAAATACCTCATGGATATTCAATAAAATGGTACCACGATGATCCTTAGTCAATATTACATATATGTCAATGATGAAAAACTTGCTATAGCTGACAACATCGACCTACTTCACCTAAAGACTTATGGTAACGATGAATTCGAATTGATTTTATTGCAATCGAGAGAAATTACAATATTTAATGACATTAAAATCAGACAAGATGATCTTGTTACCATATCTTATTATATTAATAATACGTGTATTTGTGAGTTTTTTGGAAATATCATAGAAAAAGAATATACTCTAACAAACTGTCAGAAATTTTCATTGTTAATAAAAACTTCTGATGAGCCACCTATTACAATCATGACTATTTTGAAAGAGTGGACTCAAGGAAATGATTTTCTATACTGGAAAAATAACAAATGCAAAGAATCGAAAAAATTATGGCTAACTGCATGCTTATACTGGCAACAAATTTTTCTACCAAAGTCTGAAAAAACAATCCATGCTTCACTATATTTAGATGGAGTTAAAAATTACCTTGATTTCTTTTGTATGCTTGGGGAGGCATTTTTTGGTAAAAGAGGATACATAGGTAAAGATTTTCATGGATTCGATGATTTATTGAGTGATTTAAGTTATAAAAAATCAGAAATTAATATTTACACTAAGAACGTTAAAAAATTAAAACTATTTTTAGAGAGGATTAGCCCTCCCGAACATAATTATTATGATATATTTATAGATATATTGATAAATAGAAATTGTAATCTTATCGAGAAATAAGGAAATAACTAAAACTGTATACGAAGCAATCATCACCTCCTATGGAGGTGATTTAAAATTTACAATAAAAAAGCAGTTTGGGTCCTCTTGGGATAAGGTTAGTCTGCTTTTATTATCGCTTCAGTTGTCTTCGGTTCTTCCGGCAATGGGCCCGGGCGCATAATCTGGTTAAAGCTGTCCCTGAGCTGATTCACATCAATAACCGCTTCCCCTT
Source organism: Xenorhabdus sp. KK7.4 (assembly GCF_963876465.1). NCBI lineage: Bacteria > Pseudomonadati > Pseudomonadota > Gammaproteobacteria > Enterobacterales > Morganellaceae > Xenorhabdus > Xenorhabdus sp. KK7.4. Next base: position 168,884 of record NZ_CAWNQF010000067.1, read on the forward strand.
TTGGCTGCACCAGAATAAATGAAGTTTCCTGAGATAACATCTCTTGCAGTTTTTTGTTTAACACTTGCGGTGTGAGGGAAGATAAAAATATCTGTCTCAGTCTGCTGTATTGCTCAGGTGCAATATCGATCACATTGTTCTGTTGGGAAATCAGGCGCTGGTTAATGAGTACGTCTGTGTCTGTGCGAGCATATACGGCGAAAAGATGCTGAAGTTGAATGCGCTTCTGCTTGTACAGTTCATCAAACTGCTCTTGTGGTAAACCGCTTTCACGTAGTGATGCCAAGGCAGAAGCCAGATAAAGTGTGGAATCAGTCAGTTTGCCTGATGAGGCGTTCAGATTTAAGTAGCAGTTTGCCCGTTGATACACAACCCGACAATCCAAATCCAGTTTGGCGTTATTTTGATTTTCTTCCAGCTTCAGTTGCAAATAATGGTAAAGAGCCTCACGGGCAAGTTCATTAGACCAGTGCTGAAATAGTGTCTGAGAATCATTAATCGGCTGCCAGTTCAGGTTCCATGCTAAAGAAAGCCTGTCCTGTGTAGCCTTCTCACTTTCTACTCCCAGTGTTTCTGTTTTTAATGGCAGCAGTATAGGAACCGCAACAGGGGTCTGACGTTTACCTTCTAATGATGAAAATACCTGATTAAGGCGCTCTGGTAATATCCGGCTATCCACATTGCCCGCAATATATAAAGTCATTGCATCCGGCGTATACCACTGCCGATAAAATGCTTCGACTTTTTTGACATCGACAGGGATTGATACATTCACTCCGGGATCATGACCAATCAGAGTTGAGCCCTGTAATCGTATACGCCATGCAGGATCATGTATGTCTGATGGCAGAGTTGATACCAGATGCTCCGATGTTTTCATCGCCGGCGTTAACGTTTGAGGTGTGAATACAGCACCGCCAGCAATATCGGATAGCCAGATCAGTGCATCCTGCAATAATTCAGGCTTATTATTCGGTAAGCTAAGGCTATAAAGGGTGAAATCATAGGAAACTATGGCTGGCGGGAAAGGATTTTTGCTATCAACTGCGTTGTGCCACAGGTTTTCCAGTTTTTGTGAGGATAAATCTTTACTGGAGGAGAGAACGATTTTGGGTATGAGATAAGTATAACCCTGCTGATAGCTTTTCTCCGCCAGAGATCCGGTTTTCACCATTAAGCGCAACTGTATTCGGTCGTTCGGCCGTTGTGGGGTTTGCAGGATTTGCCAGCTGAACCCATTTTCCAGTTTTCCCTGTTGCCAGGCAGGATCAGGCTGTAAAGTCTCTGCCTGAGCAAAGTAAGTTGTAGCCAGAATGGTGCCACCAATAAGATATCCGATTTTTTTGCATTGCATTCTCACTTACCCCTACCTGTTTAATTTTATCCTTGTCTGAACCAATAAAGATCGCAAACTGTTAGACCTTTATTCACCTTGTAAGGTTTCATTTCATCGAGATTTTTGCTTACTTATTTGGCGATTATAACCTTTTACCAGCAGACCCAATTCATCATCCTGATGACCTTTGGGGCAGGTCATGGAAGCTGGCGGTTGTTCTTCATTCAGTTCTCTCGTGATGTCACGCAACGGATGTATGATGATACGATTTACACACCAACTTACTGACACCGTAATAATAAGCGCGAGCAATAAGTAAGTGGTCAACATTAACGCAAGTGTATTTAATGCAAAGCGATACACACGATTGGAATCAACCTGTAGGATGAGATGCCCCTGTGACGCCAAGTCTTTCGATGAAATACCATAGACATGTAAAGGAATATTGATCTCTACAGGGATGCCGAAAACTCGCTTTGCCAGTTCTGGTATAGGCCGATAGGTTGCGAAATCCAGACTCATAATCCGGGAGTCATCTCTGGATATCAGTTCAGCCCGCCCTAAAATACCCGATGTTTTCAGCCCAATCAGTAATGTTTTCGCTGTATTGAGATCAGACCTCAATAAAGCATCTGTCAGGGGAGTTTGAATCTGAGCAGCCGCATTATGGAGTTGGTTAATATAATCATCTTTTCGCTGCTGCAACAAATGCGATAATTGGATAGTAATGAAAATAGCAAGAGTGACCAAAGTAACTCCAGTCACTGCCGCCATCTGTTTAATAGTTAACGAACGTTTGACACGCGATTTCATTTTATCCAAACCAGTAATTAACCAAAGACGGGCTATAACGCCTTATTAATGCGGCTGAGTATACTTGATTTTTATTCTTATCGTCTCGTTTATACACTTCGTCTTTAAAATTGCCTCTTTGTTGGCTGCGCTCACTCACCCCGGTCACATAGTTAGCTATGCTCCCGGGGATGAGTTTCCTTGCCGCCGCGATTCATCTTGAAATCCATTGTGTATAGATGAAAACCCCGCCGTAATTGGCGGGGTATTAGAGACTAAATGGTCAAATCAGCTACTGCGTAGACATTTGATACGTTATGCTACGGCCCGTGGCAATTACGCCGGTGGATTTTGATTCTGTTCTACTGCAAAGCAAGCAACAAGCCGCTCGCCGTATTGCTTTAGTTTAGGCTGGAGCTGAGTACATGGGCCAAAAGCATGGCGGCAACGGGCGGCAAAAGCACAGCCCGGAGGCGGATTCATCGGGCTGGGCAGTTCTCCTGTTAATTTGATGCGTTCACGACGGAGTTCAGGATTTAAACGCGGTGTTGCAGACAACAGTGCCTGAGTGTAAGGGTGGCTCGGGTTATTGAAAATCGTATGTTTGTCGCCCTTTTCAACACAGCGCCCCAAATACATGACCATCACTTCATCCGCAATATGTTCAACGACAGAGAGGTCATGAGAAATAAATACGTATGACAGACCCAGTTCTTGTTGCAAATCCATCATCAGATTCAGAACTTGCGCCCGTACCGAAACATCCAGCGCGGAAACAGGTTCGTCTGCAATAACGACATCAGGATTCAGCATTAATCCACGGGCAATGGCAATACGCTGGCGCTGCCCCCCAGAAAACATATGAGGATAACGCTGGTAATGTTCAGGTTTTAGCCCTACTTTCTCCATCATTTGCAGAACTTTTTCTCTGCGCTCTTCTGATGTCAGTGTTGTATTGATAAGTAAAGGCTCTTCCAGAATCTGCCCCACTTTTTTTCGTGGATTCAGTGATGCATAAGGGTTCTGGAATACAATCTGGATTTTCTGACGTCGCAGTTTTTCGGCTTCTTTATCTGGCAGCAATAAATCCTGCCCCAGATAATACAGTTCCCCTTCTGTCGGCTTTTCTATCATAGTCAGCAGGCGCCCTAACGTGGATTTTCCACAGCCAGATTCACCGACAACAGCTAGCGTTTTGCCTTTTTCCAGTTCAAATGAGACACCATCTAATGCTTTCACCATACTCTCAGGTGAAAATACCCCCGTTTTAACCGGATAATATTTTTTTAACTCAGTCGCTTTCAGCAAAGGAACGGAAGCTTTTTCCTGCCCACTCGCGTTGTGAACAGCCTGTTTGTGCATCACCGTTTCTTGAATACTCATATCGTCGGCCTCCCCTTATCATCCAGCGGCATATGGCATTTAACCTGACGTTCTCCAACCAATTGCAATGCAGGCTCTACCTGATAGCAACGTTCAGTGGCATAAGGGCAGCGCGGATTAAGTAAACACCCGACAGGACGATCATATTTACCCGGAACAACACCCGGCAACGAGGCCAGACGAGCCTTGTCTACCGCAAATTCCGGTAATGCCCGCAATAATGCCTGCGTATAAGGATGACGGGGTGCTTTGAATATTTCAGTTGCCTTCCCGGCTTCCACTACCTGACCTGCGTACATCACAATAATATGCTGTGCGGCTTCGGCAACCAGCGCCAAATCATGAGTGATCAGGATCAGCGCCATATTCTCCTGCTGCTGTAACTCAAGCAACAATTCAATGATTTGAGCCTGAATAGTGACGTCCAGTGCTGTTGTCGGTTCATCCGCAATCAGTAGTTTTGGCCGACAGGCAATTGCCATCGCAATCATCACACGCTGGCTCATTCCGCCCGATAACTGATGCGGATAAACATCTAAACGGGAAGCGGGGTCTGGAATACCCACCAGAGTCAGCAAATCAATCGCCCGCTGATAACGGGTTTTGCGGCTGCCACCCTGATGGACTTTCAACGCTTCCATGATCTGATAGCCTACGGTATAGCAGGGATTCAGGCTGGTCATCGGATCCTGAAAAATCATCGAAACTTCCGCACCAATCAACTGGCGTCGTTCTTTTTCAGAAATTTTTGTCAGATCACAACCATCAAACTCCAGTTTTCCGGCCATCACTTTGCCCGGATAATCTATCAGCCCCATAATCGCCAGTGAACTGACAGACTTACCCGAACCTGACTCTCCGACAATACCGACAACCTGCCCCTGCTCAACGCTGTAGCTGATACGGTCAACGGCGCGGAATGGTGCATCTTCATCTCCGAAGTGCACCGATAATTGGTCTATATTCAACAATGCCATTCCATACCCCTACTGCTTGAGCTTAGGATCGAGCGCGTCACGCAGCCCGTCTCCCATCAGGTTAAATGCCAGTACTGTCAACAGGATCGCCAGCCCCGGAAAAGTAACTACCCACCAGGCACTCTGAGCGAATTGCAATACATCTGACAACATGGTTCCCCATTCTGGTGTAGGCGGCTGTGCCCCCATCCCCAGAAAACCCAAAGCCGCCATATCGAGAATGGCATTCGAAAATCCCAATGATGCCTGCACAATCAGAGGAGCAAGGCAGTTAGGCAAAATATTGACAAACATCTGACGCATTGCGCCTGCTCCGGCAACCTGAGACGCAATCACATAATCACGGTTGACTTCCACCAGCACTGCCGCCCTTGTCAGACGGATATAGTGGGGCAGGGCAACAAATGTCAGAGCCAGAGAAGCGTTCACAATAGACGGGCCGAAGATAGCCACCAGAACCAGTGCCAACAGCAGGCTGGGCAAGGCCAGCATAATATCGACTATCCGCATAATGGCTGCGTCAACCGCACCGCCAAAATAACCGGATAACAGACCCAGAATAATCCCCATCACCAGCGACATCACAACAACCAGACACCCCACCAACAGGGAAAGACGTGCGCCATACATCAGGCGGGAAAGGATATCTCGCCCGACATCGTCAGTACCGAGAATAAAGTGCCAGCTCCCTCCGTCCTGCCACACCGGTGGCAACAGTAGAGAATCGCGGAACTGTTCAGCAGGGCCATGTGGCGCCAGTAGGCCTGCAAACAACGCGATCAATAACATCAGAATGATATAGGCAAGGCCAATGACTGCCCCTTTATTGCGTTTAAAGTAATGCCAGAATTCCTGTATCGGCGTCATCATTTTTGGCGCACCTGATACTGTTTGCTCAGCACTTGATGCTGATTGTTCAGTAAGTTGAGTCATCATGCGCTCCTTATTTCTTATGCCGGATACGTGGGTTGACAATGCCATACAGCAGATCAACCGCAAAGTTGACCAAAATGATCATGGTTGCCACCAGCAAAACTCCACCCTGTACCACCGGATAATCACGGCGCTGAAGTGCATCAATCAACCAACGCCCCAGCCCCGGCCATGAAAAAATCGTTTCGGTCAGAATCGCGCCCGCCAACATAACCCCCACTTGCAGACCAATCACCGTGACCACCGGCAACAAAGCATTACGTAACGCATGAATGATAATGACACGCAAACGGCTCAGGCCTTTTGCCCGCGCAGTACGAATATAATCTTCGCCCAAAACTTCCAGCATGGAAGAGCGGGTCATACGCACAATGACCGCTAGCGGGATAGTTCCTAGCACAACGGCCGGAAGGATCATGTGCATCACAGCATCGGCGAAATCACCGTCTTCTCCCCAAAACAAGGTGTCTATCAGCATAAAACCTGTCAGGGGATGGCTGTCATCAAGAAACACGCTATCGCTTATGCGACCGGAAACAGGAGTCAGGTTCCAATGAACAGAAACCAGCATGATGAGCATAATGCCCCACCAGAAAATGGGCATTGAATAGCCGGTCAGTGCCAGACCAACAGCGGTATGATCAAAGACAGAGCCACGTTTGACCGCCGCCAGCACTCCAACTGGAATACCGACAGAAATGGCAAATAACATGGCACAGATGCCTAATTCCAGAGTGGCCTGAAATCGGGGGACAAATTCATCCCATACGGGAATGCGGCTCTTCAGGGAGGAACCCAAATCACCATGTAGTATGCCATTGATGTAATGAATATATTGCTCCCAAAGAGGCTTATCCAGCCCCATTGCTGCCATCAGTTCAGCATGACGTTCAGCTGAAATACCACGCTCTCCCGCCATAATCAGTACCGGATCACCGGGGATCATATGCACAAAAGCGAAAGTCAGCAGAGTAATACCAATAAACGTCGGGATCACTAGCCCCAGACGCCGGAGGATAAATTGCAGCATATCCTGAATTCTCTTTTTAATTATTAATTACAGCTCTCAGGCTGTTTATGTATTACACAGACCTGCTTGCCTACCAGAGAAGAGTAACCATCCCCCAGAGAAATTCGGGGGATGGTAGTCATAACAAATGAAAAACAGAATTATTCGAGGTCTACGTTGTAAAAGAGGTGCTTGCCAAGTGGATCAACCACATAGCCTTTCACTTCCTTACGAATAGGTTCATAAACCGTAGAGTGGGCAATCAGCAATGCCGGAGCTTGTTCATGCATCACCACTTGTGCTTGTTTATAAAGTTCGGTGCGCTTATTGATATCAGTGATTTCACGGGCTGCGACGATAAGGTCTTCAAATGGCTGGTAGCACCATTTTGCATAGTTAGAACCCCGTTCTTTGGCTGTGCAACTAAACTGAGTGGTAAAGAAGTTATCAGGATCACCGTTATCTCCTGTCCATCCCAGCATGACAGTTTTCGGCTCTCCATCTGCGGCTCGTTTTATGTACTCACCCCACTCATAGGTGACAATCTTGGCTTTCACACCAATTTTGGCCCAATCCGCCTGAATCATTTCTGCCATACGGCGCGCATTCGGGTTATAAGGGCGTTGTACCGGCATTGCCCAAAGATCGGTTTCGAAACCATTCGCAAAGCCAGCTTCTTTCAGCAGTTCTTTAGCCTTCACCGGATCATAAGCATAGTCTTTTATATCATCATTATAGCTCCACATTGTAGGTGGGATCAGGTTCTTCGCTTTCTGGCCCGCGCCCTGATATACCGCCTCAATAATGGCATCTTTGTTCACCGCCATCGTCAATGCCTGACGCACTTTGAGGTTATCTAGTGGCTTTTTAGTGACGTTATAAAAGAGATAACCAGAATTCAGCCCTGCCTGCTCTTTCAGGACAATATCTTTGTTCTGCTTCATACTCGCAATATCCGCAGGATTCGGATATGGCATGACCTGACATTCATTTTTCTGCAATTTTGCATAACGCACAGAAGCATCAGGGGTAATGGAGAAGACCAGACGATCAATTTTCGCCGGTCCTTCCCAATAATCTTTAAATGCTTTATAGAGAATGCGAGAATCTTTCTGGTACTGTACTAACTGGAATGGCCCTGTGCCAATTGGGTTCAGGTCGACTTTTTCCGGTGTACCCGCTTTCATCATGGCATCCGCATATTCTTTGGAAAGAATTGAGGCGAAATCCATTGCCAGATTGGCTATGAAAGGAGCTTCGGGGCGGGACAACACAAAGCGGACAGTATGGTCATCCACCTTTTCTACTTTATTGATGAGAGTCTCCATATCCATGCCGATAAAGTATTCATAGGTGCCACCGGATACTTGATGATATGGGTTATTCTTATCCTTCTGCCTCATAAAGGTAAAGATGACATCATCAGCATTGAAATCACGCGTTGGTTTGAAATCTTTACTGCTATGCCACTTCACACCCTTACGCAAATGGAACGTATAGGTTTTACCATCATCACTGATTTCCCACCGTTCAGACAAACTGGGAATAACCTCTGTCGTACCTAATTTGAAATCCACCAGACGGTTATAAATTGGTCTGGCACTGGCATCAAAAGTGGTACCAGTCGTGAATAACTGCGGGTTAAAACCTTCAGGTGAACCTTCTGAGCAATAGACCAGTGTTTTTGCCTGCACACCAGCAGCTACAGCCAAAGAAACAAGACCAATACCCAATTTCAGTAAACCGGGCTTTTTCTTTTTGGAGAGAATCATTACATAAGCTCCGTTTGTGGTGTTTATTGTGCCTTCGCCAAGCCCAGAATTTCCTGCCTGAATATCACTGTCCCGGCTTGCGTTATTGTTTTCGATTATCAATTAAACAATTGTTATGCCTGACGTCAATATAAACTCAGCAAAATATGAAACAACAGAAGAACATAAATGAAAAAAAATATTAACAAAAATAGTTAAAAACTATGACGAGAGGCACGATACACGATAAAAATACTAAAAATATCACTTATACAAGCAATTACATCCTATGGTTTATAATTTTAAATTTGTGACCGGTTACTTAAATAATGAGCAAAAAGAGTTATCAGGAAAGTAAGCGAGGTAAGAGGCTAAAACGAATAAAGAAAAAGAAAAGCTTTAAATTCACCCTATTCAGATGGAATTAATAGCATTATCAATTAAATTGAAAAGTTAAGACCAAATTTCTACTCATACAAGAAATGGAACTTATTGATGAAATTATACGCAAGTAGAGTATAATTCATACTTAGCTAACCTAGCTAATTTAACGGAGGGAACATGACTATTCAGGCAAATATGCACGAGGCAAAAACTCATTTGAGCCAGCTGGCAGATAAAGCAGTTGATGGTGAAGTGGTCATTATTGCTAAAGCGGGAAAACCTTATGTTCAATTAGTTCCTATCTGCCAAATAGATAGAACTCCTGGTGGTTTTGAAAATGAAATCAGTATAAATGAACGATTTTATGAAGCTGACGATGACATACAAAAAATGTTTGAAGGATCTTTATGAAACGACTTCTGCTGGATACCCACGTACTCATTTGGTGGGTAACCAACGATCCATCTTTAGGCAACTTAGCCAAAAGCATGATCATGAAAGGAACAAATAGCGTCTTTGTCAGCGCAGTAACTCCCTGGGAGATATCCATAAAACGCGCATTAGGCAAACTGGAATTCAAAGCTGATTTTGATTTGATTATGGAAAGAAATAATTTTATCCCTTTAGCTATAACACATCTTCATGCAGAGAATGCCGGGGATTTACCACGCCATCATGGTGACCCGTTTGACAGAATACTTATTGTACAATCTCAAATGGAAGGATTAACGCTGATTTCAGCTGATAGTGTTTTTTCAGAATATGGTATTCGATTGATCAATGCCCGACTGTGAATTCAGAGAGTAGAGTTTGTTTTTCATTTGCCATATACGAAAAAACCCCGCTCAAAGAGCGGGGTTTCAGAATGCTGGTCGGCGAGAGAGGATTCGAACCTCCGACCCACTGGTCCCAAACCAGTTGCGCTACCAAGCTGCGCTACTCGCCGAAAACGAAGCGCATCTTACTGCCTACATCGCAGATCGTCAATAGCTTTTTAAAGACAAGTGGTTGTTTGACTAGAATACAACCAAATATTGCACTGTAGCTTGTTCGAGTGTTCAATATTTCAGCAGTAAAAAGCCCCGCACAAAGCGAGGCTTTAAGATGGGCGATCCGATTATATTTATCGGATATTGCTTACTGTAGCAGTGAAATATCCGCAACCCGCAGGAACAGATCACGCAGTTCACTCAGCAATGTCAGACGATTTACCCGCACTTGCAGATCTTCATCCATAACCATCACATTATCGAAGAACGCATCCACAACTTCACGCAGGGAAGCCAGTTCGACCAGTGCATCTTGATAATTGCTTTCAGCAAACAGAGGAGCCAGTTTTTCTTTCAGGACGACAAGATGGGTCGCCAGCTGGATCTCTTCCGCTGCTTTCAATACCGAAGCCTGAACTGCATCACTCAGTTTCTCTTCTGATTTCGCCAGAATGTTGGAAACACGCTTATTAGCCGCTGCCAGAGAAACAGCCTCATCCAGCGTACGGAAATGCGTTACCGCTTTCATACGGGCATCAAAATCGGCTGGTTGTGTCGGACGACGCGCCAGAACTGCCTGAATGGTATCAACGCTGTAACCCAGCTCCTGATACCAGGTGCGGAAGCGGCCGAGCATAAACTCAACAACATCATCCACAACTTTTGCATTGGTCAGTTTATCGCCATACAGACGAACAGCTTCTTCTGCCAGAGTCTGAAGATCAAGAGGTAATTTTTTCTCAACAATAATACGCAGTACACCCAGTGCAGCACGACGCAAAGCAAATGGGTCTTTATCCCCTTTCGGATGCTGACCGATGCCAAAAATGCCTGCCAGCGTATCCATTTTATCGGCAATCGCGACTGCGCAAGAAACGCCGGTTGATGGCAGTTCATCACCAGAGAAACGTGGCTGATACTGTTCGTTCAGAGCCAGCGCCACATCTTCAGCTTCTCCGTCATGACGGGCATAGTGCATACCCATCACACCCTGCGTATCAGTGAATTCAAAGACCATGTTGGTCATTAAGTCACACTTGGACAGCAAACCTGCGCGGGTTGCATGAGTAACATCCGCCCCGATCTTTTCAGCAATCCAGCCAGCCAGAGCCTGAATGCGGTCTGTTTTATCACGCAGTGTACCCAGCTGCTTCTGGAACAAAACAGTCTCCAGACGCGGCAAATTATCTTCCAGACGCTGTTTACGGTCAGTCTTAAAAAAGAATTCGGCATCTGCCAGACGCGGACGGACTACTTTTTCATTACCTGAGATAATCTGCTGCGGATCAGAAGATTCAATATTGGTAACAAAAATAAAGTTTGCCATCAATTTGCCGGATTTATCGTAAACCGGAAAATATTTCTGATCCCCTTTCATGGTATAAACCAGTGCTTCCGCCGGTACTTCGAGGAATTTTTCTTCGAATTTTGCCGTCAGAACCACAGGCCATTCCACCAGAGAAGTCACTTCTTCCAGCAGGCTGTCGGTCAAATCTGCCACACCACCAAGCTGGGTCGCGGCCTGTTCTGCATCACGCTTAATCAGGGTCTTACGCGTTTCATAATCTGCAATAACCCGACCACGCTCCTGCAAAATTACCGGATACTGTTCTGCGTTATCAATGGTGAACTCCGCTTCACCCATAAAACGATGACCACGGATAATACGATCAGATTTGATACCCAGAATTTCGCCTTCAATCACCTCACTGCCCAGCAGCATAGTGACGGTATGAACAGGACGGACGAACTGAGTTTCTTTATCACCCCAGCGCATCAGTTTAGGGATAGGCAGTTTAGCCAATGAACTGCTTACCATACCTGCCAGCAACTCTTTGGCTTCACAGCCTTTAACCTGTGCCCGATACAGCAGCCATTCGCCTTTATCGGTTACCAGACGCTCTGCCTGATCAACAGTGATCCCACAACCTCGCGCCCAGCCTTCTGCTGCTTTGGTTGGTTTTCCTTCCGCATCAAACGCCTGAGAAATGGCCGGACCACGTTTTTCTACTTCACGATCAGCCTGTGCCGCCGCCAGATTAGCCACCTTCAGCGCCAGACGACGCGGAGCAGCAAACCAGCGAACTTCACCATGACCCAGATTAGCGTTGTTCAATTCTGTTTCAAAATTGGCTGCAAAGGATTCAGCCAGTGAACGCAGCGCCTTTGGTGGCAACTCTTCTGTGCCGATTTCCACAAGGAAAGTCTGTTGAGTCATGATGGCCTCTTAATTTTCTGTTACACCGTTTTTGTTACACATCGGGAAGCCAAGCGCCTCGCGGGAAGCATAGTAAGCTTCAGCAACTGCTTTGGTCAGAGTGCGGATACGCAAGATATAACGCTGACGTTCAGTCACGGAAATCGCTTTACGGGCATCCAGCAGGTTAAATGTATGACCCGCTTTCAGAATGCGCTCATAAGCAGGCAATGGCAGAGGTGTTTCCAGTGCCAGCAACTCCTGCGCTTCTTTTTCATACTGTTCGAAACAGGTGAACAGAAAATCCACATCTGCGTGTTCAAAGTTGTAAGTGGACTGCTCAACTTCATTCTGATGATAAATATCACCATAAGTCGTTTTACCCAGCGGGCCATCACTCCACACCAGATCATAAACACTGTCTACACCCTGAATATACATGGCGAGACGTTCCAGACCGTAAGTGATTTCACCGGTAACAGGCTTACACTCAAGACCACCAACCTGCTGGAAATAAGTGAACTGAGTCACTTCCATGCCGTTCAGCCAGACTTCCCAGCCCAGACCCCATGCACCCAGAGTCGGGTTTTCCCAGTTATCTTCAACAAAGCGGATATCGTGAATGGTAGGATCAAGCCCCAGCTCTTTCAGTGAACCAAGATAAAGTTCCTGAATATTATCTGGAGAGGGTTTGATGATAACCTGAAATTGGTAGTAATGCTGAAGACGGTTCGGGTTTTCACCGTAGCGCCCATCAGTCGGACGACGGGAGGGCTGCACATAAGCAGCAGCAATAGGCTCCGGCCCCAAAGCACGCAGGCAGGTAATAGGATGAGAGGTTCCTGCGCCGACTTCCATATCCAATGGTTGGACAATGGTGCAGCCTTGACGCGCCCAGTAATCCTGTAGTGTCAGGATAATTCCCTGAAAGGTTTTGGTATCAAACTTTTGCATGTTGAATCCGCACGCGATACTTATACACAATGAATTTCAAGGTGCATCGCGGCGGCAAGGGAGTTCATCCCCAGGAGCATAGATAACCGTATGTTTATAAGAACGGTGACCGGGGTGAGCGAACAAAGCCAACAAAGAGGCAACTTGAAAGACGAAGTGTATATGAATTTAAACGAAAGGAGTCAGTATACCCTTTGACCGTAAGATATACAGCACTGATCACCCCCCAATTTTGTCACAACATAAAAAAATCTTATCCGAATCACTTTACATGGATATTCATACAGCTAAACTTGGTGCGATTATTCACCAATTCCTACGGAGATGTGCAATTCATGAATAAAGAAATAACTCGCTGCGGCTGGGTTACCTCAGATCCTGATTATCTGGCCTACCATGACAATGAGTGGGGGAAGCCATTAAAGGATAGCCAAAAGCTTTTTGAATTGATTTGTCTTGAAGGACAACAGGCGGGTTTATCGTGGTTCACCATTTTGAAAAAGCGGGAAGGTTACAGAAAATGTTTCCACCAGTTTGATCCGGCAAAAGTTGCTGAAATGGGTGAAAATGACGTCGAGAAATTAATACAGGATCCTGCCATCGTCCGCCACCGTGCAAAAATTAACGCCATTATTGATAATGCCCGTGCTTATCTGAAAATGGCTGAGCAGGGCGAAAATTTCAGTGAGTTTATCTGGCAATTTGTTGACGGCGCTCCACAAATAAATCATTGGGAAACATTGGCAAAAGTGCCTGCCAAAACTGATCTTTCTGATGCTCTTTCAAAGGCACTGAAAAAACGTGGCTTTAAATTTATCGGTAGCACCACCTGCTATGCTTTTATGCAGGCTGCGGGTTTAGTGGATGATCACATCGCAAACTGTTTATGTCGGAAATAATCGATACAGAAAAACTGAAAATCAGCGCATATTCTCTCAACAAAGAGATAACTTGAAAGACAAAGCGTAAAAATAGATGACAATATAACAAGACGCGAGTTATGGTGTCTTCTTACCATACTCCTACAAAATACAAACAAAGACGCAACAGCCGTTATGAAATTCTCTCAATTCGGAAACAAATTCACACAAGAGTCAGGTATCACGCGCCTGATGAATGATCTCAACCAGGGTCTGAGAACACCCGGAGCGATTATGCTTGGTGGTGGCAACCCTGCCCATATTCCTGAAATGGATGAGTATTTCCAGCAACTATTGGCAGATATGGCGTTAAATGGCCAATTAACTGAAACTCTGTGTAATTACGATGGTCCACAGGGAAAAAATACGTTAATTGCTGCACTGGCACAGGAATTACAGGAAAAACTCGGTTGGGATATTAATCCACAAAATATTGCCCTGACTAATGGTAGTCAAAGTGCTTTTTTCTACCTGTTTAATTTATTAGCAGGACGTGATGAAAATGGTTCAATAAAACGGGTTCTGTTTCCGCTTGCTCCTGAATATATTGGCTATTCTGATTCTGGTCTGGATGAAGGTTTATTTGTTGCTAATAAACCCAATATTGAATTATTGCCTAATGGGCAGTTTAAATATCATGTTGATTTTGACCACCTGAATATTTCTGAAGATATCAGCCTGATCTGTGTTTCCCGCCCAACCAACCCAACGGGTAATGTTGTCACTGACGAAGAATTACTACGTTTGGATGCATTGGCTCAAAAACATCAAATCCCTCTGCTGATCGATAATGCCTATGGCGTGCCATTCCCGGGTATTATTTTTAGTGAAGCGACTCCTCTGTGGAACCCGAATATTATCTTATGTATGAGCCTGTCCAAACTTGGGCTACCGGGTGCTCGCTGTGGGATCATCGTTGCTAATGAAAAGATTATTCGGGCAGTCAGTAACATGAATGGTGTGATTAGTCTGGCTCCGGGAGGCATCGGGCCTGCCATGACGCTGGAAATGATCCGCCGTAATGACCTGTTCCGTTTATCCCAAAATGTAATCCAGCCATTTTATAAAAAACGGGTAGAGCAAGTCATTGAGATCATTCGTCGCTATCTGCCAGAAGAATACTGTCTTATCCATAAACCAGAAGGAGCAATATTCCTCTGGCTCTGGTTCAAAAATCTACCGATTACAACTGAAGTCCTTTATCAGCGCTTAAAAAAGCGGAAGGTATTAATGGTACCGGGTCATTATTTCTTCCCTGGTCTGGAACACAACTGGCCTCATGCTCATCAATGTATGCGCATGAACTATGTGCCTGATCTGGCAAAAATAGAAGAAGGTATCCGTATTTTGTCCGAAGAAATCGAGATTGCCCATCAAGAAGTGGAATGTTAATCGGGCTATAAAAAAAGCTCCCTCATTTAAAGTGAGGGAGTAAGATGATAACGAGGACTTTTTACCTGAGAACAGGACAGTAGTTATTAGAATCCCAAAAGAATTCTTCACACACAGTAGGAAAGGAAAACAATCCTTGTTTATGCACTTTCCCTGAACTCGGTATATTTAACCAGAAAACAAAAAAGATAATGGTCTGAATAGACAGGTTTTTTTCACTTTAAATTGCCTCTACTATGTGAAATTAAGACAATTACCCCATATTGTGTGATCTAAAGCACACTTAATGAATCAAACACATATACTTAATTATTCAACGCTGTTTTCAATCTTCCTCTCCGCTAGAAAATAATATCTACTAACAGTCTCCAGATTCAGTAACGGTCAGTATTAATAGGCATGCTCGCTTGTTAGCCGGACAAATTCGCTCCCGACGAGAATTTGCCCGGACTTTTCCGCTACGGCTCAACACAAAATACAAGAGTATAAATTCAAATGAAATAATTTACTTTTAAATTTATTTCAAAATAAAACTATCGAGGGGAATTAAAGAAGTCTATCGAAAAAAATTATTGGATTTAACAATAAGTGCTATAGCAAACTGAATATTACCTAACTATAGTAAATAGTATTAAAAAGTTATTTTTATGCTTACTCATGAAAAAATCATACTAGGTATAAATATAACTTCTGGATATTGGCAATTAACTCATTGAGCTCAAGGAATGGAAATGATGAAAAACTATAAACTGCTTCTATTACCTTCTACTATTATTGGGGGGCTTTTGCTAACAGGCTGCTCCAGTATCATGACTCACAGTGGCCCTAATCAAGGGTATTATTCGGGAGCACAAGCCAATATTAATATGTTAAAAGATGACAAGACAGGATGGTTCCTAAAACCCCTGATCGTAGTCGATCTCCCATTATCAGCCTTCTTAGATACCCTTTTACTCCCCTACGATTATGCTCACTCTAATCAGGATCAAACGGAGCAATCCCCTAAACTTCGTATTGAAAAACTGGAAGAAAGTACAAACAGCACACAATCGATATTAGAAAACTCGATGAATAATGAACCCTAATTTTACCAATACCGATTAGGCTAAAGATTATCTTATCTCTACTATTTTTCAGGCATTGTTATTGTACAACGATGCCTGTTTCAACAATGAAAAGCTGACGATATCCATTAATATCCCGCATAAATGCAATATATCGGCCATCAGGTGAAAACACGATTGCATCAGCACAGGGAGCATCGTCAGTACGAGCTGTTAACCGTTTGGTTTGCCCACTCTGACTGTCACAAAGCATGACACTGTTATCGCAAACAAAAGCAATAAACCGCCCCCGACTATCCCAGTTAAATGCGGATTGTATGTCATGAATATTATCTGTGATCTGTACCGGCTCGCCTCCATTTGGAGATATATACCATAACTGAATAACACCATTGCCATCTCTCATCAGAAAACAAATTTTACTGCCATCTGGTGATGCTCTGAGCCAATGCCGGGGAACATTGACTACTCCCGGATAACAATTCTGATGGGTGAAAGTTAATCGTTTTTGTTTAACTCCAGCGGGCGGCGCAGGTAATGCCGTTTTGGTTCCGGCTAATGGCTGGCAACCTTCTAGTGCATAATCCTCATCATGTTCAGGCAGGTCAACAAGATAAATTTCAGGGATCTTTTCACCATTTTCATCACACGTATCACCAATAAAAGCCAGTGCCCAACGCTGCCATTGCCCATTCTCTTTAAGATATCCCTGTTGTCCAACCCACCCTTCTTCATATGCACGATTGATCTCATCACTGCCGGAGTGTGGATGCGTTGTGGTTTGGCTAACAACGACTGAAAAATAACGACCATCGTATTCTCTCGGGTGTTTTTTCGCTGAAATCACAGCTCTTAGTGGAACAGCCACAGCAACATTACGCAAATCAAGAGCAGGATCTAACTCATGCATAACATGGTCATTATAGGTAAAACTCAAACGACTACTGTCAGGACTGAAAACATGCACATGTGTACCACCTCGCAAGGCTCCGGCTGTATAAGGAGGAGTGATATCCAGTGCATCAATATTGAACGCAACGTTTGGTTCGCTGTCGGAAACAATCACCCCACAGCGATGATGAAAATCATATTGCCAGTGATTATCCGGGTGCTCCGGGCCATGAATAAATGCGTAACGTACCGGCTCTTGTGGGCTAACAGTAACAACCCCAACATGTGCCCCATCTTTTGCCTGATAAATAATCTCTGTCTGGCCGTTATTGATATGAATTTTTTCTATCGTCAGGCCGGAAAAAGATGCTCCGTTAGGACGTACATCATAAACCAGCCACTGGCTATCAGGAGTCCAGATATTTATATTAGTTATCTGATGGCTACGGTTATCAAATGTAATCTGGCGTTCCTTGAAAATCATTTTTTTCCACCTTAATATGCGGGAATTCGGATAATAAAAACTAACTTTATGTAAATTTAACTAAAAATTTTCAATCGAGGCGTTATTATTTCCGCATTACTCTTACTTCTTCATTATCTTTCATCTGACTAAATTTATGCTACTCAGTGTCCTTTATATCATTGGTATCACGGCTGAAGCCATGACGGGTGCTTTAGCCGCAGGTCGCCGAAAAATGGATGTCTTCGGCGTGATTATTATCGCTTCTGTAACAGCCATCGGTGGTGGCTCCGTTCGTGACATGATTCTGGGCCATTACCCACTTGGCTGGGTTCAAAACCCGGAGTATATCGTGACTGTTGCCTGTGCTGCTGTTTTCACAATTTGGATTGCTCCAATGATGAAACACCTACGTCGTTTGTTTCTGATTCTGGATGCAATCGGCCTGATTGTTTTTTCAATTATTGGTGCACAAATAGCACTGGATATGGACTACAGCCCAATCATTGCCGCCATTGCTGCTGTTATTACCGGCGTTTTTGGTGGCGTGCTGCGCGATATGTTTTGTAATACCATCCCGCTGGTGTTTCAGAAAGAAATTTACGCTGGAGTCTCCTTTGCTGCTGCCTGGTTATATATCGCCTTATTGCATACTCCACTACACCCCAACAGCGTCATTATCATAACCCTTATTGCTGGCCTCGCTGCCCGCCTAATTGCTATTCGCTATCGTCTTGGATTACCCATCTTTAATTACGATGGTGCTGATCACTGATATTAATCTGAGCGTTTGAAGCAAACTTTTGCTCCTACGCTCTCATTCGACTCCCCAGTTTTATTTCCCTTATCTCCAATGAATATAAAGGATATTTCTACAGATCAATGCCCTGTAAAGTTAGTGCTTCCATTAATTCTTTAACGTCAGGATACTGAAAAAATCTCTCAATTTTTGCTCTTTGTTTAACGGATAAAGCACTATATTTTTGTATTTCTACTTCGGGTAACTGCATTTTTCCGAACCAAGCTATTTTATTTGTAAATTTATTGGCATAAGGCATTCCTATCGCTTCGCGCCATAATGAGGCTGGCTGCCGCTTTGATTGCTGGAATTGACTGAAAATTGATTCAGCACGCTTAGTTCCGATATTTGGTATTTCAGCTAGTTGTCTGACATCCAATGCTAACCAATCTGTCAGGTTCTTGATCTTTTTACTCGTGACTAAAATCATCCATGTGCCTTGACTCACTCCCCTCATTTTCAATTTTTCGCCCATCCATGTCAGACGTGCGATAAACTGCTGTTGGCATTCATCATTATTCAATACAAAACAACTGAGTGAATGAAATTGTTCTGCATCAGGAGGATTAAGATGTTTGCGTTCAGCGATACGCCAAACCACCTTATCAAGTTTTGGTATACCATGCCCTGCCAGTGCTATTGTTACTTTATCTCCCGGATAAACGTCCCAATGCTTCCAACGCGTCACCGAGCCAATATGAACGCGGCTAATTTGCCTGTCATCTAATTGAATCTTTTCCAGCTCCAGTAATACGGAAATTTTCCCTGTGCGGCCTACCCTGAATTGAATATCGCTTACTGTGGTGACTTGTTGCTGTAGAGGATACTTCCATGCAACAGCCCAACTGTTTGAACCTGAACGCCATTGCCTGCCGACTGGCTCAGTCTCTTGCCTTAATACAACACCATCAGTAGCAAAAGGAAGGGGATGGGTAAAATACATTTTCCATTTTTTCTCTGCCTCTTCTGCATTGGAAATAGGGTGACTAAATTGTTGTGTAGCCGGAAAGCCCATGGAAGCCAGTTGTTCAAGCTTAGCAGTCATTTCATCCGGCCCATCCGGCCAGCTCCATACAAATATCCCTATTTGACTGAGTTCTGCTGAATGGGCCTTACGCATCATCAAACCCGCAACCTTGCTGCGCGCGCCCTGACTACCAGCAACCGACTGGCGGTGATTATTCTGTCGCCAAAAAAGCTCGCCTTGTAACACCATATGTTCCGGTGCATTTTTTATCTGTTGGGGAATACTGGATATAAATTTGCTTTTATCCAGCCAGTCTGTGCCTTCTGTTCCATTCCCACGACTGATTAACCCTGTCAACAGCCCCTTCTGATAAACCAGTGTTACCGCAACACCATCAATTTTGGGCTGTAACCAGACTTTCGAGCGCCCTTGTACCCATTTCCGCACTTCCTCCAGACCTTTCAGTTTACGCAACCCTGTATGCTGGACAGGATGAGTCTGTTTTCCATTATCCGGAATGGCTATGACAACGTTATTATTCTGTGTCTGATTCAGACAATGCTGCCAGTGTGTCAGGGATTCCAATAGCTGATCGTAAATTTCATCATCTATTTCACTAATCCCCTGCTGGCGATACAACTGCTCCCATCGCGCTACCTGTGGTGTTAGGTGTTCAATTTCAAGCTGAAGTTTTTCCTTTGACCAAACGGGACAATCTGCTGCGAGTGCTATCGGCACCCCACATAACAACATCAATATCATAATGAGAAAATTAAGCATCCTTGCTCCACACGTTCCTTAAATGCAGGCAAAGAATAATAAAGAAATTTGGCTATACCAATGAGGAAAAAGAGTGTTTGCGATGAGTCTCGAAAAATTATTAGCTTGTTTCTGCAACCTATTATTTTATCTGGAATTGTTTTGCAAAAAATCGCTTTAATCTTCGTTTGTTAATAAAAAATTTTGTTGAATCACTCGTAGGCATGTATTGTAACGCTGCATGGATTAACGTATCCGTGTATACTATGTGGGATTTTATATTCCTACGCTTGCATTTATTAATACCCAACCAGTCAAGAAATCAGCATGAGCCAAGGAACGTTATATATTGTTTCTGCACCGAGTGGAGCAGGCAAATCAAGCCTTATTCAGGCTTTATTAAACACCCAGCCTTTGTATGACACTCAGGTTTCTGTTTCACATACAACCCGCCCGGCACGCCCAGGCGAAAATCATGGTGAACATTATTTTTTCGTCACAACCGATGAATTCCAAAATATGATTAGCCATGATGAATTTTTGGAACATGCCTGTGTTTTCGGTAATTATTACGGCACTTCCCGTAAAATAATCGAAGATACTCTCGCCAGTGGGGTTGACGTCTTTCTTGATATTGACTGGCAGGGTGCGCAACAAATCCGTCAGAAAATGCCTGCGGCCCGTAGTATTTTTATTCTTCCGCCTTCAAGGGAAGAATTACTCCGCCGCCTGCGCGGGCGCGGTCAGGACAGCGAAGAGGTCATAGCTAAACGCATGTCTCAAGCTGTCGCTGAAATGGAGCATCATGGCGAGTATGATTACGTCATCATCAATGATGATTTCAATACTGCTCTGGCCGATTTACAATCGGTTATTCGTTCAGAACGCCTGCGTTTAGAAAGGCAGGCTCAACGGCATGATGCGTTAATCAGCAAATTATTGGCAGACTGAACTAAGTTTCAGTATCATGTCCGGTCACTTATTTATCTGTGGAGTAGCACACATATGGCACGCGTAACTGTTCAAGACGCAGTAGAAAAAATTGGTAACCGTTTTGACCTGGTGTTGGTCGCTGCTCGCCGAGCACGCCAATTGCAGTCAGGCGGAAAAGATCCTCTGGTTCCGGAAGAAAACGATAAGATGACGGTTATCGCTCTGCGTGAAATCGAGCAGGGTCTTATCAATAATAAAATTCTTGATGTTCGTGAACGTCAGGAACAACAGGAGCAGGAAGCTGCAGAAATCAACGCTGTTTCTGCTATCGCCGACGGTCGTCGTTAATTTTACGGTAGGTCTGCCTTGTACCTGTTTGAAAGCCTGAATCAGCTTGTTCTTAAATATTTGCCTGAAGATCAGATTGGTCTGTTGAAGCAGGCTTATATCGTAGCTAGGGATGCCCATGAAGGGCAGACCCGCTCCAGCGGTGAGCCATATATTACTCATCCGGTCGCCGTTGCCTGTATTCTGGCTGAAATGCGCCTTGATCATGAAACACTGATGGCTGCACTTCTGCATGATGTCATAGAGGATACACCAACGACATTTCAGGATATCGAGCAACTATTCGGGACAGCTGTCGCCGGATTAGTTGAGGGTGTCTCTAAGCTGGACAAACTGAACTTCCGTGATAAGAAAGAAGCTCAGGCAGAAAACTTTCGCAAAATGGTCATGGCAATGGTACAGGATATCCGTGTCATTCTGATCAAACTGGCAGACCGTACACATAACATGCGAACCCTTGGTTCCCTGCGCCCTGATAAACGGCGGCGCATCGCCAGGGAAACGCTGGAAATTTACAGTCCGTTAGCCCATCGATTGGGTATCCATCACCTGAAAACAGAACTGGAAGAGCTGGGTTTTGAAGCTCTGTATCCGAACCGTTACCGGGTGATTAAAGAGGTAGTTAAAGCTGCTCGCGGCAACCGTAAGGAGATGATCCAGAAAATTCTGTCAGAAATTGAGGGCAGATTAACGGATGCCGGCATCAAATGTACCGTCAATGGGCGGGAAAAACACCTCTACTCTATCTATCGTAAGATGCACCTGAAAGAACAACGTTTTCATTCCATCATGGATATTTACGCGTTCCGTGTCATCGTCGATAACCTTGATACCTGTTACCGTGTTCTGGGGCAAATGCACAGCCTGTATAAACCCCGTCCCGGTAAAGTAAAAGATTATATTGCCATTCCCAAAGCCAACGGCTATCAGTCCCTGCATACTTCTCTTATCGGCCCACATGGAGTCCCGGTTGAAGTGCAAATCCGTACTGAAGATATGGATCAAATGGCTGAAATGGGGGTTGCTGCACACTGGGCTTATAAAGAGCAGGGTGAATCAGGTACGACGGCTCAGGTTCGCGCTCAGCGCTGGATGCAAAGCCTGCTGGAGCTTCAGCAAAGTGCCGGTAGCTCTTTCGAATTCATTGAAAGCGTCAAATCTGATCTATTCCCTGATGAGATCTACGTTTTTACTCCTGAAGGGCGTATTGTCGAATTGCCGGCAGGGGCAACACCTGTCGATTTTGCCTATGCCGTTCACACCGATATTGGTCACGCCTGTGTCGGGGCCCGTGTTGATCGTCAGCCTTATCCACTGTCTCAAACCCTCAGCAGTGGGCAAACCGTCGAAATCATTACCGCACCAAGTGCCCGCCCTAATGCCGCATGGCTGAACTTTGTCGTCAGCTCTAAAGCACGCGCTAAGATCCGTCAGCTATTGAAAAACCTAAAACGGGATGATTCAGTCAGTCTGGGGCGGCGTCTGCTTAATCATGCACTCGGCAACGGCCTGAAAGTTGCCGATATTCCGGAAGAAAACATTGCCAGAGAACTGGCAAGAATGAAACTGACTTCACTGGATGATCTGCTGGCAGAAATAGGCTTAGGTAATGCAATGAGTGTCGTTGTTGCTCATAATCTGTTGGGCGAGAAAGAAAAAATGCCAGACAGTAATAGTGGCAATAATAACAACGGCAACAATAACAGTAACAACAATATTAGTAATAATAGCCGTAAACTGCCCATCAAAGGCGCCGATGGTATCCTGATTACCTTTGCCAAATGTTGCCGTCCTATCCCCGGTGACCCGATTATTTCTCATATCAGCCCGGGCAAAGGTCTGGTTATCCATCACGAATCCTGCCGTAATATTCGTGGCTACCAGAAAGAACCGGAAAAATTCATGCCTGTTGAGTGGGATAAAGATGTCAACAGCGATTTTATTGCCGAGATCAAAGTTGACATGTTTAATCATCAGGGCGCACTGGCAAATCTGACAGCCGCCATTAATGATGCGAACTCCAATATCCAAAGCATGAATACCGAAGAAAAAGATGGCCGCGTTTATTGTGCTTTCATTAGGCTGACTGCCAAAGATCGTATCCAGCTGGCAAATATCATGCGCAAGATACGTGTCATGCCGGATGTACTACGAGTCAGCCGTAACCGAAATTAGAGGTTATGAATCCTAAACGTTATGCACGTATTTGTCAGATGATGGCAATGCGTCAGCCTGACCTGACAATTTGTTTAGAAGAAGTACACAAACCCCATAATGTATCTGCAGTGATTCGTACTGCGGATGCAGTTGGTATTCACCAAATCCACGCCGTCTGGCCTACTCAACAATTACGAACTCAACTATCTTCCGCCGCAGGCAGTAACAGCTGGGTTCAGGTAAAAACTCATTCATCCGTTGAGCAGGCTATCAACCAGTTTAAAACTGCCGGAATGCAGGTATTAGCGACCAATCTTTCTGATAAAGCCGTCGATTTCCGTCAGATTGATTACACTAAACCTACCTGCATCATTATGGGGCAGGAAAAGAAAGGCATTTCCAAACAGGCTGTTGCTCTGGCAGATCATGACATTGTCATTCCGATGGTAGGCATGGTTCAGTCACTGAATGTCTCCGTTGCTTCTGCGCTGATCCTGTATGAAGCCCAGAGACAACGCCAGCTTGCTGGTATGTATCAGCGAGAAGAAAGCACGCTGTCTGAGGAAGATCAGCAAAAATTGCTGTTTGAAGGGGGATACCCCGTTTTAGCGGCAGTTTCACACCGTAAAGGGCTGGAACAACCTTTGATTGATAAGCAAGGGCAAATCATAGCAAGTGAATCCTGGTGGGCGGCAATGCAGGCAACGACAACACCATCAGCAGGGAAATAAATCACACTGACGAAAAACCGGATTGATGGAGAACTGGATTAATGGAGAATAGATATGAAAGGCCGATTACTTGATGCCATCCCGTTAACAACTTTACGGGGTGTTGGTGCCAGTCAGGTAGGTAAGCTTGCCAAACTGGGGTTGGTCAATCTACAGGATCTATTACTGCATTTGCCTCTCCGCTATGAGGATCAAACCCGGCTATACCCCATCAATGAAGTGTTGCCCGGTATTTATGCGACAGTGACAGGCGAAATTTTACGTACCAATGTCGTTTTTGGGCGGCGGCGTATGATGACCTGCCAAATCAGTGACGGCACTGGCGTGTTAACCCTGCGCTTTTTTAATTTCACTGCCTCCATGAAGAACAGTCTGGCAGAAGGTAAACATATCATCGCTTATGGTGAAATACGTCGGGGTTCTCAGGGTGCTGAAATTATCCATCCGGAATACAAAATTCAGCAACACGTCGAGCGTATCCATTTGCAGGAAACCTTAACCCCTGTCTACCCTACGACAGAGGGAGTACGCCAGACTACGCTGCGTAAATTAATCGAACAGGCTTTGGAGCTGCTGGATACCTGCGCCGTTAATGAGCTATTACCGGAGCAGTTCAGCCGGAAGATTATCAGCCTCTCAAATGCCCTGCATACGTTACACCGCCCACCGCCTGACATTTCCTTAGCTGATTTGGAAAGTGGCAGACATCCGGCTCAACGCCGCCTGATTCTGGAAGAATTACTGGCTCATCATTTAAGTATGCTGGCAGTCAGAGCGGGAGCGCAACGCTTTCAGGCCCAGCCTCTCACAGCAGATAATTCATTAAAGCAGCGGTTACTGGCTCTGCTCCCCTTTTCACCGACTCGTGCACAAGATCGCGTGGTGGCAGAAATAGAGCATGATCTGGAAAAAGAAGTTCCGATGATGAGGCTGATTCAGGGGGATGTCGGTTCCGGAAAAACACTGGTTGCAGCACTGGCGGCAGTCCGTGCCATGGTTCATGGTAAACAGGTTGCATTGATGGCACCCACTGAACTCCTTGCTGAGCAACATGCCAACACTTTTCGCCAGTGGCTCGAACCACTCGGCATTCAGGTAGGCTGGCTGGCTGGAAAACAAAAGGGCAAGGCTCGGCAGGCACAACAGGAAGCTATTGCCAGCGGGCAGGTAAGTATGGTCGTCGGCACGCATGCTATGTTTCAGGAACAGGTTAAATTTGCCGGGCTGGCATTAGTAATTATTGATGAACAGCATCGCTTCGGTGTTCATCAGCGCCTGGCTCTGTGGGAAAAAGGACATGAACAGGGCTTTCATCCACATCAATTAATCATGACTGCCACGCCAATCCCACGGACACTGGCAATGACAGCTTATGCCGATTTGGACACATCCGTTATTGATGAACTTCCTCCGGGGAGAACACCGGTAACAACTGTCGCCATTCCCGATACCCGTCGAAATGAGATTATCCAGCGAGTTAAAAATGCCTGCTTAGATGAAGGGCGTCAGGCTTATTGGGTGTGTACTCTGATTGAAGACTCTGAAGTTCTGGAGGCACAGGCGGCTCAGGTTACCAGTGAAGAACTGGCTCTGGCATTGCCTGAATTGAAAATCGGTTTAGTTCATGGACGGATGAAGCCAGCAGAAAAGCAAACCATCATGGAGGCTTTTAAACGTGGTGAACTACAATTATTGGTTGCGACAACGGTCATTGAGGTTGGTGTTGATGTTCCCAATGCCAGCCTGATGATCATCGATAATCCGGAACGACTAGGGCTCGCTCAGCTACACCAGCTTCGTGGTCGTGTCGGGCGTGGAGCAATAGCCTCGCATTGTGTTCTGCTTTATAAAACACCGCTGACCAATACCGCCAGAATCCGTTTGCAGGTTCTGCGGGACAGTAATGATGGTTTCGTCATCGCCCAAAAAGATTTAGAGATCCGGGGGCCGGGTGAACTTCTTGGTACGCGCCAAACCGGTAATGTCGAATTCAAAATTGCCGATTTATTACGGGACCAAAGTATGCTCCCTGAAGTTCAGCGTATTGCCCACTATATCCACCAGCATTATCCGGAAAACGCGAAGGCACTGATTGAGCGCTGGCTTTCCGACCGCTCTCAGTATAGCCACGCCTGAGTAATAGAATAGGATTTCACAAAAATAAAAAAATGCCGCTGAAATCTTCCAGCGGCACATCTACAAGAACAAAAAGCTAAGTTAAATTAACCTGTAACAGATGGGAATATAGGTAACATCAGGTAAATTTTGATAATTGCTGCGTTAACGATATCAATAAAGAAAGCACCTACCATCGGTACAAGCAAGAATGCTACATGGGATGGTCCGAAACGGTCAGTAATTGCCTGCATATTTGCAATAGCCGTAGGTGTCGCACCCAGCCCGAATCCACAGTGACCGGCTGACAGTACCGCGGCATCATAATTTTTACCCATGACTCTGTAAGTCACGAATATTGCGTACAATGCCATCACTACCGCCTGTACAGCGAGGATCACCAGCATCGGCAGGGCAAGGGAAGCCAGTTGCCACAGTTTGAGACTCATCAGTGCCATTGCCAGGAAGAGTGACAAGCTGACGTTACCCAGTACTGATACAGCCCGATCAAATACCCGGTAAAAGCCGAGCAGAGACAGGCCATTACTCAGTATCACACCGGTAAACAGAACGCAGACAAACGTTGGCAAAAAGAGCGTATCTTCCAGAACTTTCTCAAGATAGTTACCGACCAACAGGCAGATAGAGATTAATGCGATGGTTTCCAGCATGACCAATGGCGTTATCAGGCGGCCGGTATAAGGTTTTTCAAATGCAGATGGAACTTCAGCATCATCATTCTCCAGACCCGGTGTTTTGTCATTTCTCACCAGCAAGCGGGCAACAGGCCCACCAATCAGGCCTCCGAGAATCAAACCAAATGTCGCACAAGCCATTGCCACTTCAGTCGCATTCTCAAAACCGTAGCGTTCAGTAAATACCTTACCCCATGCTGCACCCGTGCCGTGCCCTCCCGAAAGGGTCACAGACCCTGCCAATAGCCCCATCAATGGGTCAAGGCCGAGCATTTTCGCCAGTGCAATACCGACTGTGTTTTGTACCAACAGCAGGCCTACAACGGCGACAACAAAGATTAAGAGAAGTTTTCCGCCTGCTCTCAGGCTAGCGAGGTTAGCATTCAGGCCAACTGTGGCGAAAAATGCCAACATAAGGGGGTCTTTGAGGGATAGGTCAAAGCTGACTTCCCAGCCCGTAGACTGTTTAACTGCCAGCAGAACAAAAGCAACCAGCAAGCCACCTGCGACTGGCTCTGGAATTGTATACTTTTCAAGAAATGAAATTGACTGTACGAGCTTTCTTCCCAGTAGCAAAACAAGTGTGGCCGCAACGAGCGTGCCATAAATATCCAGATGATACATTTATGTACCCCATCTAATTGTTAAAATTATGTTAATTTAATGCGACGTTATAATCATCCTATAAAAACGCCAAGAGCAGGTAAGGATTGGATTAGAAAAAAAATTCCTAATAAACACAAGTTAAAACATTTAAAAGTGTGACGAAATAAGGTTATAAGCCATAGGCAAAATTTCACGCAAACGATTGCTTTTATAATCTAGATCAATAAAATGTGTTTTTTTCACTCGAAACTACACTCATGGCCACCTCAACACGCGAAAATCCAGCACTGGAAACTCTCAAAAAATCAGACAGCGAATTAATTTACCGTCTGGAAGATAAACCCCATCTTCCGCACGCTGTATTTGCCGCCTTTCAGCATCTGCTGGCAATGTTCGTTGCCGTTATCACGCCGGCTATGTTGATCTGTCAGGCGCTTGGACTTCCGGCAGAAGATACCCAACGCATCATCAGTATGTCTCTGTTTGCCTCCGGTCTGGCATCACTGATTCAAATCCGCTCCTGGGGACCTGTTGGCTCTGGTTTACTTTCTATTCAGGGTACCAGCTTTAATTTTGTCACTCCTCTCATCATGGGTGGCTTGTCCCTGAAAAACGGTGGTGCTGATGTGCCGACCATGATGGCTGCTCTGTTTGGTACGTTGATGCTTGCAGCAACGACTGAAATATTGCTTTCCCGTGTACTTCATCTGGCTAAAATGCTCATCACCCCTTTAGTTTCCGGCATTGTTGTGATGATTATTGGTCTGTCACTTATTCAGGTCGGACTGACTTCTATCGGTGGTGGCTATTCTGCTATTCAGCAAGGTACATTCGGCGCCCCTGAAAATCTTTTTCTGGCCGGAATTGTTCTTGCCATCATCGTACTGCTGAACCGCCAGCATAATCCCTATCTGCGGGTTGCTTCTCTGGTTATTGCCATGACAGTAGGTTATCTGGCCGCCTGGTACATGGACATGCTACCCCACTGCGCCACAACAAAAGACAAACCAATTATCACTGTGCCAGCCCCGCTGTATTACGGGCTTTCTATTGACTGGCATTTACTCATCCCATTAATCCTGATTTTTATGGTGACATCACTGGAAACGATTGGGGATATTACAGCTACTTCAGATGTTTCCGAGCAGCCTGTCTGCGGCCCGTTATATATGAAGCGAATTAAGGGTGGTGTACTGGCAAATGGCGTCAATTCGATGATTTCTGCTGTATTTAATACATTCCCGAATTCCTGTTTTGGTCAGAATAACGGAGTAATCCAATTAACTGGGGTTGCCAGCCGTTATGTTGGTTACCTTATTGCTTCTATGTTGATCCTGATGGGGTTATTTCCGGCAGTGGCCGGTTTTGTCCAGCATATTCCAGAGCCGGTATTAGGTGGAGCGACGATTGTCATGTTCGGCACGATTGCAGCATCCGGTGTCAGAATTGTTTCCCGGGAGCCGTTAAATCGCCGTGCCATTATGATCATTGCATTATCACTGGCTATGGGGCTTGGCGTTGCACAACAACCCCTTATTTTACAGTTTGCACCTGAGTGGATAAGGAATCTGTTTTCTTCCGGTATTGCAGCGGGTGGCCTGACTGCAATCCTGCTTAATCTGATTTTTCCTCAGGAAAAATAAACTATCGCGTTTCAATCTAAGATTTTCACCTTCGTTTTCGCCTTAGTTTTCGCATTGATAGTTATATTATCCCGCTCTAATCGCGGGATTTTTTTTATATTTTGCGTAACCTTTCGCAATATTCTGCCCTAAATGGTGGAATTAAAGGTTTTTCAGCATTGTCTATTGAGTGATGCTCTTTTTTACGGCATAAAAGGATTTTTTCAGGAAGATTATATTGGGGTGAGATGATGAAGTGGTTAGGGAAAGGCTTTGCTGTTCTGCTGTTATTACTGATTCTGGCAATTATTGCTGTTTATTTTGTTGCCCAGACACACTGGGGAGCAAAGAAAATAAGCAGATGGATTAATAAACAAGGTCATTATCAGGTTAATATTGAAAATATCAGTCACAGCTGGCTCCAGCCTATGACCTTAATGCTCAATAATGTGAGTCTCAGTGATAAGCAAGGCTCTTTCTCACTCAATGCCAATACTGTCGATCTGGATTTTAAATGGCAGGCCCCGACAAAATTAACAAATCTGCGTAAGTTGACCTTACAAGATGGAAAACTGATACTTTCAGGCTCTGAGTTTACCCGAGCCTTGAAAGCCGATGTTTTGCAACTGAATAAAATGGATGTTCAGCTAACAACCCCCAATTCACACATTCAGGGCAAAAATATTGTCGGCGGTATTACTCCCTGGTCTCCTGATAAGAATACCCCTTTTGGCTCAGGGCAATACCAGTTCAGTGCCAATAACATCAACATAAATGGCCTGTCATTTGATAAGGTCGTCATGCAGGGTAGCTATCAGAATAACAATCTGGTTATAAATTCCTTTGGTGCTGAGTTCCTACAGGGTCTGATCTCTGGGAATGGGCAACAATTAGCTGATGGCAGCTGGAACTTAGAGAATATCCTGATCAACGACATACGCTGGCAGTCACCCATGACTCTGGCTGCGCTGACAGAAAAAACCCGCCATCTTCCCGCTATCCACATTAAAGATCTCAATCTTACTAACGCCAAATTACAGGGAAAAGATTGGTCTGCTGATTATCTTAATACTAGCATCAAAGGCTTAGGGCTGGTTAACGGACAATGGCAGGCAGAAGACGGTCTGATTGACTTTAATGCCATGAATATGGCCTTCAACGAAGCTCAGTTCAAAGATATATTAGGCCAGTTCAGTTTTTCCGGTGATATTTTTACCATCGCTAATCTGACTACCCATTATCAGAAGGGCTTATTTAATATTAAAGCGCAGTGGAATCGGCAAAATCACCAGTTAACCCTCAATGACAGCTCTGTAACCGGTCTGATTTACTCCTTACCTCCAGAGTGGCGCAACTATATTAAAAATCCAGCACCTGAATGGATTTCAGCACTGAAGTTAAATAATGTCAGTATCAACAATACGCTCCTGATTGATACCAACCCTGATTTTCCATTTCAGCTCACCACTTTATCGGGATATGTCGATACTCTGGATATCCTGAAAGATGGTCACTGGGGATTATGGAATGGGAAAGCTTCATTGCAGGCCATGAGTGGCACATTCAATAAAGTTGAAATAGTGCGGCCTTACCTGCAACTACATGCCACAGATGATAAGGTTATTATTGATAAAATGAACACCTTTTCAGGTGACGGCATACTCCAGTTTAACGGCTTCCTTGAACAGCTTGCTGCCCAAAAACCCTTCCAGCTCAATGTAAAAGGAATGAGTGTGAATTTGGGAGTTTTGCCACAATGGGGCTGGACACCACTTCACCTGCATGGTGAGGGGAATTTCTCACTGGCTATCACTGGGAACCTTGCTGACGATAATCTGAAAAGCACGATCAATGGAACACTGACAGCTGAAGATAAGACATCCAATAAAGAGTCACAATCCATTAAGCAAGGCGTGATTTCTACTGATAACTGCCCAGCCGGGCAATCTGGTACAGAACAATCTGGTGAGGCTGGGCAACCGAATGGTGATCAAAGCAAAACCTGTGCAACTGTCGTATTGTAACAAATTCAGTATGTAGAAAAGCCAAATATTTCAGCAACTCAGGTTGTAATAGCTTATGCTGCCGCTGCCCGCTCAGCGGGTAAGACAATATAAGTACCGGTGAACACACTTCCGAGTCCCTGTTCACCGCTGACATGAACTTCCAGTTTTACACGTGCTTTATTACCACGGGCAAGACGGGCTAAATCACCGCTCATATTGTTGAGGTCGGCAACAGCACTAGGACGACCAACAATAGGTTTTTGGTAACGAATATTCGCATCCACCAGAATGATCTCTCCTCCTAGTTGACGCTCCTGCAAGAGCAACCAAATCAGACCCCATGCGGTTAATGTCGATTGAGAAAATAGACTGCCAGCAAAAATAGTATGATGAGGGTTTTGGTTTCCCGCTTCCGGCATAGTAGTAATAAAGCGCTGCCCCGTATATTGAGTAATACGCACACCCATCTTTTCACTCAGGGGGATATGTTTGTACCATGCCTGCTGCAATTGAGCACACCAGTCCGGACGATGCAGAATATCATCAAGACTCATAATGGGTTTAATCATCAAAAAATGATTAATAGGAGATGAGTTAGCACCGTTGATAAGCCCACGATTTTGAAATCCCAGCTTATTAAAGAAATCAACCGCATCCTCACGCGCACTGCAAACTATCCGCTTCACACCTTCCTGCCGGGCAACAGATTCCAGTGCCATTGCAACCAGGGTGCCCAGCCCTTTTTGCTGCTCATTCGGATCAACAGCCAGAAAACGGATAGCACCTTCACTGTCCGCATTGATATATAAACGTCCGACAGCGACTGGCCTGCCCTTCTCATCAACCACCATTTGATGGTGAGCCATTGAGTCATAAGCATCTTTTTCTGAGCCGACAGGCTGATGAAGTGGTTTACGCAGCATCTCCCAACGGAATTGGTAATAAGTTTCCAGCTCTTGTTCGGTTTGAGGTACTCTGAGGTGATACATAGAAACAGCCCCTTCTTTGCGTGTTGTCGTGTGTAGTCGGGGAGCATGCATGCTTTTAACATTATATTTCTAATCAGAAAGTCATACTTGTAACCAGAAAGTCACTGGCCCGTCATTTGTCAGACTCACTTTCATGTCCGCAGCAAATTGCCCCATTTCTGTTTTTACACCAGTTGCACGGCACTGTTCAACAAAATAGCGATAAAGTTCATCTGCTTTTTTGGGTTCAGCGCCTCCAGAAAAGCTTGGTCTTAAACCTTTTTGGGTGTCCGCTGCCAGAGTGAATTGAGAGATAACCAATAGGCTACCATTGGCTTGCTGGACGTTGAGATTCATTTTTCCATTTTCATCACTGAATACGCGATAACCCATTACCTTTTCACACAGGCGTTGCACTTTTTGCTGGTCATCTTCTTTTTCAACCCCCAGAAAAACAAGCAGCCCCTGTTCAATTTCACCTATAGTCTGACTATCAACAACTACTTTTGCCTGTGTTACGCGTTGAATTAATGCAATCATTTTTCTTATGTATGATCCGTATCGGTAGATTAACCTGTAAGGGTGGAGCCTCGCTTGCCAAGATGCCACCCTATTTAGAACTTGTTGAATGTTATACCCTTCGTCTTTCAAGTTGCCTCTTTGTTGGCTACGCTCGCTCACCCCAGTCACCGTTTTTATAAACATACGGTTATCTATGCTCTTGGGGATTCCCTCCCTTGCCGCCGCGATGCAACTCGAAATCCATTGGGTATACATGAAGATCAGAAATTATGTTACGGTGAGAGGTGAAAAGTCATGTGTCTTAAAATAATCCGGGATAGTATCCCTGCCGCTTACATGAATAGCATTGAAGCCTAATCTTTTGGCTGCTTCAACATTTTCCTGAACATCATCAAAAAAAACCGCCTGCTCAGCAGCTACACCTTCTTTTTCCAGTAAATATTTAAAGATGTCCTGATTAGGTTTACGTATCCCCAGATCCTGAGACAGGTATAAATGATCTGCTGATGTAGTGACTTCAGGGTATTGTTGCGGCCAATACTGAAAATGTAGGTTATTTGTGTTGGATAACACCACAACCCGATGCCCTTGCTCACGCAGTTTATTCATCAACGCAATAACTTCCTGCCTGACACCAACGAAAATCGCATTCCAGCCTTCAGAAAACTGCTCAAAGCTAAGAGAAACCTCCATTTCATCGCATAGCGTTTCGGCAAATTCTGCATCTGTAATTTGGCCACACTCGTGCTTTTCAAATGCTTCGCCCAGAGCAAATTTGGGAGCCAGAATTGCAAGTGGTGTCCCGCTCAGGTTACTCCAAACCGCCAGTACCCTTCTAAAATCAATATCAATAATCACATTACCCATATCGAAAATATACAGCATACTCCCTCCTGACTGAGGTATATCGTTTTGTACTTTTATCATAATGTCATCAAGAAAAAAGGTGAAGCGACAAAAAATAGACAAATTACGCTGATAATCAACCCACACAAAGAATCAATCTTAGTTGAAAAATAAGAAATTGAGTGAGGTTGCAAGACTGGCAGGTTATTGATAGAAGAGTTCGGATTAAGCAGGTCATGAAACTCAGGGTGCCGAAGCACCCTAAGCTATCGGGAGAAATTAAGCTTCTTTGCTACGGCTTGCGCGGCGACGCTCATTCTCAGTCAGGTGGCGTTTACGCAGACGAATTGACTCAGGAGTCACTTCTACCAGTTCGTCATCATCAATAAACTCCAGTGCCTGCTCCAGTGTTTTCTTGATATG
The DNA here is from genome assembly GCF_963876465.1 of Xenorhabdus sp. KK7.4. NCBI lineage: Bacteria > Pseudomonadati > Pseudomonadota > Gammaproteobacteria > Enterobacterales > Morganellaceae > Xenorhabdus > Xenorhabdus sp. KK7.4. The sequence goes on from NZ_CAWNQF010000067.1 coordinate 202,816, forward strand.
CGGAGACAAGGTTGTCGCTTCATCAGTACCTGAAGCACGAACGTTGGTCAGCTTTTTACCTGTCAGACAGTTTACTGTCAGGTCATTAGAGCGGGAGTGAATACCGATGATCTGGCCTTCATAAACTTCTGTACCATGACCAAGGAACAGCTTACCGCGCTCCTGCAAACCATACAGAGCATAAGCAACCGCTTTACCCTGACCGTTGGAAATCAGTACACCGTTCTGACGACGGCCAATTTCACCCGGACGGATGTCATCATAGTGGCTGAATGTTGCATACAGCAGACCTGTACCGGAAGTCATAGTCATGAATTCAGTACGGAAGCCAATCAGACCACGGCTTGGAATAACGTAATCCAGACGTACGCGACCTTTGCCATCTGGCAGCATATCACGCATCTCACCTTTACGTTCACCCAGTGCCTGCATCACATCACCCTGATGCTGCTCTTCGATATCCAGAGTTACCTGTTCAAAAGGTTCCTGCTTACGGCCATCAATTTCACGGAAAATAACTTTCGGACGAGAAACTCCCATCTCGAAGCCTTCACGACGCATGTTTTCAATCAGAACAGAAAGGTGCAATTCACCACGACCGGAAACACGGAAAGCATCTGGATCTTCCGTTTCTTCAACGCGCAGAGCCACGTTATGAACCAGTTCTTTTCTCAGACGATCAAGGATCTGGCGGGATGTTACGTATTTACCTTCACGACCACAGAAAGGTGAAGTGTTAACACAAAAGTACATGCTAACGGTAGGCTCATCAACAGCCAGCGCTGGCAGAGCTTCAACAGCATTAACTTCACACAGCGTGTCAGAGATGTTCAGATCGCCCAGACCGGTAATCGCGATGATGTCGCCCGCTTCAACTTTATCTGACTCGATACGATCCAGACCCAAATGGCTGAATACTTTACCAACTTTACCGTTACGAGTTTTACCTTCGCTATCGATAAGCGTGATGTTCTGGTTTGGTTTTACGGTTCCGCGCTTAATACGGCCGATACCGATAACACCCACGTAGTTGTTGTAGTCCAGCTGGGAAATCTGCATCTGGAACGGGCCATCCAGATCAACTTTAGGTGGCTCAACATGCTCAACGATTGCCTGATACAGCGGAGTCATATCTTCTGCCATCTCAGTATGCTCGTTGCCTGCGATACCCATCAATGCAGAAGCATAAACGATAGGGAAATCCAGCTGCTCATCAGTTGCACCCAGGTTTACGAACAGGTCAAATACCTGATCAACAACCCAGTCAGGACGCGCGCCCGGACGGTCAACTTTGTTGATAACAACGATTGGCTTCAAACCATGAGCGAAGGCTTTCTGGGTTACGAAGCGAGTCTGTGGCATCGGGCCATCCATCGCATCGACCAGCAGTAAAACACTGTCGACCATTGACATTACACGCTCTACTTCGCCACCGAAGTCGGCGTGGCCTGGGGTATCCACGATATTGATACGGTAGTCATTCCATTTGATGGCAGTATTTTTTGCAAGGATGGTGATACCACGTTCTTTTTCCAGATCATTGGAATCCATCACACGCTCAGCTGTTGCAGCACGTTCACCAAATGTACCGGATTGCTGTAAGAGTTTATCAACCAGCGTTGTTTTGCCATGGTCAACGTGAGCGATAATGGCAATGTTTCTTAAATTATTAATTGACAAGTATTTTTACCGTTTTAGCTATTTGAAGAAATATTAAATGGGTACAGCATGCAGGGTGCGATGCTACCCTCATTCAACACAAATATGGTGCTATTTTACACGTTATAACCACAGAGTGAAATAAATGTGAGACGCATCACTTTTGAAGTTTATCTGTTTTTTTGCATATAAACACGACATAACCTGAAATAACATTAATAACCATCATGATAACAACCGTGATAACAATCACAATTATAGTAATTCACCTATATTTTATAGCGGCTCCGGCAATTCACCATAACAGTGCAGTGCTTTACCCCAATGCACCAATTAAGTGCAAAAACCCTCGAAAATTCCTCGCCCTTTCTATCAATTCTCTATAATTTTTCTCCAGTTATGTACGGATATATCAGGATTAAAGCTTTTTTAAAAATTGGCACGCTTTTCGCATTAGTTTTCACATTAGAGTTTAGCATTGAAAATTGCCACGAATTGTCTGTATACAAAGACAGCATCAGCTGCTTAAGATAAAGGCGGCGTTTCTGACAACGCATCCGGCTGACGTAAACCAGGAGAACTTAGTATGTCCGTTGAACATGTTTTATCCATGATTGAAGAACATCAGGTGAAGTTTATTGACTTACGTTTTACTGACACTAAAGGTAAAGAACAGCACATCACTATTCCTGCCCACCAGATTGATGAAGACTTCTTCGAAGATGGTAAAATGTTTGACGGTTCATCTATCAAGGGCTGGAAAGGTATCAATGAATCTGACATGGTGTTAATGCCCGACCCTTCTACAGCCATGCTTGATCCTTTCTTTGATGATGCCACTCTGATTATTCGTTGCGATATTCTGGAACCCGGCACCATGCAGGGTTATGGTCGTGACCCCCGTTCCATTGCAAAACGTGCAGAAGATTTCCTGCGTTCCAGTGATATTGCTGACACAGTTCTATTCGGGCCAGAGCCAGAATTTTTCCTGTTCGATGATGTTCGTTTCGGCAGCTCTATTTCAGGCTCTTATTACCATATTGATGATACCGAAGCGGCATGGAACAGCGGAACGCGCTACGAAGGTGGTAACAAAGGCCATCGTCCCGGTATCAAAGGCGGCTATTTCCCGGTTCCCCCGGTAGACTCTTCTCAGGATCTGCGCTCAGCTATGTGTCTGACGATGGAAGAGATGGGGCTGGTTGTGGAGGCTCATCACCATGAAGTTGCAACCGCAGGCCAGAACGAAGTCGCCACCCGCTTCAATACCATGACCAAAAAAGCGGATGAAACCCAGATTTACAAATATGTTGTACATAATGTCGCCCATGCTTTCGGTAAAACCGCCACATTTATGCCGAAACCATTAGTTGGGGATAACGGTTCAGGCATGCACTGTCATATGTCACTGTCCAAAGGTGGTGTTAACCTGTTCGCAGGAGACAAATACGGTGGTTTGTCCGAAATGGCACTTTATTATATCGGCGGTATTATCAAACATGCCCGTGCCCTGAATGCCTTTACCAATCCAACCACCAACTCATACAAACGTCTGGTGCCGGGTTTTGAAGCTCCAGTGATGCTGGCCTATTCTGCCCGTAACCGCTCAGCTTCTATCCGTATTCCGGTTGTTGCCAGCAGTAAAGCCCGTCGGATTGAAGTCCGCTTCCCTGATCCGGCTGCAAACCCTTATCTGGCGTTCTCAGCTCTGCTGATGGCGGGTCTTGATGGGATCATCAATAAAATACATCCGGGTGATTCAATGGATAAAAACCTGTATGACCTGCCAGCCGAAGAAGCACAAGAAATCCCAACTGTGGCCTCTTCTTTGGAAGAAGCACTGGCTGCTCTGGATGCAGACCGTGAATTCCTGACACGCGGCGGTGTTTTCACTGATGATGCAATTGATGCTTATATCGGTGTACTGACTGGTGAAATTGAACGCGTCCGCATGACACCACACCCTCTGGAGTTTGAACTGTATTACAGCGTGTAATGCTTCAAAGCGTTACTGCCGTTCTTGATTAGTTTTGTTGCCGTGAAACTTTTGGCCCATTTTCGAATGGGTCCTTTTCCTTCTGACCTTTCCCTCCGATATCTCAGATATAAAGAGGGGTACTCAATTTATGATTAAATAAGATACAATGCACCAAAAAAGTGCAAAGGTTGAATGGCAATGGCTGATTTTCCCAAAGCAGAACAAATTCTTGATTCATTGATAAATAGTGTATTAGTGCTGGATAACGATTTGATTATCCACTATGCCAATCATTCCGCTATGCAACTTCTGGCACAAAGTACACGTAAATTATTCGGCACTCCGCTTCCGGTTTTATTCAGCTATATCTCGCTGGATACGGAATTTATGCGATCCAGCCTGATACGCGGGCATGGTTTTACAGATAACGAAGTGATATTGGTGATCAATAATCACTCGCATGTTATGTCGCTCAGTGCCCAGCCAATTTCCGAACAGTTTATTCTGCTGGAACTCGCTCCTATGGATAGTCAGCGACGTTTAAGCCAAGAGCAGATACAACAGGCACAGCAGATAGCTGCACGGGAATTGGTTCGGGGGCTGGCACATGAAATTAAAAATCCGCTGGGTGGTTTACGGGGAGCGGCTCAATTACTGGCAAAAACATTGCCGGATCCCTCTTTGCGGGAATATACACAAGTCATTATTGAACAGGCTGACAGGCTTCGTACTCTCGTCGATCGATTATTAGGGCCTCAACATCCGGGGGCTCAGATTAGCCAGAGTATCCACCATGTTGTCGAGCGGGTTTATCAGTTGGTATCACTGGAAATGCCCAGTAATATTACTCTGGTCAAAGATTACGACCCCAGCCTGCCGGAGCTGTCTCATTACCCTGATCAGATTGAGCAGGTTTTATTAAACATCACCCGCAATGCGCTACAGGCATTGGGTGATCAAAAAGGCACTATTACTTTACGTACCCGAACCGCCTTCCAGATTACCTTGCACGGTGAACGTTACCGCTTGGCAGCCCGGATTGATATTGAAGATAATGGGCCGGGCATTCCTCCGAATATTCAGGATATGCTATTTTATCCAATGGTGAGTGGGCATGAAGGCGGAACCGGGCTTGGGTTATCTATTGTCCGAAACCTGATTGATCAGCACACTGGAAAAATCGAATTTACTAGCTGGCCGGGGCATACGGAATTTTCCATTTACCTGCCTATCAAGAAATAGGGGATATCATGCAACGAGGAAAAATCTGGATCGTTGATGACGACAGTTCTATCCGCTGGGTACTTGAACGGGCGCTGAGCGGCGCAGGTATGGATTGTGTCAGTTTTGAAAATGCAGATTCCGTATTGGCTGCATTATCACAAAACAGCCCTGAAGTATTGCTGTCAGACATCCGCATGCCGGGGCTCGATGGGTTAAGTTTACTCAATCAAATCAGGCAGAATCACCCCCAGCTTCCGGTCATCATTATGACCGCCCATTCTGATTTAGATGCAGCTGTCAGCGCCTATCAGCACGGAGCATTCGATTATCTGCCAAAGCCGTTTGATATCGATGAAACGGTCGCACTGGTTGAACGGGCATTAAGCCATTCACGTGAACAACAACAAACTTCCCGCAGCCCGAAAATAGCCTCATCGGTTTCTGAAATAATCGGAGAGGCTCCTGCCATGCAGGAGGTATACCGGATTATCGGACGACTTTCCCGCTCTTCCATCAGCGTGTTAATCAATGGTGAATCAGGAACAGGAAAAGAGCTGGTAGCTCATGCCCTGCATCGCCATAGCCCAAGAGCCTCCGCGCCTTTTATTGCCCTGAACATGGCGGCGATCCCAAAAGATTTAATTGAATCAGAGTTATTCGGCCATGAAAAAGGGGCTTTCACCGGAGCTAATCAGGTTCGTCATGGGCGCTTCGAACAAGCCAATGGCGGTTCACTATTTCTGGACGAAATCGGCGATATGCCACTGGATATCCAGACGCGCCTGTTACGGGTTCTGGCAGAAGGGCAGTTTTATCGGGTTGGCGGCTATGCACCGGTAAAAGTTGATGTCCGTATTATTGCCGCCACTCATCAGAACCTTGAACAACGGGTCGAAGAAGGTAAGTTCAGAGAAGACCTTTACCATCGCCTGAATGTCATTCGCTTGCAGCTCCCTCCATTACGGGATCGTGTGGAAGATATTCCCCGCATCGCCCAACATTTCCTGCAACAGACCGCTAAAGAGCTGGGAATTGAGGCTAAAGTACTGCATCCCGATACCGAAAAAGCCCTGATGAATCTATCATGGTCCGGGAATGTCCGTCAGCTGGAAAATGTCTGCCGCTGGCTGACGGTGATGGCTGTCAGTAAAGAAATTCTGGTACAGGATCTACCAACTGATTTAATTGAAAGTCAGCCCGTTGAGCAAACAGATAATGTTCCTGTTTCCGGTTTTTCAGCATCAGAAGAATGGTCACAACAATTAGCGACATGGGCAGAAAATGCCTTACAAGCCGGCAAGGCGGATCTTCTTTCTGACGCGTTACCATTATTGGAGCGTACCTTACTTAACTGCGCATTAACGCATACTAATGGACATAAGCAGGAAGCAGCCCGTTTACTTGGCTGGGGAAGAAATACAATAACCCGGAAATTGAAGGAATTGGGGTTGGAGTGATTATGTTCTGAATATTGGTAGTGGAATGTCAGGGACAATCCGAAATCCAGAAAATATAATTACATCAGGTAAATATATTATTGGTACTATTCATTCTATAACTTATGAAAATCCAGCAAGTTATTTACCAAAGTGATTTTAATAACTCTATACATTAAGAAAGCAATACCATGAAAACAAAAGAATTTATTTTTAATGTGGGATTTAAAAAACTCTTAAATGAAACGAAAGAGTTAGAAGAAAAACTGAAAAAATCCGATCCAGAATTGGAAAATATAACTTTAGATGATCAAAGTTATAAAAGGTATTTTTATTTCCCTGTTAGATTTAAGATAGTACTTGTCTTTCTTTTTGTCATATTAATTCACCTCTCTTTTTTCTTCGGTCTTACTAAAATAATACCTGATTTTTTAACAGACAATCCGAATGATAAGATAAAATCAGTATCTTTCATTTCATCATTAATTTTAGGAATGACAATTACATTTTTCAGTGTTAGTTTTACTTTGAGTGGGTTTTATTATGGCATCATTATCCAAAAGAATTTAAACACGATCATATTCTTTTCCAGTTTATTTATTTGTTATTTAAAATTCATTAACAATCATGATTATATTTACTTTTTTTTCATAACATTATGCTGCATATTAATCAAATTCATATTAAACAGTCAATATTACGCTGGATTTATATTATCCAGAATATATATCAGAATTGGAAACATTACTTTCAAAAGGGAATTAAAAAAAATACAAGGATTTAACAAAAAAGAATTAAGAGAATATTCAAGAGAGCTAAAATTAAAAAAACGCAAAAATATAAGGGATAAAAAAAGAACAATTGAATAACTAAATGTGACCTATTAATTGTCATAAATATTCCTTGACCATTTATTTTAAATAACGAGAAGAACGTGCTAAAATAATCAGCATGTTCATCTCTTTCCTAAAATTCATATCACCCGTGAAAACTGCCGCTGGCGCATTTGGTTACGCAGGTAATGATCAAAACACATGCAAATATTCCGGATTAATAAACGCCCTTTTGGTGATACCCGAATCTGCTTTTCACTCACTTCAACCAGACCGTCTTGCGCCAACGGTGCCAATAATTGCAGATCTTCGGCGAAATAATCGGTGAAACTCACGCCATAAACGCGTTCAATATCAGCAAAATTTAACCGGAAGTTACAAATCAGTGCCTTGATCACATCACGACGGATGCAATCATCTTGCGTCAGCGCTAAACCCCGCCATAACGCATGCCCCTGTGTGTTTACCCCAGCATAGTAGGTTTTGAGATCTTTTTGGTTCTGTACATAACAGTCGCCCAACATACTGATAGCCGAAACGCCTATGCCCAATAAGTCACACTCACCTTGGGTGGTGTATCCCTGAAAATTGCGATGCAGTACACCTTCTCTTTGGGCAACCGCTAATTCATCATCAGGGCGAGCGAAGTGATCCATGCCAATAAACTGATAGCCGTTACCTGTTAAAGTCGCGACAGTTTGCTGCAAAATATCCAGTTTCTGTGCCGCACTCGGTAAATCACTCTCTTTAATTTTGCGTTGTGCTGCAAACAAATTCGGCATGTGAGCATAATTGAACACACTCAGACGATCCGGCGATAACGCCAGTACACGCTGCAATGTGAAAGCAAAACTTTCCGGTGTCTGCTTGGGTAGACCATAAATCAAATCAATACTGGTTGATGTAAAACCCGTCTCGCGGGCACGATTGACCAGTTCGAAGATAAAATCCTCGTCCTGTTCACGATTGACCAGACACTGAACTTCCTTATCGAAATCCTGCACCCCCATACTCAGCCGGTTAAAACCCTCATTGCGCAGATGATCAATGACATCCAGCTCAATTTCACGCGGATCAATTTCAATGGAAATTTCAGCCTCGGGCAGAAAACAGAAGTGACTACGCAACATCGACATCAATCGGCTAATCTGCACCTTATCGAGATACGTCGGCGTTCCTCCACCCCAATGCATCTGACTGACTTTCCGATGAGGAAATAACTTTGCTCTTGTTGCTATCTCTTGTTCCAGAACAGCCAGATAATCATCCGCCTTATGTTTCTGCCGCGTAACCAGCTTATTGCAGCCGCAGAAATAACAAAGCTTGTGGCAAAACGGGATATGAATATAAAGGGAAAGAGGACGCTCAGGGTAACGCGCTGCGGCCTGTATAAACGCTGCATTATCATACTGCTGGTTAAACTCCAGCGCTGTTGGGTATGAAGTATAACGAGGCCCTGAATAATTATATTTTTGGATCAAAGGCAGATCCCAGACAATGGCTTGCTCTGACATGCTTATCTCTTCCGCTGTTCTGGCCTATCAAATGGGCTGCTATAGTTTACCCAATCAGCACAGCAAATACCATATTAAAAGTATGGGTATATACACAATGAATTTCAAGATGAGTCGCAGCGGCGAGAGAGTAAGTCCCCGGGGACATAGATAACTATGTGACCGGGGTGAACGAGCGCAGTCAACAAAGAGGCAACCTGAAAAACGAATGTATACCGCCTTTGATGATCAAGATAATTTATGCATGAATGGCTAGCTATTCAGAGCTGTTAACCTTCGGGAATTATTTACCTTTCAGCAACTGCATAATGTCGTCTTGTTTTTCTTCTTCGCTGTCGTCCTCTTCCAGATCAATACCCAGCTCTTCCATCAGAACATCAATGCGGTCGAGCATTTTATCGACATAGACATTATCTTCTTCGGAAAGGTTTTCACCCTGCTCAAGACGTGCCAGCAAATCATCCAGACGTTCATCATTTTCCAGCATTTCCAGCTCTTCCCGCGCTGACAAGCGAGGTTTTTCTAGCGCTTTAGGCTGTTTTACGACTGGCTTAGCGACTGCTTTTTCACCAACAATCAACGGAACCGCGACTTTACTCCCGATACGAGGATCCTTCTCTTGTTTAGCACCAGTTTGTTTTTTCTGGTTACTTTCCTGATGGCGATTACCGGATGGATTACCACGATGTTTTTTCTGGCGCTTACGCTCGCGCCCTTCTGCGTTTAATTCTTCACGGCTTTTTCTTTTGTGCTTACCCGCAGAGGCTCTTGCAGGGGATTTTTTCTTTAACTGATTCATAGCGTGTGACTCAACTCGTGTTATCAAGATATTTTCGGCGGAATCTAACAGAATCCACATATAACATCCAATGTCATTCACTTATTCTTTCAAGTTCAGCTACTATTTTGAGTTACCTTAACTCAAATAATATAAGCCTTAGCAACTATGCGTTTCTTTGATATTTCTTATAGAACTTCATTGTATCTTTGGTGTATTGGTTATGCTGTCTTATGGATGTTAGTAAGTTATTACCTTGATCCGACTGTTCCCTATGATGCTTTAGAAGCCCTGAACTGGGGCATAAACGGTGAATGGGGTTCCCCGAAAAACCCATGGCTGGTGGGTGTTGTAATGTTACCAGCTATTCATATCAGCCATATTTCTCTCAGTTTTTATTGGTATTTCATCCATTTTGCTGCCATTGCTGTAGGTATGATGGGTGTCTGGCAGCTTGCTTTGCGCTTAACAGGCAAAACTGAACTGGCATGGCTGGCTATGCTGACTCTCAATCTGTCTGGCATCATCAATTTCGATATCATTCCGTATAATGACAATTATCTGTTGGTAATGTTGTGGTCGTGGTCACTATTGTTCTTCCTGAAGGCCATCGATGATCATCCCAAATGGTGGCTGGCGTTCGCGTTAGCTACAGGGCTGGCAACAATGAGTAAGTACTCTTCACTCTCGATTGTTGGCTCAGTCTTTTTACTTTCCCTGTTTGTTCCCAAAGTACGGCGACATTATCGGCAGCCACTGTTTTATCTGGCGCTCGCGCTATGGCTGATGTTGGTATTACCCAATATCTGGTGGCTGGCAAATAACGACTTTTCTGCCTTCAAATGGGTAGACTCGCAAATCAAGCACGGATTTAATCTGCACACCACACGCTCTCTGTTTTCAGTTTTCTATCCTCTCATTATCGTCAGTGCCATTATTTATCTATTAGGCGGAAAAATTGGCTGGCCAAAACAGCAATCGAATCAACTGACCAATATTGTCATTCTGCTGCCTCTGCTGATTATTTATGGCTGGTTTTCCTTCAATGAAGGCGGGCGAATGACTGAATGGCTCCAGCCTTTCATGGCAGTAGCTCCAGCGCTGCTAGTCGGCTCGATAACTGTAAACCCTCATAAATCCTTAACGGGGACGCTGCGAGGTCTGGCTGTGTTTGCTGTCGTAGTTCTCATTGCCTATGCCAGTATTATGATGACAAATGTCCGTGGTGCGGGAGAAAAATTTGCAGGGATAAAAATCTTTTCCAGCCAGCTGGATCAGCGCTGGGAAGAATTGTATTCAACACCATTACATTATGTTGGAGGTGAATACCTGCATCAATGGCTGACGTTCTACAGTCACTATCGCCCCCAAACCATACAGCCGTGGGAAACCGGTAACGGTGCGCCGCCCAATATTTATAATCGCCATATAAAAGAGAGTGATATTGTCAAATATGGAGCGTTACTGGTGGGAAAAAGAGGAAAGAATTGTTCACAGGAGCATTTCCGGTCCACATTGGCGACATGGCCTGCATTAACTCTCAGCCATAAGGAAGATTTCACTTTTCAGGCACAGCCCGGCGCGGAATCTGAAGTAATTTGCATCGGTTTTATTGCACCAGAAAGCCGCCATTAATCTTCTTTTAGAAAAATATTCCATATAATTTCCATAAAAAAGCCTGATTCATCAGGCTTTTTTATATTGCTCGGTACTCAGTTTAGCTGAGATTATAATTATCAAGCATCGACAAATACCATTTTCAGCACAAACAGCAACGTGACAACAATAACGCACGGGCCTATCTCCCGCCATTTTCCTGTTCCCAGTTTCATCACGCAATAAGCCATAAAGCCCAGTGCAATACCTTCAGTAATTGAGAAGCTGAATGGCATCATAACAGCGGTGATAAATGCCGGAACGGATTCCGTCAGATCATCCCATTTCACCCGTGTCAGGCTGGATGTCATCAAAACGCCGACATAAACCAGCGCACCCGCCGTAGCATAAGCCGGAACCATACTGGCCAGTGGAGAAATAAACATCACCAGCAGGAACAAAATACCAACGACTACAGCAGTTAATCCAGTGCGGCCACCCACTGAGACACCTGAAGAACTTTCCACAAAAGCGGTTACCGAAGAAGTACCGATGTAAGAACCTGCCACTGAGCTGATGCTGTCAACATACAGAGCCTGCTTCATCTGCGGAAATTTACCGTTACTGTCAGCAAGGCCTGCTTTATCGGTCACACCAATCAGCGTACCGGATGAATCAAACAGGTTCACCAACATAAAAGAAAAGATAATCCCGACTAATGCGATATCCAGCGCACCCTTCACATCTACCTGCCCGACAACGCTCATGACACTGGGTGGCAAATCAAAAATACCCTGATATTCCACATATCCCAGCATAAACCCGATCCCCGTCGTTATTACGATGGACAGCAATACTGCGGCATGGAAATTACGGGCTGCTAAAATAGCAATGATAAAAAAGCCCAAAGCGCCCAGCAGGACGTTATGAGCAGTAAAGTTACCAATAGAAACGATCGTATCTGGATTCGGTACAATAATACCGGCATTTTTCAGCCCCATCATGGCAATAAAAAGCCCGATACCGCTAGTGATACCGACCCGTAACCCCACGGGGATATTCGCTATCATCCAGTAACGGATGCGGAAAATCGTCAGGATCAGCAGCCCTACAGCACCCCAGAAAATTGCGCCCATCGCAACCTGCCACGAAACACCCATAGCACCAACAACAACGAAGGCAAAAAATGCATTCAGACCCATAGCAGGCGCAACCGCAACAGGTAAATTAGCCACTATTCCCATCATAATGCTGCCAAGTGCGGCAATTAAGCAGGTTGTGACAAATACAGCTTTAATATCCATTCCGGCAACAGACAGAATTTGTGGGTTCACGAAGACGATATAAACCATCGTCAGAAAGGTCGTCAGCCCCGCAATCATCTCGGTGCGAACTGTTGTTCCATGCTCTTCCAGTTTAAACACGCGCTGAAGTAAGCCCTGACTATTTGCAGAGCCTGAATTGAGTGTACTCATTAATGTTTTATTCCTAAACAGATGAAGTTTTCGATTCATCCTACAGGAAATCAAAATAAATCGTTATCCTAAAAGATCAAAAAAGAAAACGATTGCTATGAGCACAATCAATAAGTTATATCACAAAGTGATTATTAACGAACTGCACTAATGGACGCTGTTTTTATTCACTATTTTCAGAAGGTGCCATCTCCAGAATATCGCTGAAAATATCCGCCCATTCATCCTTACCAATATCCATCAAGCCGAAGAAGCGTAAAATAAATACACCTTCTGTCGCCAAAAAAGCTAAACGCGCCCGACGACCTTCTGCTGTTGTTGTATCCAGATTAGCGATGCGCTCACGATACCAGTCACGGGTTGATTCCAGATGTTCCGGTGTTTGCAGTAACGATGCCATCAGTCCTGCCGCTTTCGCCGATGACACTTCATCGGAACATTGACTTGCTTCAATGTGCGCACGTATTGCAGTCAGTGGCTCGGGAGCTTCTCCGGCTATTTTATGGAATTGTTCCTCGTAGCTAAGCCCCCAACGCTCAAACATCGCCTCAATAAGTGCATCTTTCGTATTAAAACTGTATTGAACCCCGCCCTTAGTGATCCCAACGGCTTTTGCTACCGCATCAATGGTAAGCGCCGCTGCCCCATGTGTGGTGACAATTTGTTCTGCTGCATCCAGCAGAATGTTCCGGTCAATTGTTTTACGTCGTCCCATTATTACTCTCTTTTAATTCAATACGTATGTATTTATAATGTGCGCAATTTGTACCGTCAAGGGTTGGCGATACAGGATCCCTAAACCACACTGATGAGTTCTTTCATGAAATCAAATACTCGCTGGCTTGTGCTGGCTGTTATTTCCAGTGCACTTTTGCTGATTGTCATCGACATGACAGTCCTCTATACAGCTTTACCACGTTTAACATACGATTTACGAGCATCTTCCACTGAGAAGTTATGGATCATGAATGCTTATTCATTAACCATTGCAGGCCTGCTTCCCGGAGCGGGTGCTCTAAGTGATCGCTTTGGTGCCAAGAAATTGTTTACTACCGGATTAGCCGTGTTCGGTATTGCCTCAATGATGGCAGCATTCTCTCCGAATACCAGTATGTTGATCAGCGCACGAGTGATACTTGCTATCGGTGCCGCAATGATGATGCCGGCCACACTCGCAATAATCCGTCAGGCTTTCGAAGAACCCGGAGAACGCGCTCTTGCCATCGGTATCTGGTCAGCTGTTGCTGCCGGGGGGGCGGCACTCGGTCCCGTCATCGGAGGAATACTGCTGGAATATTTCTGGTGGGGTTCCGTTTTCCTGATCAACGTCCCTATCGTCATTATTGCGTTGATATTCGCCCTATTCACTATTACGAAAAGCCAGAGTAATCCACAACGCAAATTCGACCTGCTGGCCTCCGTCCAAATTATGATCGGGCTGATTGGCATTACTTTTGCTATCAAAGAAATCAGCAAACAAGCCCCATCAATGGGAACTGCCATTATAGCCAGTACAATCGGGATGATATTCACGATGATGTTCGTTTATCGGCAACGTCGTTCACCTGCACCGATCATAGACTTTACTTTATTAAAATCCTATGGTTTTGCTACAGGTGTCGCGACCGCTTTTGTTAGCACCGCAGCCCTGATGGGAGTTGAATTAATAGTCAGTCAGCGACTGCAACTTGTTGCTGGTTTATCGCCTTTACAGGCAGGATTATTTATCCTACCTATCCCACTCGCTTCTTTCGTTGCCGGGCCATTAGCGGGTCTTGCCATACCCAAATTGGGTTCAGGAAGAATTATATGGCTTTCACTTTTTCTGGCGGGATTAGGTATTTTTGGCTATCTCATTGGCTTCCGGTCCGGAGTGTTGGTACAAATCACAACATTCTCCATGATTGGATTCGGTGTCGGTGCTGCGATGACGGCAGCTTCTACCTCCATCATGTTCAGCGCCCCCGAGCATAGCGCAGGTACAGCAGCTTCAATTGAAGAAATCGCCTATGAACTTGGTGGCCTGATTGGAGTTGCAGTACTCGGTAGCCTGTTGGTGGCAATTTATACAGCAGCATTTACCCTGCCAGCCGATATCGCTGTATCAGAATCAGTCAGTAGTGCATTGCAGAATAGTATTGATGAAGCGATTATCGTCGCAGAAGGGCTAAAAGGCGATATGGCTTTATCATTGCTTCAGGCAGCAAAACTGGCCTTTGATAGCGCATTCCTGTCCGTTTTAACCATAGCAGGTGCATTGTTGTTGTTAAGCGCTACCATAATTGCGCTGTTTACCCCGAAAAAGCGCAGCTAACTTATCTTAAAAAGTGGCGTAAACAATCATTTCTGAGGACGCCACTTTCAAATTATTTCGAATAATCATATAGAACCGTCACCCAAAAAAATTCATTAAATTAATTCAAATATAAATCATAGTTATTGCCATAAAATGAAACTTGACCATATCGAAAATTTGTGGGCATTATGCAGATATTGGTTTCAATGCCTATTTAGGCTGTCACACACTAACGATAAAAAATATTAAGATAAAAGATAACTCCGGCCACTTTTTTATAGCGGTGATTAATCTCCTTTTTACATACTATGAAGTCACTAAATATATTAATTTTATTAAAAAATAATTATTTTTAATTGTACATAGTTAAAATTTACATATTGAATGAGATGGATATGATGAAGCGATTTGAATCTTTGGATGCAGTCAGAGGAATCGGAGCTTTAATTGTTGTGACTGGTCATTTACATATTGTCGGTGCATTTACTGAACTTCACTTTTTTCGTACCTGTTATATTATTGTAGAACTTTTCTTTGTACTCAGTGGGTTTGTGCTGACACATACCTATGCATATAGAGATGTAAAATTTACTCCATATATATCTTCCCGTTTTTTCAGGATATTCCCTCTTCACATATTAATGTTATTGATATTTATATTTCTGGAATTTTGTCGATTATTGATTCAAAAAAATTCTGGTATTCATTTTGATGCAACACCATTTACCGGAAGAACTGCCCCCTCCGGGATTTTACCCAATCTCTTTTTAATTCAATCATGGACTCCCACAACAGATTATCTTAATCTGACCTTTAATTACCCTACGTGGAGTCTCAGTGTCGAATTCTATACATATATTATACTGTATTTAACAATTATTACTTTTAGAAAAATGAATATCGCCCCGATAATATGGCTATTAATATCTGTAACCACTTTATGGCTGCTTGTCAGTGGCAACCATATGTTACAACAAGCTGTTACACGAGGAGTATCAAGTTTTTTTGCTGGAGCATTTACCTATAGTATTTTCAGGATTTTCTCTGATATAAAAATAAGCACTATTACGGCAACTATTTTAGAAATTCTCTGTGTGGCGCTTCTCATTTATTTTGTCAATTCCCAATATGAAGCCAAGCAAATAATCTGCACTGTTATTTATTGCCTTACTATTTTCACCCTGGCATATCAAAGAGGTATTATTTCCTCTTTTTTCCTTAATAAATACATGCAGCATTTAGGTAAAATATCTTATTCTCTTTATATGGTTCATGTGGCAATAATATTAATTATTACAACAATAATGTTTATTATCCAGAAAAAAACGGGTATAGAGTTAACTCAACTCATCGCAGGAAGGCGAAACTTGACTACCGGAAATATTTTCCTCAATAATTTATTGGCATTAAGTATCTATCTTATCGTCATCGTTACCGCAACCATAACATACAATAATATTGAAGCAAGATTTATGAAATATAAAATCAAACCTTCATCTAATAGCCAATAACATTGGCATATATTACTACCAATTCTGAAAAAACACCCCATCACCCAATATAGGTAAAAATAGCAAAATCTTTAATATAAATGAGACATGATTCTGATAATTAAAAAAATTTATTTTTTTACATATGAGTAAATGTTAAATTTTTATACTCAATCAAAAAAGAGTAAAAAGATCTCATTTTAAATATAAGGATGTAATTGTGATAGATTTTGCTAGCTTTTCTACAGAAGATGCCATCAAAGATGATGCAGTGGGTATTTCTGTCAGGCATATGATAAAAAAAGAAGGCTTAAATGCTTATGCTACGTCTATCAATGCAGGTAAAAAAGTTGGGTGCCATAACCACAGTATTGGAGATGAATGGTACATAATACTTTCTGGTGAAGGCGAAATCTGGACAGGTGAGGTAGTAAATAATGATATTAATGATGTCCAAAAAAAGCGCTTCTCCCAAGGATCTATTTTCTGTATTTATCCGAATACAGCACATCAACTTGTCGCTCATGAGAAAGTGGAATTAATATTTTTATGCCCAGAATCCCACCTGTCCCATGATAGAGTATGCTTTTCAGACATATGTGAATAATTATTTTTCAAAAGTAATAGACTGTGATTCCCTGAAAAAACTTTCAGGGATATAGTTAGCAATGTTATTTTCATAACAATATGCCACTAAATCTTTTTTACATTTTATCCCTGTTTTTCTATATACATTTTGAATATGATTCGCGATTGTTCTGGCAGAGAGTCGTAGCCTTTCAGCTATATCATTAGTGGAAAAATCTTGCAGAATATAAAATACTATTTCCCATTCTCTTTTACTAAAAAACTCAGATGGAGGCGTAAATACTAATGATGCTGGCATATCTATTTTGTTGAGTTTTTCCAGTGTCATTGTATCTACAGGTCTGCCATGGAAAATAGTGCCCCTGCATATCCCATTTCCATCAATTATCGGATACTTATCGAAATACCATGGTTGAAGGTAAGGAAGATTTTGGAAAGGATGAATTTCAATAGAAGTAACTCTATCTAATAAAATTTCAACTTTTCTGTCATGTAGCTGAAATTCTTCCTGAAAATTAGCAGTAGGTGCTGGGAGTTCCCCATCAAAACGCCCTGTTACATCATAGCCTTTAGGTAAAGAAAGTAATTCGTAATATTTTTTATTGGCATATATAAATTTTGATGTGTGATCTTTCGCGCCCCATGGCTCGTCACTGATTTCCCAAAAATTTATCAGCGGTTTGATCAAATTTTCTACCGAACAATTCATATGCTACCTTCTGAAAATTATCCTGTGATTTTTTATTTTCCATATTTATAACTTCAAATATGAATTATATTACTATAGCTTTCCCCGGTTTCGCTGAATAAGGTTAACTGCTTAGATAGATAAGTTAAATAATAATCAGTTAGATCAAAATAGCTCATTATGAGTATTTTTTAAATTTTAAGGAGATAAGATAGTTTATGAAAAAAATAGGGTATATAAATAGTAAAGTGTACGATAATAAACAAAGTACATTTATACCAATTCACTTTTTTTATCCAACAACAGAAAAAGAGAAAACAGAAAAGTTCGGACTTTATAATATCTCCGTAGCAATAAACGCCCCAATTCACGGAGATAAAATACCTTTGATTGTTTTATCTCACGGCAGTGGCAGCTCATCCCTAACTCACCGAGATCTTATATGCTCACTTGTTAAAGCTGGATATGCGGTATTAGCACCAGAACATCCGGGAAATTGTCATTTTGATAACTCTCTGGCCGAAACATTGGTCAATTTAGAAAACAGACCACGACATATTAAATTAGTTATTGATCATATCGTTAGTAATGAATCAATAAGCAATCACTTATTAAAAGACAAGATAACATTTATTGGACATTCAATGGGAGGCTATACGGGCCTTGCTGTTAGTGGAGGCATACCGGCTAGACCACCGGAGAAAACAGAAAGTCCATCAATTGAAAAAATTACCGTTCCATACGATAACCGCATTTGTTCACTGATATTACTGGCTCCGGCATGTGGGTGGTTTAATTACAAAGGTTCCTTAAATAATATCAATATTCCAATACTTTTGTTTACAGCGGAAAAAGATTATTTATCGGATATATTATGTACATCAGTTCTCGAAGATAATCACAATGTTCAGCACAAAATCGTTGAAAATGCAGGACATCACTCTTTTCAAAGCCCATTCCCACCACATATGAGCAATATTAACTTCCCGCCATCTCAAGATCCTGCTGGATTTGATAGGCTAAAATACCAGCCCACACTATGTGCTGAAATAAAAGAATTTATTTTTAATATATATCATTAGTCAATGCCCCAACTAATATAATTTAGTTGGGACACTTATTTCCAGCCAGTATAGTCCTAACTGTAACTAACAATTTTCTGAAGAACGATTCATTTTCTGTCTGAATGCCATCCGAAGACTGTCAGTGATTCCCCAAAACCACATAGCCCCCTTTCTCTCACGTTTCACTGAGAAACGACGAGCCACATAGTTTGCTGTTAATTCCAGTGATAAACACATCACGAAATACACTAATGCGACAAATAAAAAGACTTCCATCGGATAAACCATACTGCGGTTATTAACCTGTGTTGCCAGAAATGACAGTTCTGCCACGCCGACAATATAAGCCAGTGAGGTATCTTTGATTAATGCAATCCACTGGTTGATAAACGAAGGCACCATCATGCGCAAAGCCTGTGGTAAAACGATATGCCACAACACTTCCCAGCGATTAAAGCCCAAAGACAACCCTGCTCGCCATTGGCCTTCTCCGATTGCCAGAATACCTGCTTTAACACCGTGAGCCAGATAAGAAGAGGTGATCAGAGCCAGTGCGCAGACAACCGTTGTAATTTCGGGAATTTCCATTCCCAATACCACCGGCAACAGGAAGTAAGTCCAGAAAATCAGCATAATAACCGGTATAGCACGGAAAAACCCCAACACCGCCGCCAGCAGGTTTACCCAGAAACCGCGCAGCATTGCCAGTGCAACGCCTGACACAATTCCCAAAACAATGGAGATTGCTCCGGCCATCAGGCTGATTATCAGTGTTAATGCGGCTCCTTCCAGTGGCCCGTCAGGAAATGTGCCCAGCAGCAGGTAGCGCCAGTTTTCAGCGATAACAGTAAAATCCATATCAATGCCCTCTCGCCAGTATTCTCTGCTGACGCCACTGCCCCCAGCCTTCCATCACCGCAATAATCGCGATGTAAAGCACTGTCGCAACACCAAACGCTTCAAATGTTTTCAGGGATTGTGTTTCTACCTGACGGGAAGCATAGGAAAGTTCAGCCACACCAATCGCCATCGTTAATGATGAGTTCTTAACGATAGTCATGTACTGCCCTAACAGGGGCGGCATAGCAATTTTCAGTGCTTGTGGCAGCACAACATAGCGCATCGCCTGCCAGCCAGTTAAGCCCAGAGCCTGAGCCGCATATTTTTGCCCACGCCCAATCCCCTGCATGCCTGCTCTCAGCTCTTCCGCAACAAAAGGCGCTGAATAGAGCGTCAGACCGATAAACCCCGCCAGAAATTCAAATGAAGGCCATTCCAGTGTTAAACCTGCCAGTGTGATTTCATGGGAAGTATTCAGCCAGATCATAGCGGCCTGATGCAAAATCTGGCCGGAGGCGAAATACCAGAAAAATAGTTGTACCAACAGTGGCGTATTACGGAATATCGAGGCATAGGCTGTAACCAGCCAACGCAATGGCTGGATCTGGCTGTCCCGTGCAGCCGCAATGACAAAACCTAATAAGGTAGAAGAAGCAATAGTACAAGCAGAGATCCACAACGTAATCAGAAACCCTTGCCAGAGCCATTGCAGATATTCAGGAGCCAGTAAGTGCTCGCCAAGAAATTGCTCAAACATAACGCGTTCACCATATTAATAATATTCACCCTATACCCTATGGATTTCGAGTTGCATCGCAGCGGCAAGGGAACTCGGGGTGAGTGAGCGTAGCCAACAAAGAAAAGAGGCAACCTGAAAGACGACGGGCAACTCAACAAAACGGCACAGCCCCGTGCAAAGACGGGGCTGGCTTTCGCTGTCATTTCAGGTGCTATCTATTACTCTGCCTGATTGTTTAACGGAGCGAATCTGAAATCACCGCGCGGCTGAGCCGATTTTGTTTCAGGGCCAAACCAGCGGTTATAAATTTTTTCGGCTGCGCCTTCTTTTTCCAGTTTCAGCAATGTCTGGTTTACAGAGTCAACCAAACGGGTTTCTCCTTTTGAAACCGCTACTGCCTGATATTCACGGGTAATGCTGAACGGAGAGATTTCAAAATCTGCTTTTTGCGCCTCAGGCACATTGGCCAGCAGGCCAACTAATTTGGCATCATCCTGCGTGATCGCCTGAACATTACCATTTCTCAATGCAGCAAATGCCAGCGGAGTATCGTCATAAGAGATAACCTTGGTCGTTGGATAACGTTCACGCAGCGTAATTTCCTGTACTGTCCCTTTATCTGCCCCGATACGCAGTTTAGCGATATCGTCCGGGTTAGTCAGAACGCCTTTACGTGCAATAAATTTTTGCCCTGTGGCAAAGTAAGGAATGGAGAAATCCACCTGTTTTGCGCGTTCATCGGTAATCGTGAAGTTCGCAGCAATTAAATCAATTTTTTTGGATGAAAGGAGTGGAATACGGTTAGCGGGATTGGTCGGGCGCAGTTCCAGTTTTACACCCAGATCGTTGGCAATGGCATTGGCGATATCCACATCATAACCTGCCAGTTTTTTTGTTTGAGGATCGATAAAACCAAAAGGTGGGTTACTATCAAATACCGCAATACGAACTGTGCCTGCTTTTTTTATATCATCAAGTTTATCTGCCTTAGCGACACCTGAAGCCAATACCAGACTGGTCAGTAATGCAGTCAGTGCTATTCGGGATTGATTACGCCGAGATTGATTGCGGTATTTCATTGGACACCCCTGTTATCAATAATTGTTCATTGTTTAACAAAAGCTATCAATTTCGGCATAGCACATGAAATAATATAAAATACTATATTTATATTATTTTGGAATAAAAATCACTCATCTTTTGTCAGCAGCTCTTCCAGTTTATCGCCACCAATATGACGAAAATCCTGCCCCTTTACGTAATAGAAAATAAACTCACAAATGTTCTGACAGCGATCGCCGATACGCTCAATAGAGCGGGCACAGAAGAGTGCGGTCATGATGCTTGGGATGGTACGCGGATCTTCCATCATATAGGTCATTAACTGGCGGACAATGCCTTCATATTCCTGATCCACTTTTTTATCTTCACGATAGATACGAATGGCTTCTGCCAAATCCATGCGAGCAAAGGCGTCCAGTACATCATGCAGCATTCGGATGGTATGCCAGCCCAAAGATTCCAGACTGACCAGCAACGGTTGATGCTGCTGAGAAAAACGCTCCAGCGCGGTCTGACAGATTTTATTCGCTCCATCACCAATGCGCTCAAGCTCCGCAATGGTTTTTGAGATAACCATAATCAGGCGCAGATCACTGGCAGTCGGCTGACGCTTGGCAATAATTCGAACACAGGCTTCATCTATTGCCACTTCCATCATATTCACTTTTTCATCGTCTTCAATGACCTGCTGAGCCAGCTCTCTATCCTGATTGTGCATCGCCAGAATCGCTTTACTCAGCTGCTCCTCCACTAATCCACCCATCGCCATAAGTTCAGTACGGATATGTTCCAGTTCAGCGTTGAACTGGCCTGAGATATGCCTGCCGAAATTCAGATTGTCCATCTTTAGCTACCCCATTTCTGCCTGTATCAACCGTAACGACCGGTAATGTAATCTTCGGTCTGCTTCATTTTGGGTGTGGTGAACAAAATATCAGTGTCACTGAATTCAATCAGCTCACCCAAGTACATAAAAGCCGTATAATCAGAACAACGCGCTGCCTGCTGCATATTATGAGTCACGATCACAACGGTATATTCCGCTTTCAGTTCACTGATAAGCTCTTCAATACGCCCCGTAGAAATCGGGTCGAGGGCCGAGCAGGGTTCATCCAGCAATAACACTTCCGGACGAATGGCAATACCTCGGGCAATACACAAACGCTGCTGCTGGCCTCCTGACAGGCTATAACCGCTCTGATGCAGTTTATCTTTTGTTTCGTTCCACAATGCCGCTTTTGTCAGTGCCCATCGCACCCGTTCATCCATTTCAGCTCTTGAGAGTTTTTCAAACAAACGGATTCCAAACGCAATATTGTCGTAAATCGACATCGGAAAAGGTGTCGGTTTCTGGAAAACCATTCCCACCTTAGCCCGCAGTAAGGCGATATTCTGTTTATCGGCCAGAATATTCGTCCCATCAAGCAGGATTTCACCTTCTGCTCTCTGTTCTCCGTACAGTTCATACATTTTGTTAAAGGTGCGCAGCAATGTTGACTTGCCACACCCTGAAGGGCCGATAAAAGCGGTCACTTTATTCTGCGCAATATCTAACGTCACATTTTTCAGGGCATGAAATTTGCCATAATAGAAGTTCAGATCACGTACCTGAATTTTACTCCCTGCCACATCATTATTAACCTTATTCATCAACAGCTTCTCTCTTCAGTTTCAGAATTTCTTATCGGCAAATTTCTTTTTGGCAAACAAAACCCGAGCCAAAATATTAATCAACAGTACACACAGGGTAATCAGCAAAACACCGGCCCATGCCAGCTGCTGCCAGTCCGAAAATGGACTCATGGCAAATTTGAAAATGGTGACGGGCAGGTTAGCAATGGGTTGGCTGAGGTCTGTGCTCCAGAATTGGTTAGAAAGGGAAGTAAACAACAAAGGCGCAGTTTCACCGGCAATACGGGCAATAGCCAGCAGGACACCGGTAATAATGCCGGATATGGAGGCTTTTAACGTGATCGCCGTGATCATTTTCCATTTCGGTGTTCCCAGTGCATAAGCGGCTTCACGTAAGTTATTCGGCACCAGTTTCAGCATATTTTCCGTTGTGCGGATAACAATGGGAATTTGTAACAAAGCCAGCGCAATAATCCCTGCCCAACCGGAGAAATGCTGCATCTTCATGACCACTATGGTGTAAACAAATAGCCCTACCACAATAGAGGGGGCCGAAAGAAGGATATCGTTAATAAAACGAACCATTTCAGCCAGCAAAGAGCGACGGCCATATTCAGCCAGATAGATCCCCGCCATAATTCCCAAAGGTGTGCCAAATACCGTTGCCCAGAAAATCAGTAGCCCGCTGCCGACGATAGCATTTGCCAGCCCGCCTCCCTCGCTGTTAGGTGGTGGCGTCATTTCAGTGAATAACGCCACAGACATGCCATCAATGCCTTTGGTGATTGTAGAAATTAAAATCCAGACCAGCCAGAACAGACCAAATGCCATTGTTGCCATAGACAGAAACAGGGCGAGGCGGTTTTTCTGACGCCGCCAAACTTGCCTTCGGTTGCGGCTGGCATGGCTTTCTGAGCCAGCACTACCATTTTTTCGTTTATCAGTAATCGCCATTTTATTTAGCGCCCCTCATTTCTGGACAGACGCATAATCATCAGTTTTGACAACGCGAGAACAATAAAAGTGATCACAAATAAAATCAGCCCCAGCTCCATCAGAGCAGAGGTATGCAGGCCCGGCTCAGCTTCGGCAAATTCGTTTGCCAGCGCAGAAGTGATACTGTTTCCCGGCATATAAAGCGAAAAATTATCCAGTTGGTAGGTATTACCGATAATGAAAGTCACCGCCATCGTTTCCCCTAATGCCCGTCCCAGCCCCAACATAACACCACCGATGACACCATTTTTGGTGTAAGGCAGGACGATATGCCAGATCACTTCCCATGTTGTGCAGCCAACGCCGTAAGCCGACTCTTTCATCATGACAGGAGTCTGTTCAAAGACATCACGCATCACAGAAGCAATATAGGGAATAATCATAATGGCAAGAATGATCCCCGCAGCCAGAATACCGATACCGAAAGCCGGGCCGGAAAACAGTTCCCCTACAATGGGAATACCCGACAACACTGCACCGACAGGCTGCTGAAAATAGGTGGCAAAAAGCGGGGCAAACACGAACAGCCCCCACATGCCATAAACAATACTGGGAATGGCCGCCAGTAACTCAATTGCCACTCCAAGTGGCCGTTTCAGCCAGTTTGGTGCCAGTTCTGTCAAAAACAGAGCGATACCAAAACTAACCGGAACGGCAATAATCAGGGCAATGAGCGAGGTGACTAATGTGCCGTAAATCGGCACCAGAGCACCAAAGATCTCTGCCGGCGCATCCCAGTCTTTCTGCCACAGGAAAGCAATTCCAAACTGCTGCATACTCGGCCAGGAAGCAACAAACAACGAAATGATAATGCCTCCCAGCAGGAATAACGTCATCAGCGCAGCCAGCCTGACCAGTACACTGAAAATGATATCGCCATACCTGCCCGGAGCTTTTTGTAAACTGGCTTTATGTTTTGCCATGCGTTCAATTCCCATTTGAGTTATCAGTTTCCACCCGATAAGGAGCTAGTACAGGGCGTTGCCGTGCTTATCCTTTATGTTGCTTTTCCATGCTGCCCGTACCTGTTTGATAACATCCGGCGGCAACACGGCATAATCCAGCTCTTTCGCCTGTCGGCCTCCTTTCTCATAAGCCCAGTCGAAGAACTTCAGAACCTCTGCACCATTTGCGCCATTTTTCTGCTGCTTGTGGATCAGGATGAATGTCGTTGAAGTGATTGGCCACGCATTTTCGCCCGGTTGATTAGTCAGATCCTGTGCGAAACTTTTACTCCAGTCAGCACCTTTTGCCGCCGCACTGAAATTGGCCTCAGTGGGAACAACTGTCTTTCCGTCAGCGGTAATCAACCCGGTATAAGCAAGGTTATTCTGTTTCGCATAGGCATATTCAACATAGCCAATGGAACCGGGTAAACGCTGAACAAATGCGGCAATACCATCGTTGCCTTTACCTCCCAGCCCGGTCGGCCACTTCACTGTAGAACCAGCGCCGACTTTTGTTTTCCAGTCACTATTCACTTTAGATAGATAGCTGGTAAAGACAAATGAAGTACCAGAGCCATCCGCGCGACGAATAACGGCAATGTCCTGATCAGGTAGTTTAAGATCCGGATTCAGTTTCGCAATGGCGGGATCATTCCATTTCTTAATGGTGCCGAGATAGATATCTCCCAGCGTTTTACCATCCAGCACCAGCTGGCCTGATTTGATATTCGGAAGGTTCACCGCCAGCACAATGCCACCGATTACAGTAGGAAACTGGAATAAACCCTCAGATGCCAGTTTTTCATCGGTGAGTGGCGCATCTGAAGCACCAAAATCAACCGTACCAGCTATGATCTGTTTTACGCCACCCGAAGAGCCAATTCCCTGATAATTGATTTTGTTGCCGGTTTCTTTTTGATAGGAATCAGCCCATTGGGTATATATCGGTGCCGGAAAAGTCGCTCCGGCTCCTGTCAGGCTGGTTGCTGAAAATGAAGAGACAGATACCATAGCTGATGCTGCTGCCATCATACCTACTACAGTGAAACGCATTGGTTTCATACACCCTCCGCTAAGAGACACATCATTCATCAAAAACAACTGTTAGTAGTTTGGTTTTATACCAATTCAACTTCAAGATTCGGGTAGAAATAAGGACTCGCCTCATATTGCCCGTTGAAACTTGAAGTTTACCGAGTATAAAAAGATGATTCTGGAGGGAAAAATAAGTCACTTTGATGACAGCAAAATGTACGAATTATGACATTTTTATGACACCGGTTCAGAATGAGGAACTCAGGAATCAGCCGCTAGTGGGATGTAAGCCCGAATGGATAAGCCTCCTCTTTCACTTCTGCCCACATCAAGATATCCGTCATGCATGTCGATGATACGGCGGATAATAGCAAGCCCCAGCCCAACGCCACTGTGATTATGGCGGTTATTCATGCTATGCGCTTTTGCCTGCCTGAAAGGCTGGAACAAAATATCAATGTCTTCCTTTGTGATACCAGCGCCATTATCTTCCACCTGAAACCAGCCGAATTTTTCAGTTTTTCCAGTGCTGATACCGATCCATCCATTACCATAACGCTGAGCGTTAGTGAGCATATTCGCCAGTACACGCTTCACTGACAGAGGGTCGGCCATAATGAAAACCGGAATAACAGACAGATTATCTGCAATTTCGGCCTTTTCTGCCATCATCACTTCCTTAATGAGCTGATTTAACTCACAACGAATTTTTGCCGTATCCTGCCCGGCCCGCTGATAATCGATGAACTGGCTAATAATTGCATTACACTCTTCAATATCATGATTCACGGATTCACAAAGGAAATCATTTTCTCCGCCAATCAACTCCATCGCCAGCCGTATCCGTGTCAGCGGAGTACGTAAATCATGGCTGAGACCTGCTATAAAAATAGCCCGATCATCCTCCAGCGACTTAAGCGCCACCGACATTTGGTTAAAGGCACGGATAACCGACCGGGTGCCGGATGTGCCCGATTCAGGTAACGGTGCGATGATTTTTCCTTTTCCTGTCCTGATGATTGCCTGCTGTATGGCGGCCAAAGGACGCCTTTGTGCCCGAAGGTAAAGCCAGCACATTGCGGCAACGAGGAGTACTGACAATAGTGTGCTAATCAGGATATACGGGAATACGGTAATAAATGAAATGCCTTCCTGCCTTGCCAGCATGGTGGCAGACAGATAACTGATCATCAGGCTGCTCAACGGCATCGCCAGTGCCCAGACCAGAGCACGGGAGAATTTATGATGCAGTGAGAGCCTGAACTTTTTCATAACGTACTTCCACTTATTCCTTATCAGGTACCTTATTACGATTTATGCTTGATTACCGTCAGGAACGAAAACATATCCCAATCCCCAAACGGTCTGGATATAGCGGGGATGTGCCGGATCTTCTTCAAGCAGACGGCGCAGACGGGAAACCTGTACATCAATAGAACGTTCCGTTGCACCGTATTCCCTGCCCCGGGCCAGACTCATCAGCTTATCCCGCGATAACGGTTCACGGGGATGAGACACCAGCGCTTTCAGTACAGAAAATTCACCACTGGTCAGGGACAGTTGTTCATCTTTATGGAACATTTCTCGCGTCCCGAGATCCAGTTTAAATTTACCAAACGTCACGACGGCATTATCCGGTGTCTGTGCGCCGGATAATTCATTAGAGTGTCTGCGCAACACTGCTCGGATACGTGCCAGTAATTCCCGTGGATTAAAGGGCTTTGCCAGATAATCATCCGCTCCGATTTCCAGACCGACAATCCGGTCAACTTCTTCCCCTTTCGCAGAGATCATAATGACAGGGATCGGGTTATTCTGACTCCTTAATCTGCGACAGATTGAAAGCCCATCTTCTCCCGGTAACATTAAATCCAGTACAATCAATTGAATAGATTCTCTGGTCAATAAGCGGTCCATCTGCTCTGCATTTGCAACACAACGAACTTGAAAACCCTGCTCCGATAAGTAGCGTTCCAGCAATACCCGCAAACGCATATCATCATCAACAACAAGTATTTTATAACTCTCTTGCATGTGTCAGCTCCCAAGATGCTCCATGCCCGCAATATCCATTATTCTTACAGAAAATCCATGCCTTAAAATAACACTAACGCCATGTATTTTAAGAATATTTGCAATATTGGCAATAATTACTTATGTTTCTGTTTTTCATCCCTGTTTTCCTTGCTCCCTGATTTACACCTACTGCTTTTATATCTCCGGTGGCTGATAACGGATTTCCAGAATCCAGTAAACCGCCAGACCATTCGGCGTCATTACAGTCACTTCATCATCAACCCGCTTGCCAAGTAGCGCTCTTGCCACCGGCGAATCAATGGAAATCCAT
The DNA here is from genome assembly GCF_963876465.1 of Xenorhabdus sp. KK7.4. Lineage (NCBI taxonomy): Bacteria > Pseudomonadati > Pseudomonadota > Gammaproteobacteria > Enterobacterales > Morganellaceae > Xenorhabdus > Xenorhabdus sp. KK7.4. Next base: position 231,033 of record NZ_CAWNQF010000067.1, read on the forward strand.
TTTTTGGCCGGTTCAAACTCATCCGGCCCCACCAGGCGGAAAATATATTCTTCGGCTTTTTCGTTTTCGACTTTAACCCATGCCCCAAAAAAAACTTTTCCTTCCTGTCGCGGATCAGGGTCTACAATTTGCAAGACATCCAGTCTTTTAGATAAAAAACGCACGCGACGGTCAATTTCTCTTAACCTTTTTTTACCATAAATATATTCTGCGTTTTCTGAACGATCGCCTAATGCAGCCGCATCAGAGACAGCCTGAGTAACTTGTGGACGCTCAGTTTTCCAAAGGTATTTCAGTTCCTGATCAAGCGCCTGCCAGCCCTCTCGGGTAATATAGTTACTTTTGCCCATGAAAAACTCACTTGAGAAAATATGATTAATGGCGCAGTACTATATCTTAACCGGGCAGATATTCGATGAGTTCCATCGCAACATGACAGAAATATTATGCTATACCTGTTAAATTCCGAGTCGCATCACAGCAGAAAATAATCAGTCCCTGCGGTGGTTCATACTCGCAACAAAACGGACAACCGAAAGAAAGATAGAAGGCATATACACAATGGATTTCAAGATGCAGCGCAGCCAACAAAGAGGCCACTTGAAAGACGAAATATAGAAACTGGAAATTATTGCGCTCTGTACGTATATAATGGAGCCAAGTTTGAACCCTGCCAGCATCCAGTTAAATGATGAATCTGGCCCTGTCTGCGGATATCTGCTGATATCTACAGGCGCAGAGAAAGTTGAAGAAAATAGACTATGAATGAATCTTTAAGTCGAATTATTGCCGGTGAGTTACAGGCTCAGCCCCAACAAGTTCTGGCTGCTATTACTTTACTTGATGAAGGAAACACCGTTCCCTTTGTTGCCCGTTACCGTAAAGAAGCTACCGGAGGTCTTGATGACACCCAGCTTCGCCAGCTTGAAAGCCGTCTTGGCTATCTGCGCGAGCTGTCAGACCGCCGCCAGACTATCCTGAAATCTATCGAAGAGCAGGATAAACTGACGAGTGAACTGGCTGAAGCCATCAATAGCACGCTCAGCAAAACCGAACTGGAAGACCTCTACCTTCCTTATAAACCTAAGCGCCGTACCCGTGGGCAAATCGCGATTGAAGCCGGGCTGGAGCCACTGGCAGACCTGTTGTGGCAAGACCCGCAGCAAGAACCGGAATCTGCCGCTGCTGCTTACGTTAATGCTGACAACGGTGTTGCAGACACCAAGTCCGCCCTGGATGGCGCTCGCTATATATTGATGGAGCGTTTTTCTGAAGATGCGTCTCTGTTGGTGAAAGTACGTGAGTATCTGTGGAAAAATGCCCACCTGACTGCCAAAGTCGTTGAAGGTAAAGAGGAAGAAGGCGCTAAGTTCAGCGATTACTTCGATCATCATGAAGCTATCTCCTCTGTTCCCTCTCACCGTGCTCTTGCGATGTTCCGCGGACGTAATGAAGGCATCCTGCAACTGTCCCTGAATGCCGATCCCCAGTTTGAAGAAGCCCCTAAAGAAAGTTACTGCGAGCAGATTATCACTGACCACCTGAACCTGCGTCTGAACAGCGCACCGGCTGATAGCTGGCGCAAGGCTGTTGTGAACTGGACATGGCGGATCAAAGTACTGCTGCATATGGAAACAGAGTTAATGGGTACGCTGCGCGAAAAAGCAGAAAACGAAGCGATCAACGTCTTCGCCCGTAACCTGAATGACCTGATGATGGCGGCTCCTGCGGGTATGCGTTCCACAATGGGTCTGGATCCGGGTCTGAGAACAGGCGTGAAAGTTGCTGTTGTGGACTCAACCGGTAAATTGCTGGCTACAGATACCATCTACCCGCACACGGGTCAGGAAAATAAAGCAGCCGCAGCGGTTGCAGCGCTGTGCACCAGACATAATGTTGAGCTGGTCGCTATTGGTAATGGCACGGCATCCCGTGAAACAGAGCGCTTCTTTGCCAACGTTCAGAAACAGTATCCTGCTGTTACCGCACAGAAAGTCATTGTCAGTGAAGCCGGTGCATCCGTTTATTCTGCTTCAGAACTGGCAGCTCAGGAATTCCCTGATCTGGACGTTTCACTGCGTGGAGCGGTTTCTATTGCCCGTCGTCTTCAGGACCCACTGGCGGAACTGGTTAAAATCGAGCCAAAATCCATTGGTGTTGGTCAGTATCAGCACGATGTCAGCCAGACTCAGCTTGCCAAAAAACTGGATACCGTGGTTGAGGACTGTGTAAACAGTGTCGGTGTTGATCTGAATACCGCATCTGTTTCTCTGCTGACCCGGGTTGCGGGTCTGAGCCGCTCTGTCGCCCAGAATATCGTTACCTGGCGTGATGAAAACGGTCGTTTCAACAACCGTGAAGAGCTGCTGAAAGTTCGCCGTCTCGGGCCAAAAGCGTTCCTGCAATGTGCGGGCTTCTTGCGGATTAATCAGGGTGATAACCCGCTGGATGCTTCTACCGTCCATCCAGAATCCTATCCGGTCGTTGAAAAAATTCTGGCTACAACAGAGCAGACTTTACCGGAACTGATGGGTAACCCCGCAGCTTTACGCGATTTGAAGGCTCAGGATTTCACCACGGCAAAATTCGGTATCCCGACGGTCACCGACATTCTGAAAGAACTGGAAAAACCGGGTCGCGATCCTCGCCCGGAGTTCAAGACCGCCACGTTTGCCGACGGTGTGGAGACAATGAATGACCTGCGCGCAGGTATGATTCTGGAAGGTACTGTCACTAATGTCACCAACTTCGGTGCGTTTGTTGATATCGGTGTCCATCAGGATGGGCTGGTGCATATTTCTTCTCTTTCCGATCGATTCGTAGAAGATCCACACACCGTAGTGAAAACGGGCGATATCGTGAAAGTGAAGGTGATGGATGTTGACCTGAACCGCAAACGTATTGCCCTGACAATGCGCCTTGATGAGCAGCCGGGAGAAGCTCCGGCCCGCCGTAATAACTCTCAGGGAAATAACCGCCAGGAACGTAATGGCAATGAACGTAACCGGAATGGCAAAGGCCGCCAGAATTTCCGTTCATCCGGTTCCGCACAATTAGCTAACAGTGCCATGAGTGATGCTCTGGCAGCCGCTTTTGGTAAAAAACGTTAATATTCTGCGGTAGTGCACTTTCAGAACTGGCTTAATTAAGCCAGTTCTGTCAGGCATAAAATGTGTTAGATATATACACTTTATCTTTCAGATTATCTTGGTATCAGCTGCAACGTATCTTGAAATCCAATATGTATATTCGTCACTGAAAATCGTTTTTAACTTTCATTAACAAAATAAAATACCTTAATAAATCAATACTATTTTCATCATCACACTGCAATTTATTGCCGATCTAATAAATTTAAATAGGAGAAATGACTGCCTGTCTTCATTAATACTTAATATAATCTGTTGCGAAAATTCAATCACTATTATTAATAGTGACCATAAGTCGTTTACATAATTATAAATACAGATAATAAACTCAAATTGTTAAGGAATAATTTATGAATAAATATATCCAAAGCAGTTTTGACTTACTCAGCAATATAAGATTCTTCAACCTTGCCACTCATGCTCCGAATGCCGAGTCAGCTTGGTCATCCACACTTTTTTATATTCCTAAATATAATCCATTAAGTTTAATCTGGTATTCAAAACAGGATACCCGCCATTCTCAGGAGCTACTTATCAACCCTCGGGTCAGCGGTACCATATACAGCAGCATCACCACGCCTGATTCATCGCTGATACTCGCTGGCTCTCAGTTCATCGGCCACGCCCGTCAGGTTCCCGACGATGAACTACAGGAAACCTATGACTACTTCTTCCTGAAAACTTATCCGGATGAGAATATCAGAAAGAAAAAATCCCGTCCGATTGCTGACTATCATGGCAATGCAATACGCCGTTTCTATGAATTAAAAGTGGAAGCATGGTGGGTATACGACTCAACAGGCTGGAGTGAACGTCAGGATGATGCCCGTGTCTCAGTATCATTAAATGATCTTCTTTATCCACCGAAAGATTAATAGAAAAATATATAACAACAAGCTCCATTTCTTATTAGAGCTTGTTGTTAATTCCTTTCAGATATTCTTTACATAACTTTAATTTTTGATTAAATCGCCATTAAATTGATTAATATCAATTTATTCCGTCATTATTCAGTGATAAATAGATGATATTGGTATTGCATATTATTCTCATTGGCGCTTTAATCCAAAATAACTAATATACTTTTTCCTTGTGAATTTCGCTTTATTGAGGATAATCATTCTCATAATCACTGTCTTTTGAGTTTTAACGGAGTGTTATATGTCACTGACTCCAAATCAAAGCTATAAAATTCTGGGGTTCTTCCCACAGATAAATCGCGCATACAGGCAAAAATTATTGTCTCTGGGGATGCTACCCGGCTCTACTTTTCAGGTTATCCGAGTTGCCCCTTTGGGAGACCCCATTCAAATAGAAACACGCAGAGTCAACCTTATTCTCCGTAAAAAAGACTTAGCGCTCCTCACATTAGCAGTACATCCAGCAGAATGAATGAAGTCCAGATGCCGTACAGTCCTGAGACTGAATGCAATGATGCACACTATTCCTGATCAGTAAAAAGTATGATGAAACAATTAACTATAGGTTTAATCGGTAACCCTAACTCTGGGAAAACCACTTTATTCAACCAACTTACAGGCTCCCGACAACGGGTCGGTAACTGGTCTGGAGTCACGGTTGAGCGCAAAACCGGGCATTTTTCCACCCAAAAACATCAAATAGACCTTGTCGATCTTCCCGGTACCTATTCTCTCACAACCATTTCCGAGCAAACCTCAATTGACGAGCAAATTGCCTGTCACTATATACTGAGCAGCGAAGCCGATATGTTCATCAATGTCGTTGACGCTTCAAATCTGGAACGTAATCTCTACCTTTCATTACAGCTCATTGAGCTTGGTATTCCCTGCATTGTTGCCCTGAATATGCTGGATATCGCCAAAAGCCAGCATATCAACATTGATATTGCAGCGCTGGAGCAGCATCTTGGTTGCCCGGTTATTCCGCTCGTCTCTACCCGTTCGACAGGGATAGATACGCTTAAAAAAGCCATTGACCACTACCACCAGCCTGTACGCCCCGTACTGGTGCAATACCCCGATACTTTATTGCAGGAGGCGAACAACCTTGCTGACCTGATCAGCAGAAACTTCAATCTGCAACAGCGTCGCTGGCTCAGCTTGCAAATACTGGAAGGGGATATATACAGTTTTGAGCGTTCAGAGCTGACGCAGGCACAATTGGCCGAGAGCAAACTTCGCCTGCAACAGAAACAGATTGAAGAACCTGAACTCATCATTGCAGATGCCCGCTATCAGGCAATCAATAAATTGTGTCTGGCAGTCACGGATGTTGACTCAGCAATACCCAATAAACTGACTCAGGCGATAGACAAAGTTATTCTCAATCGCTGGCTGGGCGTGCCTGTCTTTCTGTTTGTCATGTATCTCATGTTCGTACTGGCGATTAATATCGGTGGTGCTTTACAACCCATTTTTGATGGTGCTTCCTCTGCCATTTTCATTGATGGTATGCAGTGGCTCGGTTATACCCTCCACTTCCCCGGCTGGCTGACCATTTTCCTTGCACAAGGGATCGGAGGCGGTATCAATACCATGCTGCCATTGGTTCCACAGATAGGCATGATGTACCTGTTTCTCTCTTTTCTTGAAGACTCCGGCTATATGGCCAGAGCTGCATTTGTGATGGACAGGCTGATGCAATCTCTGGGATTACCGGGTAAATCCTTCGTGCCCCTGATTGTCGGCTTCGGTTGTAATGTTCCTTCCGTGATGGGTTCCAGAACACTGGATGCACCGCGTGAAAGGCTGATTACCATCATGATGGCACCATTTATGTCTTGTGGCGCACGTCTGGCGATTTTTGCCGTTTTTGCCGCCGCGTTCTTTAATAAACATGGTGCCAGTATTGTCTTCTCTCTGTATATCCTCGGTATTGTCGTTGCCATCCTGACGGGCCTGCTACTCAAATACACCATTATGCGTGGTGAGGCATCCCCCTTTGTCATGGAGCTGCCGGTCTATCATGTTCCTCATGCTAAAACGCTATTAATCCAAACCTGGCAACGCCTGAAAGGGTTTGTGATACGTGCGGGTAAAGTGATTGTCGCGGCCAGTATGTTTATCGGAGCTCTCAATAGTTTTTCTTTCTCCGGTAAGACAGTAGACGATATCAATGAATCAGCGCTGGCCTCGGTCAGTAAAGTCATTACACCGATCCTTCATCCTATTGGCGTACATTCTGATAACTGGCAGGCAACCGTCGGGCTTATCACCGGAGCGATGGCAAAAGAGGTGGTTGTCGGAACACTGAATACACTTTATACCGCAGAAAACATCACCAAACAGCCATTCAACCCGGATGAGTTTAATCTGCTGGATGAACTGAAAGGCTCAGTAACAGAAACATGGGATAGCCTGAAAGAGACATTCACCCTGAGTGCTCTGTCCAACCCGATTGAGGCCAGTAAAGGCGACGGCAACATGGACAGCAGTTCAATGGGAGTGATGAGTGCTAAATTTGGTTCTCCTGTTGCGGCCTACAGCTATCTGATCTTTGTTCTGCTGTATGTGCCCTGTGTTTCTGTGATGGGTGCCATTGCCCGTGAAACCAGTCGCGGCTGGATGACATTCTCAATTTTATGGGGATTAAACGTCGCTTATTCTCTGGCTATACTGTTTTATCAGGCTGCAACCTTTTCCGCACATCCACAAAACAGCCTGCTCACTATTCTGGCGGTCATTTTGTTCAATGTCGCTGTTTTTGTCGGATTACGCCGTGCACGCAGCAGAATCACAATCACATTCAATAGCACCAGAGACCGGAGCTGCGATTGTTCCGGTAGCTGTCACTAGGAGTTTCCATGATTAGTCTGCTGCAAATCCGCGATATGGTCGCCCTTCATGGGCGCACCGATGCCAGATCACTGAGCCATCAGTTTTCAGCACCACTGGCCATCGTAGAAGCCATGCTCAATCAATTGGTGACGATGGGTAAACTGGAGGAAGTAGACATTTCCTCCTGCCTGAGTGGTGGTTGTAAACAGTGCCCGGAAACACAGAGATGCGCTGCTAAGGCATATCAACTGGCGATGATAAAGTGCTGAATACATTTTCTTAATTCAGCAACAAACCCTCTTCCTTTCTTCTAAACATCTTTAAGCAACTTGCCCAAACAAGACAAATGTCATATAACTAATATGACATTTGTCTTGTTTGGGGAATGATTTATGAGAATCTACGTACCAAGTAATACAACCGGTAATAAAGCGCTCTGGCGCTCTGTCGGCCTGCCGGCAAACCGAGGAAGCGATCTGATCAAAACCTTACAAGCCGGATTGCCACTCGATGTGCTGGATAATATTCACCGAGACTCAAAGATATCTAAAACTGATATCCTTCGCATTGCTGGTATCAATGAGCGTAATGTTGCACGCCGTAAAAGTTCTGGTCACCCATTTTCACCTGATGAAAGTGAACGTATAGCCCGTTTAGTCCGCGTATTTGATGCAACCATCACTTTCTTCAATGGTGATAAAGAAGCTGCCTATCATTGGCTTAAAGAGCCTGTGAAGGGTTTAGGTCATGTGGCTCCTATTTCCCTTCTCTCGACAGAAAGTGGCGCCCTTGAAGTGATGGACCTCATTGGCCGGCTGGAACACGGGGTCATTTCATGATTTTTTACCGATTAGTAAAATCCGTTCATGCTCATGAAGCATGGACGGGGTATGGTGCAAAAAGATTCGGCGGACGCTGGAATCATAAAGGATATGGGGCAGTTTATGCCTCCAGCTCTATCGCACTTGCCACTTTAGAATTGTACGTTCATACAACAAAAGAAAGTCTGCTTGAAGAATATCAACTATTTTCTATTGAATTAGCAGATACCGATGTGGACTATTTGGATCATCGTTATCTCCCCGATGACTGGAGAAGTGACCCAGCCCCTACTTCGACAATGGATATAGGCAGTGACTGGCTAAATGCTGCCGAAAATGCGGCCCTTATCATCCCTTCTTGTATCGTTCCTTACGAAAACAACATTATTATCAATCCAAATCACCCTAAATTTTCTAAATCTATTGAATCAGTTAAAGAATTAGACTTTACATTCGACCAGCGCCTAATTCGTTAACATTAGCACAGTAATTCTTTTAACCATCATGATAGATTAAAGAATAAAAACCACTTCCTGATTATTTCATATGCAGTTCTGTCATAACGATTAATAACCTGAGGATATACTAAAATGCCTAAAGAGTTATTTGCTGCAACAATAGAGTCTGCTGGTCATCTTAAAATGAAATGTTCATCACGAGGTTTTACCTTTCATGTGGATGAACCCAAAAATCTGGGCGGAACAGATGAAGCCATGAACCCTGTGGAAGCACTGCTTTCTGCTTTTGGTGCCTGTCAGTGTATTGTGGCCAAAAGTTTTGCCCGCAAACATAAAATCAACCTGATTGATATTCAGGTCAATGTGGAAGGAGAATTGGATACCGACGGTTTCACCGGTAAGAATAAAAACGCCAAAATCGGCTTTTCCAAAATCACATCAAAATTTCATATAAAAGCCGATAATACCGAACAGGAAATCCGCGATTTTATTCAGTTTGTAGAAAGTAACTGCCCTGTACTCGATACCATTGTCAATACACCGGAAATTGTCACCGAAGTTTATCCTGTCAGATAAATATCAACTACCCATAACAGCCATGTTATGGGTAATTAGTAGTCAATAGCTGAAATTACCCGGCTTCACTCCCACTGTTCGCAAACGCTATCAATAAATCGACAAATTCATCCGGATGGGAAATAAAAGGCGCATGTGCCGCATGACGCATAGTCACAGAACGGGTGTGCGGCCATTCACTATCAAGCAAGGCAGCAATCTTACGTGGTACCAAACCATCAAGATAACCATAGATACGCAGGAAAGGCAGCTGAAGCTGTGCCAGCTCACTTCTCAAATCATCAGTGCGCAGAATTTCCAGCCCGGCATTGAGCACTTCGACTGTCGGCATCGGCAGGTTCAATACCACTGATTTCAGTAAACGCGCATCCTGACGTGCGCTGTCTGTGCCCAAAGTCTGCAATGCTAAAAAACGCTCAACCGTCTTCTGAAAATCTTCACTCAACTGCTGCTTGAATGCACTCAGAACCGAAGGCTTGATTCCCGGCCAATCGCCCTCTTCACTGAATTTTGGCGATGATGCTACTGTGATTAAACCCGCCACTTTATCAGGATGATCTAACGCAATCTGGCTGGCAATGAGCCCTCCCAGCGACCATCCCAGCCATAAGGCATTTTCTGGCGCCTGTTGCCATACCGTATCAGCCATCTCTTTCAGTGTCATAGCCGGATACGGCTGGCTGCGCCCATATCCCGGTAAATCCACTAAATGTAAACGAAAATGCGAAGCTAATCGTGTTTCCACTGAACGCCAGACCTCAGCGTTCAACCCCCATCCGTGCAGCATCACAAGATCACGAGGAGCTTCGCCTAAAGTCTGCCAAAACAACTTATCCATTGTTATTCTCACCTTATTTACTCTCAGGAATTTCTTATCAAGGAAGAAAGCGATGTTCACAAAAACCATGCTAACAATGGTTGGGTACTGTTGGCTATGCCATCAAAATTTGTATTTCGCTCATCATGGAATATGCCACATCTGCTGGCAAAACCTGAAACGGCTGGCGAACGTTTGTCCACGCTGCTCTCTGCCTGCCAGTTCTCGTGATTTACCCTGTGGCCGCTGCCTGAAGGAGCCACCACTCTGGCAAAAAATGATCGCTGTTACCGATTATGCTCCCCCTTTAAGTCAGCTTATCCGGCGCTATAAATATCATAGTACACCCCAGCTCGCAGCAGTTCTGGCGCGCATATTTCTTCTGCACTGGTTACAGGGTTACCGTGAAGGGCGCTGGATTAAGCCGGACTGCATACTCGGTATTCCTCTGCACCGTCAGAAACGCTGGCAACGAGGGTTTGATCAGGTTGAGCTTATTATCAGGCCATTAGCACGCTGGTTGCGATGCCAATATCAGCCTAATCTTTTGCAACGCACACGTGCTACACTCACACAACGGGGCTTATCTGCCGCCCAGAGGAAAACCAATCTTAAGCATGCCTTTCAATTGCGTGGCGATTTTACTGATCAACATGTCGTCATTTTCGATGATGTGATCACCACGGGAACCACTCTGCATGAAGCCACACAGTTGTTAATTCGTGCTGGTGCCCGTTCCGTGCAAACCTGGGCAATATGCCGAACCTTGTAGTTCCTTTATGAATGGGCGTATTATAACCAACTATAACAGTCAACTATTGAGCAAATGACATGATTAATATTACTGAAGCAGCGCAAGCGCACTTTGCCAAGCTACTGGCAAATCAAGAACCCGGTACACAAATCCGCGTTTTTGTCATTAATCCAGGAACGCCGACAGCAGAATGCGGTGTTTCTTATTGCCCACCTGATGCTGTTGAAGCCACTGACACCGAATTGAAATTTGACCAACTTTCTGCCTATGTTGATGAAATCAGTGCGCCTTTTCTGGAAGAGGCGGTTATCGATTTTGTGACTGACCAGCTTGGCTCCCAGCTGACCCTGAAAGCACCAAACGCAAAAATGCGCAAGGTAGCTGACGATGCGCCACTGATTGAGCGCGTTGAATATACTCTACAATCACAGATTAACCCACAGCTCGCAGGTCATGGTGGCCGTGTCAGCCTGATGGAAATCACGGATGAAGGTTATGCCATCCTGCAATTTGGTGGTGGCTGCAACGGTTGTTCTATGGTCGATGTCACCCTGAAAGAGGGGATCGAAAAACAGCTGTTACAGATGTTCCCTGAGCTGAAAGGCGTTAAAGACCTGACAGAACATCAGCGTGGCGAACATTCTTACTACTGATTTTAGCCCATTATTTTTTGTTCTTTATATCTTTATTATCTCTAGTCCTGCCTTCCCAATGACAGAATTGGGAAGGTAGTAAAGTCATAAAGTAACATTTTTAAGAAACTGACACCTTAAAACGAAATTTCAAGAAACAAAGCTGAGTGTTTATGGAACATTTTCAAACAATAAGCCCTGAACAAGCCTACCAGAACTGGCTCGATAAAAGTGCTCTGATGGTGGATATCCGTGATCCACAGAGTTTCCGTGCCGGACATGTAACAGGTGCATTTCATCTGACGAATGAAACTATCAATCAACTCCTGCAAGAGGCCGATTTTGATCAGCCGGTTATGGTGATGTGCTACCACGGCCATAGCAGTCAGGGAGCCGCACAGTATCTGATAAATATCGGTTTTGAAACCGTATACAGTGTTAACGGCGGTTTTGAAGTATGGAAAAAAGATTATCCTCATGCCGTTCATGCTGAGTAATAAGCATCTGTACTTCTATACCCTATGGATTTCGAGTTGCATCGCGGCGGCAAGGGAATGAACCCCAGGAGCATAGGTAACTATGTGACTGGGGTGAGTGAACGCAGCCAACAAAGAGGCAACTCGAAAGACGACGGGTATAACCCTAATTTAAGGTGAATAATACGCACAATGATCCATGTAACTTCAATCCATAATCCAAGACTGGCTCAGGCCTTTATTGATTATATGGCGACACAGGGCATTCACCTGACCATCCGCCAGACCAATGAACCACATGTGGTTGAACTGTGGCTGGAAGATGAAAAACAATTAAGTGCTGTTCAACAGGAACTTAATCAGTTTTCCCGAGACCCGCTCAATGAGCGCTATCAGGCCGCCAGCTGGCAGGCAGGTAAAACAAGTACGCCGTTGAAATACGAAAGTAATCTGAACTGGAATACACTGAAAAACCAGTCCGGCCCATTAACTATCGCCATTTCTGCGCTCTGTATTCTGGTCTATTTTTGGATGCAGTTAGCTGGAGTTAATGAGGTTATGAGCTGGCTGGCATGGCCTAACAAAGAACAGTACCTGGAATTGTGGCGTTGGCTCAGCCCCGCTTTATTACATTTTTCGTTATTACACATTCTGTTCAATCTGGTGCTGTGGTGGTATTTCGGCAGTCAGGTTGAAAGGAACATTAATACCGAAAAGCTTGTTGAAATCACAATAGTTTCTACCATTTTCAGTGGCTGGGCACAATCGTTGTTCAGTGGCTCGCATTTTGGTGGGCTTTCCGGTGTAGTTTACGCTTTAATCAGCTATGTTTGGCTAAGCGGCGAAATGTCACCCCAAAAAGGACTCAGTGCCCCCAGAGGGCTTATTGCAATTTCAGTCATCTGGTTATTTGTTGGTTATTTCAATATGTTTTCTCTTAACATCGCCAATGCAGCCCACTTTTCAGGCTTAATTATCGGGTTACTGATGGGGTTATGGGACAATTTACGCAAACAAAAGAATCAATAATATTCCAATTAAAATCAGTTAATTATAATAATTTTAGGTAAAATTAGGGGAATGTTTTGAAGCAAACTCAGCGACATGATGCAATAATCGAGCTGGTACGTCTTCAGGGTTATGTCAGCACTGAAGAACTGGTCGAACACTTTGATGTCAGCCCACAAACAATCCGACGTGATTTGAACGAACTGGCCGACAAAAATAAGATCCAGCGTCATCACGGTGGTGCAGCTTTACCTTCCAGCTCTGTCAACACAGCTTATCATGACCGCAAGATTATGTGGTCAGATGAAAAAGCCCGCATTGCCAAGCAGGTTGCTACCCAAATCCCAAATGGTGCAACCCTGTTCATTGATATCGGTACTACACCAGAAGCAGTCGCCCATGCCTTACTTAATCATCAGGATCTGCGTATTGTTACCAATAATCTCAACGTCGCAACCCTGCTGATGGGAAAGGAAGATTTCCGCCTGATTCTGGCCGGAGGGGAAGTCCGTTCCCGTGATGGTGGCATTATTGGCGAAGCCACTCTGGATTTTATCTCCCAGTTCCGCCTTGATTTCGGCATTCTCGGTATCAGTGGCATTGACTCTGATGGCTCTCTGTTAGAGTTCGATTACCATGAAGTTCGAACCAAACGCGCAATTATTGAGAATTCCCGCTGTGTCATGCTGGTTGCTGACCATTCGAAATTTGGCCGTAGCGCGATGGTTAATCTCGGTAATATGAACCTGATTGATTTTCTGTTTACCGATAAAGAGCCCCCTTCCGGACTGCAAAAAATCATTGAACAGCATAGTGTTAAGCTGGAATTGTGTTAGGTCAGAATAATATTAAGCCAGAATCGTGTTAGAACTGGCTTCAGATTGAAGACATTCTATTTAGGATCCGCCTGTTTTCAGGCGGATCCTTCTCTCCTCCGGTCAATTGCTCCCAGTCATCATCTCAGTCCTCTCCCTTCATGACCCTGCAATAACGAGTGAACTCAAATTTGCCTCTCACAATTTCCTTATTAATCTTATATATATGATAACGATTTGTTATCTGCATCACGCAAATATGTTTTTTTCTGGTAAATGGTTGGCGATTGATGAAATTTTGATTACAATCCCTGAGCGAAAACGAACATTAAAGAACTGTTTCGAACATTTCAGAGGGTATGCAATGGAAACCAAAGACTTGATTGTAATTGGCGGCGGAATTAACGGCGCTGGTATTGCGGCTGATGCTGCTGGCCGTGGACTGTCAGTCCTGCTGTTAGAAGGTCAGGACTTAGCCAGTGCGACCTCATCAGCCAGTTCTAAGCTGATCCACGGTGGCCTGCGCTATCTGGAACACTACGAGTTCCGTCTGGTCAGTGAAGCACTGGCAGAGCGTGAAGTCTTATTAAAACTGGCACCTCACATTGCATTCCCAATGCGTTTTCGCCTCCCACATCAGCCACACCTGCGTCCGGCCTGGATGATCCGCATTGGCCTGTTCCTTTATGATCACTTGGGTAAACGTGTGAGTTTACCGAGCAGTAAGGGGCTGAAATTCGGCGCTAACTCAGTGCTTAAATCCTCTATCAATCGTGGCTTTGAATACTCTGACTGCTGGGTTGATGATGCACGTCTGGTCGTCCTTAATGCGCAGGAAGTCCAGAAACATGGCGGTGAAGTCCGTACCCGTACTCAGGTCACCCGTGCGTGGCGTGAAAATGATCACTGGATGGTAGAAGCTAAAGATCTCGTCACCGGTGAGAGCAAAACATGGCGGGCAAAAGGTCTGGTTAACGCAACTGGCCCGTGGGTTAAGAATTTCTTTGATAACGGCCTGCAACTGAAATCACCTTATGGTATTCGTCTTATCAAAGGCAGCCACATCGTTGTCCCACGTGTTCATGACGAACCTCAGGCTTATATCCTGCAAAACGAAGATAACCGCATCGTGTTTGTGATCCCGTGGAATGATGAATTTTCCATCATCGGCACAACGGATGTTGAATATAAAGGCGATCCAAAAGACGTTAAAATTGACGATCAAGAGATCGATTATCTGCTGAAAGTCTATAACGACCATTTCAAAAAACAACTTAACCGTACTGATGTTGTTTGGACTTACTCTGGTGTACGTCCGCTGTGTGATGATGAATCAGATTCACCACAAGCCATCACCCGTGACTACACACTGGATGTACAGGATGATCAGGGCCAGACTCCGTTGCTATCCGTCTTCGGCGGCAAACTGACAACTTACCGTAAACTCGCAGAACATGCGATGGATAAACTGGCACAGTACTATCCAAACGCCGGTCAGGCGTGGACGAAAAACGGTAAATTGCCCGGCGGCGAGCTGGAAGGCCAAGACCGTGATGGATATGCCCGTTTACTTCGCCAGCGTTATGACTGGTTGCCAGAAGGCATTGCGCGACGTTATTCCCGCACTTACGGCAGCAACAGCAATATCATTCTGGGTGATACGAAAGAACTGGCAGATTTAGGCGAATTCTTCGGTTATGGGCTGTATGAAGCTGAACTTCGTTATCTGGTCGAACATGAGTGGGTTACTCAGCTGGATGATGCGATCTGGCGCCGTACCAAACTGGGTATGTGGCTGACAGATGAGCAGAAACAGCGCGTTGCTGATTGGCTGGCTCAGAACGTTAAATCAGCATAATCACAAAACTGATTTAATCTGACAAACTCGTATACTTAAAAGCGGCGATAATTTTTTATCGCCGTTTTTTATTTCCTTCCGCTCAAACCCTCACAGAAAAAAATCATAAATTTTCGAAATCGATCATCAATACGTTCTATCAAAATTTCTTTATTTTCATTCGATTCTACTGAGCGATTTGATAGTACATTTTTACCACTGTGGTAGGCTAATGGCCGACAGGTGAAACATTAATCTGGTAATAACTTAATCCATTATAACTCATTGAAGAGATGACTTATGTTGAAAATCCAGCAAGCAGTCACAGAAGATAATCTATTGCTATCCCAAATGCTTGAAGAAAGTTATCGTTTTCATTTTTCTCAATTATGGAATGATAAAGGCGAATTGGAAGAATATATTGCCGAAGAGAGTTCACCAGAAAGCATAGCGAATTCGCTCAACACTCCGAATCATAAATGGTTTATTGCCGAGACTAACCGGCCTATTGGATTTATAAAAATAGCTGTAAATAAAACTATTCCGGATAGTGAATTAACAGGATTGTATTTACATAAACTCTATCTGCTGCCACGCCTGACCGGGCAAAATTATGGTCAACAGATGTTTGACTATGTTGAAAAATTAGGACAAGAACAAGGCCAAAAATGGCTTTGGCTGGAAGTGTTGGAAAGTAACAAGCAGGCGCGAAAATTCTATGAAAAAAATGGCATGACATGGTACAGAGATATTATATTCACCAGCCCTAAACAGCAAAGCACACTGCATATTATGATTAAGAAAATATAATCTTTATCCTTTCTCTGAATTCATTCACCAGAGGAAGGAGAGTAAAAGATTAATCAACGTTATATCTGATTTCATCTATTTTATGCTCTTTACCTTTCAGTCTACCTCTTTGTTGGTTGCATCATTCAGAAACGGAATAATTTCCTCAGTCATAGCCTGCATAAACGATGGCGGGAAGGTATGCCCCATTTGCTGCACTGGTAAGAACTTAGCCCCGCTAATACGTCTGGCGGTATCTTCTCCACAAGCCATCGGAATTAAAGGATCATCCTCACCATGTACAACCAGTGCAGGGCAACTAATCCGGCTCAAAAGCTCAGCCCGGTCAGAATCTGCAATTATCGCCAAAATCTGACGGATGAAACTTTTGGGATAATAGCCGCCACGACGAAAAGCCATTCTCAGATGCTGAGCCTGTTCATCTATATTTAGTGGTTCAGAAGGAGAAACGATAAGCCGGATTATTTTCAGTTGATGAGCAACCAGTTCTTCCATACTGGTATCGACGGGTTTGGATAACAACGCTGCCATTACCTCCGGCTTTGGCAAAGGAAGCCCCTGAGCACCACTCGAACTCATGATGCTCACCAGACTTTTTGCCCGATCAGGATTAGTTGCCGCCAACCTCTGGGCAATCATTCCTCCCATGGAAGCGCCGATAATGTGAGCCTGAGGGATATTCAGCGCATCAAGCACCCCCAAAGCATCATCAGCCATGTCCTGCATACTATAAGAAGCGCGAACAGGTAGTCCCAGACGAAACCGAACTTTCTGCCACAATAAGGAACGCTGTGGGCTATGATCAAATCTCTGGCTCAGCCCCGCATCACGATTATCATGCCGAATCACCCGAAACCCGGCCGCAACTAACAGGTTTACTATGTCATCGGGCCAGTCAATAAGCTGCATTCCCAGACCCATGATAAGCAACACCACCGGTCGCTTCTCACCATTAGCCCCTTCACCACTATCTTCTATTTCAATTGGGACATCATTTGCTATAACTTTCATAAGAAATAACCTCATGATATATCAATGAAAAATAAATAATTGGCCTGATAAATATACTATTCCTGTCTTTTATTGCAGCAGGATAGAATAAAATTTAATAGTAATGAAATAAAAAAAGAGAAAACTGTTTAGTTGATGACTCTATATTGAGGTAAAGAACAAAATACCATCAAATTGTTTCATACTGTGACAAATAGTGTAGCAAAAATCACCATACAGACAGAAAAATACAGCAGACATAAGGGCAGGAATCAGGCTATTTCCCTATATTCTCCCATGATGCTTATTTTTATATCTTCAGACCAAAATAATAATATATCTTCAAAATATTGATAATATTAGTTTTTATCATTTATTAAATTTTCATTTATTCTGTAATTGTGATATTACTCCCTTTTCTTTAATTCGCTGGTTGCGGTTTATGTTCAAATTTATGAAGATAAATAAGAATGGATAAAAACTTGTAATGATGAGTCAAACATTCATTAAAAAAGAGGGGATTGCGCAATCATTTCTGGCTCGTTATCTCCTCTCAGAACAATGTGGCAATCGCCTGAAAACCATAGAGTTACTGGCAAAAGAGTGTGGGTTGTCCGTAGGTTTAATGCAGGCAGCATTAAAATCTCTCGAGCAATCGCAGGCGGTTGGAATTAAGCGTCGTGGTCGGAATGGCAGCTTTCTCTCGCAGATTAACCACAAATTACTACTGGAATACGCCGATATCGGCAATGTAGTCTGCGCGATGCCTCTTCCCTATACCCGCGCCTATGAGGGTCTGGCCAGTGGTTTAAAAGCATTATGTGCAGGAGTTCCTTTTTACTTTGCACATATGCGAGGCTCAGATATCCGCATTGAGTGCTTACTGAATGGCGTCTATGACTTAGCAGTAACATCAAGACTCGCCGCAGAGCAGCATCCAGATAATAAAGATATATATATTGCGCTATCACTAGGGACCCAAAGTTACACAGACAGACATCGGTTAATCTTTCGTCAGGGGGAGATGGAAACTATCCGCCGCGTAGGGTTAGACAGCACCTCAGCTGACCAGAAAATAATGACAAAGCAGTATTTTGCAGGAAAAGAAATCGAACTGGTCGAGGTCTCTTATCATGAATGTCTGAATCAAATCATGAAAGGCCACATTGATGCGGCTATCTGGAACGTTGGACAAGGCCACGAGCTGATTGCACAAGGCCTGATGACCCAGCTTCCCGATGACGGTGAGTGTTTTATCAAAGCCTCCGAAGCGGTTATCCTTGCCCGCAAGGATAATATCCCTATCCAGCAACTCTTGCATACCATGGTTGACAGAGAAGCACTACTAACCCATCAGCAAAACGTGGTATCAGGCATAATCGAACCCATTTACTGAACCTTAATTAGCCCCAAAATAAGGTCTCAGCCAAAAACAGACTCAGACCAAACATAATCAATTAAATCTGACGTGTAACAAAAAGCGATGGTAGAACAACGGCTAACTATCCTGTTGCAAGGTGGTGTCATCGATCAGGATATCTACGATAATATGCTTGATGTCGTGCATATTCTGGAGGAGTTCTGGCTGATCCCAGTCCGCCATCCACAAGGTGAAATGGCGCTTACTCACATGGCAAGTGCTTTTATGCGATCACGTCGTGGAGAAATTGTTTCCCCTATAGAAAAAGACATTCTGGACAAAATAAAACAATCCGGGAATTATTCACAGTTACTCAAAATTCATCATTCCCTGTTGGAGAAATTTACACTTACCCTACACCCCAATGAGGAAGGCTATCTGTTAATAAATTTATATGGTTTAATACTTGCAACAACAAGTTACTGATTTTTTACACACCATAAATATTCAAAAAAATGAAGATTAAGAAACTTCATGTGTTTTTATTTTTCGCACACACGTACTGCTTTGCAGCTACAAAGAGAAACCTATGTTTATTAATGCGTTAAAAAAACAGAATCCTAAATTAATAGAAGTAGCAAAAAACCTTTGGCAGCAAGGTACGATTCTACCAGATACTTACGTCATTGATGTCGATCAGGTATTAAAGAATGGTCAGCATTTACTACAAACAGCAGAGCAATATGGTATCGAACTCTACCTGATGACCAAACAGTTTGGCCGTAATCCGTGGCTGACTAAAAAACTGATTGAACTTGGCTATCCCGGTGTGGTTGCGGTGGATTTCAAAGAAGCCTACAGCCTGAGTCAACACGGTATACCTCTATGTCACATTGGTCACTTAGTACAGACACCCGCTCATCTGATAGAAACCATGCTCCGGTGTGATCCTAAAATTATCACTGTATTTTCGCTGGAGAAAGCTCAGGCCATATCGGATGCAGCTGAAAAACTGGGACGTATTCAGCCCATCATGCTGAAAGTCTTTGCTAAGCGCGATATGGCTTTTACCTGTCAGGAATCCGGTTTCCTCTTTGAAGAGCTAGATCCGGCTATTGATGCTTTAAAACAGATGCCGGGAATTAAACTATCTGGTCTGACTCATTTTCCCTGCCTTGCATGGAATGCTCAGTATCAGACCACTTTGCCGACCGTTAATTTGCAGACGCTGATCAGAGCACGAAACAAACTCAAACAACGCGGCATTTCTCTTTCTCAAATCAATGCCCCCTCAGCAACCAGCTGCAACACAATTCCCCTGTTAGCAAAATATGGTGCGACTCATTTAGAACCGGGTCATGCTCTGACCGGAACAATCCCTGCAAATAGTATTGGCCGGGAGCCTGAACAGATTGCGATGGCTTATGTCACGGAAATATCCCATCACTATGAGGACAAAAGTTATTGTTATGGTGGAGGCTACTACCAACGCAGCCATATGAAACATGCACTGGTTTTTCCAGAACACAACAGTTCATACAAAACAGCACGGATATTACGGTTAGGTGAACCCTGCATTGATTACCACTTATCTCTATATGGATTACATCCTATTGGTAGCCCGGTGATCATGTGCTTCCGGACTCAGATTTTCGTCACCCGCAGCGATGTCGCCCTGATCTCAGGTATTCAGTCAGGAAATCCAAAACTTGAAGGCATTTATGACAGTCAGGGCAACTGGAAAAACAACGGTTACTCTTAATAATTACTCAACATAGGTATTACATTTAATATTATCTTTCCCTCAAATAATGTTATTTTCGCTCTAGTCAATTTACCGCATGATGCTGCGCGACTATTTATTTACGGAAATAATTTTTACGGAATAGTTATGCTTTATTTATGGAATAGTTATGGAATGCCAGAAAAAGATCAGGAATACACCCATACATTCCGCTCTGTATTCCCCACCCAAGATTGATACATCAGGTTACACCTATGTTCATGAGCACTTGCATATTGATCTGTCCGAAGCCAAAGGTACCCTTGACTGTCGTCTGGATCAGTATGAACTGATTGTTGATGAACTTCGCCATCTGCATGCGCTTGGTCTGCGCAATATTGTGGAGGTGACCAACCGTTACATGGGGCGCAATGCCTCCTTTTTACTGAATCTGGTACGTGATACCCACATCAATATCATTGCCTCGACAGGCTATTACAAACGGCCATTCTTCCCCGCTCATTTCAGTACATTAAGCATTCAGGACATTGCTGAAGAGATGATTGCTGAAATTGAGACAGGCATCGACGGTACGGCATTAAAAGCCGGTATTATTGCCGAAATTGGCTCCAGTCTTGGGGTAATTACCGAAGATGAACAAAAGGTATTTGCCGCAGCCGCTCTCGCACATCAGGCTACCGGATGCCCCATATCCACTCACACCACCTTAAGTACAATGGGACGTGAACAACTGGCGCTCCTCAAGGGGTTTGGTGTTTCTCCTGAATCTGTGGCGATTGGTCATTGTGATCTGAAAGACAATCTGGACACGATTATTCCCCTGCTTGAAGAAGGTGCCTGGGTACAATTCGATACCATTGGTAAAAACAATTACTATCCTGACAGCGGTCGCGTTGCGATGTTACAGGTACTCGCCAGACGAGGGCTACTCGACAGAGTCATGCTCTCTCAGGATATAACCCGCCGTTCTCACCTGAAAAGCAACGGAGGAATTGGTTTCGATTACTTACTCACGGTATTCGTTCCGATGTTGCTGACTGCCGGCTTTACCCAAACACAGATAGACCGAATGTTACGCGATAACCCTGCCCAATTCTTCCGGCACCGCTATTCCAAATAACTAAGCAATAATTCGACAGAAAATAAGAAAGAGAGGGATAACAGCATGAAATTTGTCGTTGGTGGACAAATAGAAAAAGAAAAAATTGCCGAATGTATCCGGCAACTGGCCGGAGACAAAGCCGCCTCCGTCGTCATTATGAATGACATTGAAGCCTCTATGGCGATTAAAAATGGCGAGGCCGATTATTATTTTGGTGCCTGTAATACGGGCGGTGGCGGGGCGCTGGCTATCGCGATCGCCCTTATCGGTCTGGATCTCTGCGCCACCATTGGTATGCCGGGAAAAATCTTATCCGACGATGAGATTATTGCTCATGTAAAAGCAGGCAAAAAAGCATTTGGCTTTACGGGGCAAGATATCGACATTGTTCTTCCGGTGATCATTAACACGATCATTTCTCAATAAGGAGCCTGCCATGCAACATTTTCATGAGTTCCTGATGAGACTGATGGAAGTCGATCCTTTTAAAGCGGGATTACTGGCTTCAATTGGTGCGATTGCCGCCATGATGGCAAACCGTGGTATCGCCGTTTTCCATGATGGCCTGCGTCCGCTGCTCCCTGAATACCTTGAAGGACGAATGAGCCGTAAGGCACTGGCAGCAACAAGTTTTGCCCTGAGCATTGGTCTGGTCGTCGGGTTTGGTATTCCCTTCTCGCTGACAGCCCCCATCGTGCTGGTTCACAGTCTGTTACTCGGTACTGATATGATTGGTATCTGGTGTGCCAACAGCCGCAGAGGATTCGTGGCTTCAGGTATCATTGGAGCCTTATACGCCATTGCCTTACTGGCCGGATTACGTTCCGTTGTTGAGCTGTTTGCGATGCTGCCGGTTAATTTCACCGATGACCTGAAAAAAGTCGGTGATCCGATTGTCGCCTGCTTTGCTCTGTTCCCTGCGATGGTCGTCGGCTATCAATATGGCTACCGCAAAGGGCTTTTAGTGATGCTCACCGCTTTAGTCGGCTATGTAGCGACCAAAGCCGCAGGCCCGCTCAGTTTTGGGGGGCTAATCGAAAAGCCGGTCAGTGTCGATCCGAATGGTGCGGCTTTGTTGCTGTCGATGATTGCCATGTTCTACTTCGCCATGCGTGAACGTCCGGATAATGCTCCATCCGCAAATCAATCCTCCGCAGCACCAAAAGGTGCTAATGAAATGTTAGTCGGGCTGTTCTCAACCCGCATCGAACGTATTCAGAAAAATAAATGGCTGCTAATCCTTTGTGGCGGCCTGACTGCAAGTGCAGCGACCATGTCTTTCAGCCTGCTGGCAGAAGGGCCTGTATCCCTGCAATTGATGGCGCAGGATGAGCAGACTAGTGCCCTGCTGGTGGCGCTGGCACGTGCCATCGGGTTTGTCCCGCTGGTTGGTACAACGGCAATCGCTACTGGTGTCTACAGCCCCAACGGGATGAAATTCGTGTTTGTGGCAGGTCTGGCAACCAGCAATCCGTGGCTGGCCTTTGTAGCAGGTGGCCTGACGATGTTTATTGAGATCCAGCTACTGGCAAAAATTGCTATCTGGCTGGATAAATATCCCGGCGTCAAAGCGTGTAGTGGCCATATTCGTACCGCGATCACCAAAATGCTCGAAGTTGCCCTGTTGGTTGGTGGTATGATCGCTTCCAACGCCATTCTGCCGGGTATGGGCTTTATGATTGTTGCGGGGATTTATCTGCTTAACCGCACGTCTAAACGTCCTTTGGTTGAAATGGCAATCGGCCCGATCGCAACCATTGCCGTAGGTATTCTTGCTAACGTACTCTATTTAGTCGGAATAAATTAACAGGAACAAAGTGAGAGAATGAAAACAGCGCCGTTACAAAGCATGACGATGGCACAGGCCCAGAAGCAGCAGTTTAAGCTGGTGGATATCATCTGTCGTCACTTTCCCGGCGCTGATTTTCTCTCACAGGGAGATCTGGGTTTAGTCCCGGGTCTCCAGCAACCCAGAATGACGCACCGTATTGAATCTGTTCTCGCCGAATATTTTAACGCAGAAGCGGCAGCTTTTGTGAATGGTGCCGGAACAGGCGCCTTGCGGGCCGGGCTGGGAGCAATGCTTCGCCCTTGTGAGACATTACTTGTCCATGACGCACCGATTTACCCCACGACGAAAACATCGATTGAACAAATGGGTCTTAATGTCGTTTATGCAGATTTTAACTGTACAAAGGAGCTTGAAACTGCCATTCAACAGCATAAGCCCACAGTTTGTCTTATCCAGCATACACGGCAGAAAATTGATGATCGTTATTCTTTGAAAGAAATTATTTCCATCCTGAACAAGCATCACATTCCTTCACTGGTAGATGATAACTACGCCGCCATGAAAGTGCCCCACATCGGCTGTGAATATGGAGCAACGCTTTCTGCCTTTTCCTGCTTTAAATTACTTGGGCCACAGGGAGTAGGCTTAGTTATCGGTAAGCAGGCTGTCATCGATAAACTGCGTCAAAACATGTACTCCGGCGGTTGTCAGATTCAGGGCTATCAGGCGATGGAAGCACTACGTGGGCTGGTATTTTCACCGGTCATGCACGCAGTACAGTCTGAAGTAAATGAAGAATTAGTGCTCCGGCTGAATCAGGGGGAAATACCCCAGGTAAAACAGGCTATTATTGCCAATGCCCAGTCCAAAGTAGTTTTAGTCGAATTTCATGAACCCATTGCGGATACGGTACTGAACACTGCGCATACATTGGGCGCATTACCTTATCCCGTTGGGGCAGAGTCAAAATTTGAAATTCCGCCCCTGTTTTACCGAATTTCCGGCACATTTCGTCAGACCGATCCCACGCTGGAGAAACGCATGATCCGCATCAACCCCAATCGCAGCGGAGCCGAAACTATCATGCGTATCTTGCAGGCAAGTTGTCGGAAACAGACATCCAGCTGATATTCTGCCAATCAGGGCTAACAACCCACCATCAAATATTTTCCCTTCTGGATCAGCCATCACTCTTCCCATAGAATCAATGATAGCTATCCAATTGAATAAATTACATAAATGATAATAAACAGGGAAAATATTATGATGGAAGAGCCGATTCGGGAAACCTCTCTTGCTGCGGTTAAAACAGCCAGTGAAATCGCATACCAATATGTCAGTGAAATTCGAAACCAGCGTGTCTATCCCGATTCTGATGCCTTATTAGGTCTGCAAAATTTCGACAGTCCACTGCCTCAGAATGGCACTGATTGTCAGGAGGTACTGGCACAACTTCACAAATACGGCTCACCGGCGACAGTTGCCAGCACGGGCGGACGCTATTTCGGGCTGGTTGTCGGCGGCTCAACGCCGGCGGCGATGGGAGCCAATATTGTTTCCAGTGCCTGGGATCAAATAGCGTTGATGGAGTCCTCCTCTCCCGTTGCTCATCAATTGGAAAAAATTGCCGGGCGCTGGGTATTGGAGCTTTTGAATTTACCCTCAGATGCATTCGTTGGTTTCGTCTCCGGCACCACGATGGCACATGTCAGTGCATTAGGTGCTGCGCGCCAGTATCTGTACCAAAAGCAGGGCTATGATCTGGCAGAACAGGGTTTGCATAATGCACCACCGTTGAAAGTTGTTCTGTCCGAAGAAACCCACGTCTCTGTTTTAAAAGCACTGAGGTTACTCGGCTTCGGTCGTTCACAGTTCATTTTTGTACCCTGTGATAATCAGGGGCGCATCATTGCCAGCGCTGTTCCTGAACTTTCAGATAACATGATTCTGGTATTACAGGCCGGTAATGTGAACTCTGGCAGTTCTGATCCCTTCCGGTCCCTGATTCCACAGGCCAAAAAAGCAGGCTGTTGGGTGCATGTGGATGGTGCTTTTGGTCTCTGGGCACGGGCATCAAAAGAAAAATCTGAATTAGCCGAAGGTGTTGAAGGCGCAGACTCATGGGCGGTAGATGCCCATAAATGGCTGAACACGCCTTATGACTGTGGCATGTGTATTGTACGCAACAAACAGGCACTCAGAGATGTCATGACAACCTCTGCCACCTATGTTGAAACTCAGGAAATATGGCAGGCAAAAGACATGCTGCCTGAATTCTCCCGTAAAGCCAGAGCCGTAGAAGTGTGGGCCGCTATTTCTGAGCTGGGTGCTCAAGGGATTGAAGCATTAATTGATCGCTGCTGCCTGTATGCTGAAATGCTGGCTGATGGTCTTAAATCACTGGGTTTCACTATTCTTAATGATGTTGTTCTTAATCAGTTGGTGGCCTGTCTGCCGGATATCACTTTGCAGCGCAGGATGCTGCAACTGGTTCAGCAATCCGGTGAATGCTGGTTCGGGCAGACGACATGGCAGGGTCAGGAAGCCATAAGGCTCAGTGTGAGTTCGTGGGCAACCACAGAAGCCGATATTCAGCGTAGCCTGAAAGCAATCGCAGCGGCTATTAATACGGCAAAGCAAGAGTAAAGGATACCCGGCAAGCAATCGCATTAAATAAATAAGAATAATTCCATAAAGTGTACACAAACCACATATAGGTGTGATATTTGTGTACACTAAATAAATTTCAAAAACAATTATTCTATTGGTGCTTTCGGTTTTGTTCTTATCTCAGTTAAAAGTCATCAAATACCTTCGCCCTCTTATTCAGAAAAGGCTAACAAGTACAGATCAAACATAATCCCTCAACTGCCGTTCCACCAACGTGAGAATGCTGTAAAGCGCGACAGGCTGTTGCTCCTGATTTAAAACCTGCACATCCCACATAACGACACCATGTGGTTTATCATCCGGCGTTTTCTGCACTTTCTTGATCTTCTTCTTACAGGTCAGCCGGACCTGAATCGTATCGCCAATCTTCACTGGCTCAATAAAGCGCAGGTTTTCCATGCCATAGTTCGCCAGTACCGGTCCAACGGGTGCATCGACGAATAAGCCGGCAGCGGCAGAAACAACAAAATAGCCATGTGCTACACGCTCACCGAACAGGGATTCAGCCGCGCCAATTTTATCCATATGAGCATAGAAATGATCACCGCTCAGGCAGGCAAAATTAACAATATCCGCTTCCGTCACCGTCCGGCGGGCGGTTAGCAGACTTTCACCGATTTCAATTTGTTCGAAATATTTGCGGAACGGATGGACAGGATCTTCCTTCACTTTTGCACCACGTACCCACTCTCGGCCAATTGCTGCCAGCATACTTGGGCTGGCCTGAATTGCCGTGCGCTGCATATAGTGTTTCACAGCACGTAATCCGCCAAGCTCCTCACCACCACCTGCGCGTCCCGGCCCGCCATGTACCAGCATGGGTAACGGAGAACCATGCCCGGTTGATTCAGCAGAAGCCGCTTCATCCAGAATCAGCATACGGCCATGAGCGCAGGCTGTTGCACGGATGACCTGCATCGCAATCTGATCATCTGACGTGACCAGCGAACCCACCAGACTTCCCTGCCCCATTAAAGCCAGCTCAATCGCCTGTTCAGTCTCCTGATATGTCATCAAAGTGGAAACCGGGCCGAAAGCTTCTGTTTCATGTACTGCCTGATTGGTCATCGGATCTGCGCAATAAAGCAGAGTTGGCGGGTAAAATGCCCCATTACTGTTTGTCTTATCCGCCAGTTCCAATTTAGCTAAAGAGCCACCATGCAGTAATTCACAACCACTTTGTAGCAGTAAATCAACTTTGGACTGAACTTCATCGCGCTGTTCAAGGCTGATTAATGACCCCATACGGACATCCGGTAAAGCCGGATCTCCCACCACAACACCGGACAAACGTTTCATCAACGCCTGCTTAACCGACTCAAGCTGGCTTTCCGGTACAATAATACGCCGGATAGCAGTACACTTTTGCCCTGCCTTCACGGTCATTTCACGGACAACTTCCTTAATGAATACGCCAAATTCTGGCATATCCGGCGTCACATCCTCCCCCAGAATACAACAGTTGAGAGAGTCAGCTTCCATCGTAAACGGAATGGATTTTTCAATCAGACGAGGGTGGGACTTCAATTTATGTCCGGTCTGGGCTGAGCCGGTAAAAGTCACCGCATCCTGATAGTCGAGATGATCAAACAAATCGCCGATTCCGCCACAGATCAACTGTAATGCGCCTTCCGGAACCAAACCACTGTCGAGGATCAGTTTCACCATTGCCTGTGTTAACTGTGCTGAAGCGGTAGCGGGTTTAATAATGGCCGGCATGCCTGCCATCCAGGTCGGTGCCAGTTTTTCCAGCATCCCCCAGCAAGGGAAGTTAAATGCATTAATGTGCAGAGCAACACCGGGACGGGAAGTCAGAACATGACGAGCGACAAACTGGGACTGTTTGGAAAGTGGGATCATCTCATCTTCCGGCCACAACACATCATCCGGTAACTCGCGTCCTGCCAGACCCGCATAGGAAAATAGCGTTGCAATGCCCCCTTCAATATCTACCCAGCCATCCGAACGGGTCGCTCCGGTTTCTGCTGAGATAGCATATAAAGCTTCTTTATTGGCAAGCAGATGCTTTGCAACGGCTTTCATCATCTGGGCACGCTGCTGGAATGTCATGGCTGAGAGTGCTTTTCCACCTTTTTCTCTGGCATATCTAAGGCTATCAGCCAGTGGCAGATCATCTGAACAGACCTGATACAGCGCTGCACCACTTACTGCATGGTGAATAGTTCTGGCGTTACCGTTTCCATAAACCCACTCACCACAAATATAACTGGTCAATTGTTGCATTTTTTTCTCCGCCGATATCATTAATGAATCACCATTAAAACAATATGCAATATTTATGTATCACATAACCCAGACAAAAAACCACCCAAAAAATTAACAAAAGCGAACATTTTCCGGGCTACACATATCAATATCCTTACTTATCCATAACAATAAAAATTAATTACAACTTTTTGAAAAATAAATAACATAAATTGTGATGCGCTCAACAAATATACAAATAAAAGGTTTGATATTTTTGTTATCAGTTTGTAGATTTAAGGTTGCATTAAGTGATTCGTTTTTATTATGCAATCTTAAAAGTAAGAATCATATGTGGAGCGTTATATGACAACTGATCAACCAGATCATCAACGACAGGCGCATTTTGACGCCAAGATCGAGGCAGATATCACCATTGAAGCTAAGGATTGGATGCCCGATGCCTATCGCCAAAACCTGATACGTCAGATCGGTCAACACGCACACTCGGAAGTTGTCGGCATGTTACCGGAAGCCAACTGGATCACCCGTGCCCCAACCCTGCGGCGCAAGGCTGTATTACTGGCAAAAGTGCAGGATGAGGCAGGCCATGGGCTTTATCTCTACAGCGCCGCAGAAACACTGGGCTGTACTCGTCAGGACATCTATCAGAAATTGCTGGATGGAACGATGAAATATTCGTCAATTTTCAACTATCCCACCTTGAGCTGGGCAGATATTGGCGTCATTGGCTGGCTGGTGGACGGTGCTGCAATAGTCAATCAGGTCGCTCTGTGTCGTGCCTCTTACGGCCCTTATGCCCGCGCTATGGTGAAAATCTGTAAAGAAGAGAGCTTCCACCAACGTCAGGGATATGAGGCGGTTACCGTGCTGGCAAAAGGGAGTGAAACTCAGCGGGCCATGCTACAGGATGCCATTAATCGGTTCTG
This sequence comes from Xenorhabdus sp. KK7.4, assembly GCF_963876465.1. Classification (NCBI taxonomy): domain Bacteria; kingdom Pseudomonadati; phylum Pseudomonadota; class Gammaproteobacteria; order Enterobacterales; family Morganellaceae; genus Xenorhabdus; species Xenorhabdus sp. KK7.4. The sequence continues at coordinate 259,757 of NZ_CAWNQF010000067.1, forward strand.
GTGGCCGACGTTGATGATGTTCGGTCCCAATGACAGTGATTCCCCCAACAGCGCCCAGAGTATGGCCTGGAAAATTAAACGGTTTAGTAACGATGAGCTGAGACAGAAATTCATCGATAACACCGTTCCTCAATTAGAGGCACTGGGTATGACAGCCCCTGATCCTGAACTGGCCTGGGATGAAACAACAGGGCATTACCGCGTTGGTGAAATCAACTGGGACGAATTCAATCAAGTGATCAAAGGCCACGGCATATGTAACCACGAACGTCTGGAGGCCAAACGCCGGGCATGGGAAAACGGAAGCTGGGTACGTGAGGCAGCGTCCAGCCATGCCAGAAAAATGGCTGCCAAAAAACAGGCTGCTTAGTCCACTGTATTTAATCATCGATGAAAACGGAGGCAAGATATGAACAATACCGATTGGCCACTGTATGAAGTCTTTGTTCGCAGTAAGCAGGGGCTGGCTCATCGTCATGTCGGCAGCCTCCATGCAGCGGATGATCAGATGGCGCTCGAAAATGCGCGTGATGCTTATACCCGGCGTAATGAAGGCTGCTCTATCTGGGTGGTGAAATCCATCTACTTGGTTGCATCACAACCGGAAGATCGCAGCGCTTTTTTTGAACCGTCGGAAAATAAGATTTACCGTCACCCGACGTTCTACACGATCCCTGACGGCATCAAGAATATGTAAGGGGGAAAATATGAACATGCCTCATACCGCTTCCCTCGATCATAATCTTATCAATCATAATCTTTTCAACTACGTACTGCGTCTCGGAGACAGCCCGCTGATTCTGGCGCAGCGCCTGTGCGAGTGGTGTGGTCACGCGCCAGAACTGGAAATTGATTTAGCTCTGGCTAACATCGGTCTCGATTTGCTGGGTCAGGCACGCCATTTTCTCAGCTATGCCGCCACACTTGACGGAACTGATGCTGAAAAAAACAGAGAAAGTGATGAAGACCGGCTGGCTTTTGGGCGTGATGAGCGGGAGTTCCGCAATCTTCTGCTGGTGGAGCAACCTAATGGCGGCTTTAACGATACGCTGGTGCGCCAGTTTTTTATCGATGCCTATCACGTCTTACTCCATCAGGCATTAGGCCAGAGCCGCGATACCCAATTAGCCGCTATCAGCAATAAGTCATTAAAAGAGGTGGAATATCACCTGCGTTTCAGCCGTGGCTGGATGATCCGTCTGGGGGATGGCACAAAACAGAGTCACGAGAAAATGCAGCAGTCTGTCAATCAACTATGGCGCTTTACCGGCGAACTTTTCCATTGCGATGAGGTAGAGCAGCAACTTGCGGAGGCTGGCATTGCGGTGGATCCCCGGACACTGCATGAACCGTGGCAGCAAATGGTCAAAGACACCTTTGCTCAGGCTACGCTGGAAATACCACAGGAAACTCCGTACCGGCAAGGCGGCAAGCAAGGGCGACATACAGAACATCTCGGATACATACTGGCAGAAATGCAGTTTTTACAGCGGGCATATCCAGACAATAACTGGTGAGCGCAGCCAACAAAGAGGCAGCTTGAAAGACGATATGTATATACCCAATGGATTTCGAGTTGCATCGCGGCGGCAAGGAAACTCATCCCCTGGAGCATAGCTAACTATGTGACCGGGGTGAGTGACCGCAGCCAACAAAGAGGCAGCTCGAAAGACGAAGGGTATAGGAGGGTAGGATGGAGCAGCAACTTAGTTCCTTGCAATCAATAGCGTTGCAACCAATAGCATTGCAGCAACCCGAAATCCACCAGATCTGGCAGTGTCTGCATCAGATTGCCGACCCAGAACTACCGACGTTATCGATTACCGATCTCGGTATGGTACGCGAAGTTACCGCTTCCCAGAATGAACAGAACGGTCAGACGGGGTGGCAAGTGGTATTCACCCCCACTTATTCAGGCTGCCCGGCCACGGACTTTCTCATTAATGAAATCCGGACAACACTGGCTCAGGCCGGTTTTTCCCCTGTATATATTGACGTAAGCCTAAGCCCGGCATGGACGACTGACTGGATGAATGCCGATGCCAGACAGCGTCTGCGGGAATCCGGTATCGCGCCACCACAGGGAGCTGCCTGTGAAAGACCCGCAGACACCGAATCCATTACCTGCCCGCGTTGTGGCAGTCATCAGACAGAAAAAATCAGTGAGTTTGGTTCCACCGCGTGCAAAGCACTTTATCGCTGTCAGCACTGTCTGGAACCCTTCGATTATTTCAAATGTATTTAAGGGAGCAGCAGATGGCTATTCTTCCTCATCCCGGTTCTCAACAAAAACAGTCTCACCGGACACAGTTTCATCGCTTACGCATTGCTGCTATTGAGCCGGAAACGTCAGATTCTGTAGCGGTCACACTGCAAATTCCCGATGAACTAAAAGAATATTTCCACTATCAGCCGGGTCAGCACCTGACACTCAAGGCAGAGGTTAACGGGGAAGAACTACGCCGCTGTTACTCCATCTGTAGCTCACCACTGGATGACACACTACAAATTGGTGTCAAAGCTATCTATCAGGGGCGGTTCTCTACCTTTATTAACCAACAATTAAAAGTTGGGGATGAGCTGGATGTCATGCAGCCACAAGGTAATTTTGGTCATCCCCCTGATACCAGCAAGCCGGGAAATTATCTGGCGATTGCAGCCGGTTCGGGCATTACGCCTATCCTGTCGATTATCAAAAGCACACTGGCTCTGGAGCCAGAGAGCACTGTTACGCTGATTTATGGCAACAGTACCAGCCGCTCTGTGATGTTCAGGGAAGCACTGGCTGATCTCAAAAACCGCTACCTGCAACGTTTTCAGGTCATGTATCTATTCAGTCAGGAAACCACTGACAGCCCGCTGCTCAACGGTCGTATCAATACCGAAAATCTGCTGCGGATCGGCAAGATACTCCTTAATTTTTCCCAGTTTGATCACGCTTTTCTTTGTGGACCTGAAACGATGCTGGATGATGCCAAATCAGCACTTGAGCAAGCCGGCATGGCGCCTGAACACATCCATAGTGAACGTTTCAATACCGGTAATCATCCACTCTACACGGCTTCCCGTCCTGCCTGTCTGGCCGGACGCAATGAAACGAGTGTCGAAATTCATTTAGATGGTCGCACTCTGAATATTGTGATGAATACTGAGGATAACAGCATTCTTGATGCGGCCCTGCGTCAGGGAGCAGATTTGCCCTACGCCTGTAAAGGCGGTGTTTGTGCCACCTGTAAATGCCGGCTCAAATCCGGTGAAGTGGATATGGGGGTGAACTACAGCCTTGAACCGGATCAGCTGGCCGCCGGTTATATTTTAAGCTGCCAGTCATGGCCGAAAGGCGATGGTGTTGTTGTTGATTTTGATGTCTGAAATCTCTCATTAATCAGAAATATTCCAGAGATAAGAGTGCAAATCAGGAGATACCATGAGTCAGGAATGGGTTTTAAGTCTTCAACAACAGCGGGTACGCACACTGACCCTCAATCGCCCGGAAGTACGCAACGCTCTCAGCAATGACTGTCTGGAGCTACTCGTACAACGTCTGGAGCAGGCGGATGCCGATGCCGGAACCGGTGTCATCATTATTACCGGCTCACTACGCTGCTTCGCCGCCGGGGCTGACCTTAAAGAACTACAGCAACAAACCGTTGCCAGTGCAATAACTGACCGTCGCCCCCAACTCTGGCAACGACTGAACAATATCAGCAAACCCATGATAGCCGCCGTTAATGGTTATGCCCTCGGCGCGGGGTGTGAACTGGCACTGGCCTGTGATTTAGTGGTCTGTGGTGAAAACGCCAGTTTTGGACTGCCGGAAATCACACTGGGGCTAATGCCGGGAGCAGGAGGAACACAGCGGCTTATCCGCAGTGTAGGCAAAGCTCTTGCCAGCCAGATGATCTTAACCGGCGAAGCCATTAACGCTCATCAGGCGCAACAGGCAGGGTTAGTGAGTGAAATTTGCATCGATAATCTGACGTTGAAACGTGCACAACAAATAGCAGACCGCATCAGTGAATTTTCGCCGCTGGCTTTGCGGGCGGCTAAGGCTGCGCTCAAGACTGCATACGAAACCAGCCTGTCACAAGGGCTGTCCGCTGAACGACAACACTTTGTTGCCTTAGCAGGTACAGCCGATCGTCAGGAAGGTATTTCAGCCTTCCTTGAAAAACGTAAACCGACATTTAAAGGATGCTAGTAGATGGAAAATGAAAATATACCCACGATACTCACTGAAGTAAAAGCAGGTGTCCTTAGCATTAAACTCAATCGTCCAAAACTGATAAACAGTATCAACGAGGAAATGCACCTGCAACTCAGTGAAGCACTGAAAATTGCAGAACAGGATGAATCGGTGCGCTGTGTACTGATTTCAGGAGCCGGACGTGGTTTCTGTGCCGGTCAGGATTTAAATGATCGTAGTTCTGTTATCAACGTAGGTGGCGTTCCTGATCTCGGCTATTCCCTTGAAACTTACTATAACCCGCTAATCCGCCGTCTGACCACCCTTCCCAAGCCGGTGGTTTGTGCTGTTCATGGCGTAGCAGCGGGAGCGGGTCTTTCCCTTGCTGTGGCGGGTGACATTGTGCTCGCATCCCGCAATACCACCTTTATTCAGGCTTTCTGTCGTATTGGTCTGACACCAGATGCAGGCGGCAGCTGGTTCCTGCCTCATAAAATTGGTCATGCCCGCGCGATGGGAATGGCAATGCTGGGAGACAAAATCAGTGCTGAACAGGCACTGGAGTGGGGCATGATCTGGCAGGTCTTTGAACCTAAAGAACTGGAAGAAAAAGCATGGGAAATCGCCCAACGTCTGGCATCTCAGCCGACAGTCTCCCTTGCGTGCATCAAGAAATCCACTTACGCCGCCGCAACCAATACGCTGGATCAGCAGCTTGAACTTGAGCGCGATCTACAACGCCAGTGCGGGCATACAGAAGATTTTCAGGAAGGCATCCGTGCGTTTATGGAAAAGCGCGAACCACAGTTTAAAGGAAAATAAATATGAATATGCCAGTACATCATCGTCCGACATTCAGTGATTCAACAGCTAACGAATCAATACCAGAAGGCCCAATCGCTGTTATTGGCGCAGGAACGATGGGTATCGGCATTGCTCAGGTTGCAGCACTAGCAGGACATTCCGTCCTGCTATTTGATGCAAATGTTGAAGCCGCACAACGTGCGCTGGATACACTCCACACCCGCCTGCATCAGCGTGTCACAGCAGGTAAAGCCGATGCAGACAAAACTCAGGCGCTGTTGCAACGCATCACTCTGGTTGACTCATTACAGGCATTGGCTCCCTGTATACTGGTGATTGAAGCGATTATCGAACAGCTGGAAGCCAAACAAAAATTATTCCACCAGCTGGAATCTCTGTGTTCAGAACAAACCATTTTTGCCAGTAATACCTCATCACTGTCGATTACAGCTATTGCCCGTGTTCTGAGTAAACCCCAACGCATGGCCGGGCTGCATTTTTTCAACCCTGCTCCGCTAATGAAACTAGTGGAGATCGTGCAAGGTCTGGAAACCTGCCCACAAATCATGGCAACGCTTAAATGCCTCATGATCAACTGGCAAAAACAGCCCGTCATTTGCCGCTCTACGCCCGGTTTTATCGTCAACCGCATTGCGAGGCCTTTTTACGCAGAAGCCCTGCGCGCACTGGAAGAACAGGTTGCATCTCCGGCGACACTGGATGCGGTCATAAAGGATGCCGGTGGCTTTGCTATGGGGCCATTACAGCTGACTGATCTAATCGGACATGATGTCAATTACGCCGTTACAGAATCCCTGTTTCACGCTTTCTACGGTGATCCCCGCTTTCAGCCATCATTACGACAAAAAGAACTGGTGGAAGCCAATCATCTGGGGCGAAAAAGTGGCCGGGGGTTTTATGTCTATTCCGACACAAATAAAGAAAAAAATAGTGCGGATAAAGAGCCTCTATTATTTCCTGTGATTGAGGAAATACAAGCCGCAGCACCGATCACATCAGCACAAATAAATGCGAACGGAGACTGGTCTACCCTGCCGCATTTTGCCGCTTTATTACAGGAAAAATTGCAGGAAAACGGGGTATCCTGCGGGGAAAAATGCAATATCCCATTACCTTCACCTGCATTACAGATTGATGATGTTCTCTTTATGCTGGCAACCGGCAAAACCAGCTCCCAGCTGGCTGATGAAATTCAGGCTCCGGTCGTGCAGTTTGATCTGTCTGCAAACTATCAGGCAGCTTCGGTCATCGCGATCAGCGCAGCCAGCCAGAACACTCAACAACAAACGGCAAAAATCACCCGTTTTCTCCATTTCCTCGGCAAGCAGGTCATTTTACTGCCGGATTATCCGGCCATGCTGACGATGCGGACTGTGGCAATGCTGTGTAACGAAGCGCTGGATGCGCTTAATAAAGGCATTGCCAGCGCCGAAGATATCGATCTGGCAATGTGCCGCGGTGTGAATTATCCCATCGGGCCACTGGCATGGGGAACTCAGCTCGGCTGGCAGCATATTTTCAATACACTGGAAAAATTACAGCAGTTTTACGGGGAAACCCGTTATCGTCCGTCACCCCTGCTTCGGCAGCTCGCGGCGGGCCATGTCACATTACAGTCTCCATCTCTCCGGCAACATGAATATCAACATAAGAAGAAAGATCATGCCTAATAAAACGAATACTTCCCCGAAGCAACTTGCCCGAAACTGTATTGAGACCATGTATACCAAAGATGCCTGCGCTAATCATATGGGAATGCAGATTGACTATATCGACATCGGGATCGCTCAGTTAAGCATGACCATTGTACCTACCATGCTTAACGGCCATAAGACCTGTCATGGTGGCATTATATTCAGTCTGGCAGATACCGCATTTGCCTATGCCTGCAACAGTGAGGGAATTGCGGCTGTTGCTTCCGGCTGTAATATCGATTTCATCCATCCGGTTTTTAATGGTGACCGGCTTACGGCTAACGCGTCAGTACAGCATCAGGGCAAAACTAACGGGTTGTATGATGTCAAAATTACCAATCAGAATGGCAAAACTGTGGCCTTTTTCCGTGGTCACTCCCACCGTCTGGGTCATTCTGTTTTAGAAGAACCCGCCAAAGCAACGACTCCTACTAAAACAATCAGGAAAGAAAAATCATGACCCATGCATTTATTTGTGACGGAGTGCGTACACCTATTGGCCGTTATGGTGGAGCCCTCGCCAGCCTGCGCCCTGATGATCTGGCCGCTCTGCCACTACGGGCATTGCTGGCACGTTATCCCGGACTGGACTGGCAAGCGATTGATGATGTCATTCTCGGTTGTGCAAATCAGGCGGGTGAAGATAACCGCAATGTCGCTCGCATGGCGGCATTGCTCGCTGGCCTGCCATATTCCGTTCCCGGCACAACTCTCAACCGGTTGTGTGGCTCAGGTCTGGATGCGCTGGCTTTTGCTGCCCGCAGTATCAAAGCGGGTGAAGCTCAGCTGATACTGGCTGGTGGTGTGGAATCCATGACCCGTGCCCCATTAGTGATGGGAAAAGCGGAAACGGCTTTCAGCCGTCAGGCTCAGATATTTGATACCACAATTGGCTGGCGTTTCATTAATCCGCTGATACAGAAACAATTTGGTACAGATTCGATGCCGGAAACCGCAGAAAACGTTGCAGCCCTATTTGAAATCAGCCGGGACGCTCAGGATGCTTTCGCGCTGCGCAGCCAGCAACGTACCGCTAACGCGCAGCAACAAGGCATTCTGGCTGAAGAGATCATCCCTGTGACTCTACCTGACCGCCGGAAAAAAGGGGAAAACACGATTATTTCACAGGATGAACATCCCCGCCCTGAAACAACATTAGCGCAATTACAAAAGCTGAAAACACCATTCCGGACTGAAGGCACCGTCACTGCCGGTAATGCTTCTGGCGTCAATGACGGAGCCGCCGCCCTGATTATCGCTTCAGAAGCCGCAGCATTAAAACACGGGCTGACACCTAAAGCGCGTATTGTGGCAACCGCCACCAGCGGTGTTGAACCGCGCATTATGGGGATTGGGCCACTGTCAGCCACGGATAAAGTACTGTCACTCACCGGGCTGAGTCTGAATCAAATGGATGTGATCGAACTAAACGAAGCCTTCGCAGCTCAGTCACTGGCAGTGATACGCCAGTGGGGATTACCGGATGATGCAGAACACGTGAACCCGAATGGCGGTGCGATAGCACTGGGGCACCCGCTGGGAATGAGTGGTGCCCGGCTTGCACTGACAGCAACGCTTGAACTGGAACGGCGAGCCGGACGCTATGCCTTATGCACTATGTGCATCGGCGTTGGTCAGGGAATTGCCATGATTATTGAACGTATTTCATAACCAACACCTATATATGTACTCGATAAACTTCAAGTTACAACGGGTTATATGAGGCGAGCCCTTATATCTCCCCGCGCCGTGGGGAGATATAACACGAATCTTGGAGTTGAATTGGTATATACACAATGGATTTCAAGATGCATCGCGGCGGCAAGGGAGTTCATCCCCGGGAGCATAGATAACTATGTGACCGGGGTGAATGAGCGCAGCCAACAAAGAGGCAACTTGAAAGACGAAGTGTATAACAACAAAAGGGCGGGAATTATGAGCAACAACGTACAGCACCTCAACTCAAGCTTCACTCAACATTCCGAAGCCAGTCTCGATTCTGTTGAATTTGCTTCACGCGATGAAATTCAGGCTCGACAGTTTACGCAGATGAAATGGACATTGCATCATGCCTATAACAACGTGCCAATGTATCGCCGTAAATTTGATGCGATTGGTATTCACCCCAGTGATTTCCGGCAGCTTGAGGATATCGCTAAATTTCCTTTCACCACTAAACAGGATCTGAGGGATAACTACCCTTTTGATACTTTTGCCGTTCCGATGGAAAAAATTGTGCGTATCCATGCTTCATCCGGAACAACAGGGCGTCCGACCGTTGTTGGTTATACCCAGCAAGATATCGACAACTGGGCTGATCTGGTCGCTCGTAGCCTGCGTTTTGCCGGGGCAACAGCCAAAGACAAAATACATGTCGCTTACGGTTACGGCCTGTTCACCGGCGGTCTGGGAGCACATTACGGTGCTGAGCGTCTGGGGGCTGCCGTGATCCCGATGTCTGGCGGGCAGACAGAAAAACAGGCACAGCTGATCTGCGACTTTAAACCCGATGTCATTATGATGACGCCCTCTTACTGCCTGACGCTGCTGGATGTATTGGAACGGCAAATGGGAGGCGATGCCAGACAATGCTCTCTGCGGGTCGGTATTTTCGGGGCTGAGCCGTGGACGGAAGGGCTGCGGCATGAAATTGAAACTCGTATGGGCATCAAAGCGCTGGATATTTATGGTTTGTCCGAAATTATGGGGCCGGGTGTCGCCATGGAATCACTGGAATATGCTGATGGTTCCACTATTTGGGAAGACCATTTTTATCCGGAAGTGATCGATCCTGACAACCTGAATGTATTACCGGACGGCGAAAATGGTGAGCTGGTTTTCACCACACTCACCAAAGAAGCCATGCCGATGATCCGCTACCGTACCCGCGACCTGACACGCCTGTTACCGGGAACCGCCCGCAATATGCGGCGCATGGACAGGATCACCGGACGCTCCGACGACATGCTCATCATCCGTGGCATCAATGTCTTTCCATCACAGGTAGAAGAACAGATCACGCGTTTCAGCGAACTGTCGCCACACTATCAGCTGGAAGTGGACCGCGTTGGGAATTATGACAGTCTGTCCGTCAAGGTCGAACTGAAAGATCCGGCGCAACTGAGTATCCAGCAACGTTGCGATATCTGCCACCAATTACGCCATCACATCAAGGCCATGATAGGGATCAGCACCGAAGTCAGTATCGTCAATTGCGGGGATATTCCGCGCTCAGAAGGCAAAGCAGTTCGGGTTCTTGACCACCGTCAGCAGAAATAATATTCCAACAATACAATAACGACTGGGACACCTGATTATGCTACTGTCATGACTCATTTGCGTTTAGACAATAACAAAATATGACACACAAACTCGACGATTTTATTCGACATGCCCTTGATGCCCAGCCGATTAGCGGAACATCGCTGATCATTTCCCTGTATGGCGATGCGCTCAGCCATCGGGGAGGAGAAATCTGGCTGGGCAGTCTCAGCCTTCTACTGGAACCACTGGGATTCAGTGACCGTTTTGTCCGGACATCTGTATTTCGTTTACAAAAAGAGGGTTGGCTGGAGGTAGAGAAAATAGGTCGTCGCAGTTATTACCGCATCACTGAGCGGGGCATGAACCAATTCCGTCATGCAGAGAGTAAAATTTATCTCAGCGAACAACCGGCATGGGATGGCAAATGGGATTTATTGCTGTTGGAAGAAACCTGTAAAGAGGAACGTACCCGCCTGAAAAAAGAGCTGAACTGGTTTGGATTTGGTCAACTTAACAGCACATTAATGGCAGCTCCCAGCAGTTCACAAAGTGATATTCCGGCTCTGCTCGGAGAGCTCAGCGCCAGTGACTCCGTGATCTACTTCCGGGCAGATTATCCTTATCCCCGCTCCGAACAGAGCCTGAAAGAACGGGTATCAGCCAGCTGGTCGCTGGATCAGGTTGCTGAGCACTATCATGAATTTATCATCACATTCCGGCCCTTGATGAAGCTATTGCAAGATTGTAATGCAGACGAACTGACACCAGAGCGCTGTTTCCAGTTACGCCTTCTGCTTATCCACTTTTACCGCCGTGTTGTACTGCGTGACCCTCTATTACCGAACGCGCTGTTGCCTACACAGTGGGAAGGCCAAATCGCCCGGAATTTATGCATCAACATCTACCAGCGTATTGGCCCTGCCGCAACTCGATACATTGGTGAACAATGCGAAACCACCATAGGTAAATTGCCCCAGCCTGCTGCTGCGTACTATCGTCGTTTTGGAGGATTACACAGCGGTTCTTAGTAACGTCTGACAATTGTTTGAGGAAATACTTATGCCTGTATATCAACTTGATGGTTTAACCCCGGTTATTGATCCCAGTAGTTATGTTCACCCTACCGCTGTTTTGGTCGGTGACGTCATTATTGGCAAGCAGGTTTATATCGGCCCGAATGCCAGCCTGCGTGGTGATTTCGGTCGGCTGGTGGTGATGGATGGTTCGAATATTCAGGATAATTGCGTCATGCACGGTTATCCTCAACAGGACACAGTGGTTGAAGAAAACGGTCATATCGGGCATGGAGCTATACTGCATGGATGCCAAATCCGGCGTAATGTTTTGGTTGGCATGAATTCAGTTGTAATGGATGGCGCAGAAATTGGTGAAAACTGTATCGTGGGAGCAATGGCCTTTATCAAGGCAGAAGCTATTTTTGCAGCCAATCAGCTGATCGTCGGCACCCCCGCCCGCGCTTTGCGTACTCTGACCGAACAGGAACTGGAATGGAAACAGGTCAGCACTCGCGAATATCAGGAGCTGGTAACTCGCTGTAAAAATACATTGAGGCAGGTAGAACCGTTGACTGAAATAGAACCGGGGCGTAAGCGGATGGTCTTTAGTGACGATTTTGTGCCTAAGAATCAATTGTAAAATGGTTCCTACTGCTCGCTGGCTGCGAGCAGCTTCAATACTATTTAATATCAACCACCTCAGAAGGTTTTATCGTTATTCTTTGACCATGTAACTCACAATCTTCCATCATTTGGATAACCCCTTCTTTTGCCCATAAAGCCTGCGCACCTTCTGCTTCTTTATAAGGAACAACTGATTCAGTGATATCAATGAAGGGTTTGCTGAAGATAATGGCTTTATATCTATGTTCAGTATCACCATCAGGTAGATCCCAATCAATTAAGTAATTAGCATTCTTCCAGAAAACAATAACTCTTGTTAATTCTTCATCATCTTCTTTTTTATTCCACTTATAACCTATTACACAGTACGTATTATTTACACTATTAAAGCCGAATTTATTAATAAGATAACTGAATGAAGGCAAATAACTTTCATTATAGTTTTTAATTTCCAATATCTTGAAATGACTATCTGGCTTTCTATAAAACATTCCCCAGTTTCCCGTTTTATTCCAAGCCTCAAAATCTAATTCTTCCTTCTGTTGAGAAAAAACAGAAATAGAAAATAGAATCATTATAAAACTAAGTAACCATCTCATTTTCACTCACTTTATATTTAACTTAACTAAAAAAGTTCCCTCACAATCTTCGAGCTAGATAACTAATCTTTAATATCTATTATCTCAGAAGGTTTTATCGTTATTTTTTGACCGTGTAATTCACAATCTTCCATCATCTGGATAATGCCTTCTTTCGCCCACAAAGCCTGCGCACCTTCGGCTTCTTTATAAGGAAAAACAGATCTATCCATTTTAATAAATGGCTTGCTAAATATAATTGCCTTATATCTATTATCATCGTCACCATCAGGTAAATCCCAGTCAATTAGATAATTGGCATTTTCCCAAAAAATAACAACTCTTTCTCGTTCTTCACTATTTTTTGTTTTATTCCATTTATAGCCTATTAAACAATATTTGTTGTTTACATTCCTAAAATTAAATAAATTAATAAGATAACTAAATGAAGGCAAGTAACCATCTCTGTATTCTTTTATTTTTAATGGATTAAAATAATTATTTGGTTTTGAGTCATAAATTCCCCAATTACCTGTTTTTCCCCAAGCTTTGAAGTCTAGATTATCTTTCTGTGAAAGAGAAATTGATGAAAACAGAACTATACATAATCCAATAAAATATTTCATATAAATATCTCTTATTTAAGGTAACTATCAGAAAGTTTATAAAACTCTTGACCTTGCAATGAAAATAACTTAATAAAATTAGGACCAGGTGAACCACTATCTTGTGTTCTCCATGCAATAACCTCTGCATTCGAAATTCTATTACTTTTTGCTACATTGATAGCATGTGTAATTAATCGACGATAAGCTAAAAAGTGCTCTTGGGTTCCATCGTTAGCAACAATCACCATCCTATTAATTCTTCCTTGTATATCATCGTTTATATTGGGATATTGCTGAAAACCCTCTATTACTCTTGGTGCTGAAATCAATCCTATCAATTTATTTCCATGTTTAGGTACACCAAGGTATTGAGATTTAGGAGACCTTACTCTGTTTAATAAAACATCATGCATATACTGCATCGTATCTTTTGCTTCTTTTTCATTGTACTTGAATTTTTTAGACTCAGGAGATGACGTCTCCGCCAACAACACCATCAGCATCGCTCTCTGCTCAGTCGTAAGATCAGCGGGGATCGATATTTTAGGTATGATATTAATCGTTAAATGTGGAAAGCAATCTTCAGCAACACCCTGAGCAAAATTAGGACAGAAATCAATATTTGTATCAACCGCCTTAACTTTACTTACTCCTATATTAATCGCTGTTATTTGCAATGTTTGCTCTCTCATCTTAGGATTATCACGCTGAAAAATAGATACCAGTCCGTTATCTGATAGAAACTTAAGATGCTTTCTGGTATTGAGGTTTAAGCCATCAATCTTTAATGTCAGTGTATTACCCGGAGTGAGATGAAACTCTGTTCCGAGAAGCGCTTTTCCGTTATTCCGCGTAACAATAAATCTAGACATAATTTGTTATCCTTTCTATTTTGGTTAAATCCGTTTTCTGCCCTATCTTATTCAATAAGAGTAATCCTATAAACAAATTAAACAAAAATCCAATAAGACACCTCTTATTTTTGGTCATATCTTTTATATTTTAAAAGCTAATTGTCAATAACATAAATTATTTATTTAATCTCTTAAATGCCATCGAAAATATTTGCAATGGCATAATTAGTTATCAACCGTCATTATTTAGCATAGGAATCAGGAATAGACTGAATCAAGCCAGCCTGACAAGGGCAACTACTCTGGCTATCCAGCGTTCCTGCCATTCTTTGCTGATAATTGATAAAACCACTGACACCACCAATAATCCGGTATTTACCGGCAAATCTGCCACAACTGACCTCTGAACCCTCAAGAGCAGACGGCTTACCGTAAAAAGTGACGGTACTACTGCCCGTTAAAATTGCACCACCACATGTTGTCTTATCCCCAACAACTAAGAAGTATCCAATAGCCATCATTTATCCTTAAAGTGAATTTAATGTGATCGATCAATGTACCCTATGGATTTCAAGTTGCATCACGGCGGCAAGAGAATAAATCCCCGGGAACATAGATAACTATGTGACTGGGGTGAGTGAGCGCAGCCAACAAAGAGGCGACTAGAAAGACGACGGGTATAAATATATTATCGATAAAAACCGGATGATTAAAGCAACCATGCAGCATGGTTACAAATCAATTTATTCATCCTGCTTTATTTAAAATTTGTAGTAGTTGTGACAGTTAATACATAAAAAATTATAGACAAACTCTTTATTTCAAAAAGTTGTGTGACCAACATCAATTTTAAACATGCTGTTCTAAAATATTAGTTTAAAAAGCTAATCCATTTTCGATTCCCCTGATAGAGTTATTAATAATGTAACAAAAAAAATTATCTCAACACCAACTGGGTTTTCCAAATATTCATAAGCCCTAAAAAGTAAAATGAGGAAAGATATGTCAAAGCTCATTTATTATGTTGCTGCAACAATGGATGGTTATATCGCTACAGAGAATCATGAGTTAGGCTGGCTGGAGACATTTGCTCTCAGCGATGACGCCACTCCTTATGAAACCTTTTATCAGGGTATTGGAGCAGCCATTATAGGAGCCGGAACCTATGAATGGATTATGAAGAATACGGCTGGTCACTGGCCATATCAGAATATCCCTTCTTTTATTCTCTCCTCCAGAAATTTACCTGTTCCTACAGAAATTAATGCCGTTGTCACTCATGATTCTGCCAGTGAAATTGCTTCTAAAGCTCGGGCTGCCGCTAAAGATAAAGATGTATGGATCATTGGTGGTGGAGAAACAGCAGCATTCTTTGCCGATGCCGGAGAATTACAACAACTATTTCTTACCACGGTGCCGGTCTTTTTAGGCTCAGGTATCCGAGTCTTGCCAGTCAACCATTTGATTGAGGCAGTACCCAATAAACAGCGTCTCTTAAGCAGCGGCGCCATTGAAACTATTATGGATATCAAACCAACAGCATAAACTGAATGATATTTTGATCCATTGCAGGAGCCGATCTTTTATAAATTCAGGATCGGTTATGCTCTCAGCATTAAAGATCCTTGATTAACCTCTCATCCAGAACAACACGATCTTTCTTACAGTCAGTGTTCGTGTTGATACCCTGTTGTTCCGGTCATCATATATGACAATATTTCCCTAGATCTGACGATAAAAAAAAGAAACTGAGAAAAAAATATTATGGCAAGTGACCATGCTTTTCATGATAGTTTCTATTTATTACCTTTTTTCGATACTTCTTTCATGACTCAAATAAATTCAGCGTAAAAGGGGTTAGATAATGAATAAATATAACATCAGCGATACGCTATTTTCATTAGAACAATTCAGCAAAAAGACTCGTCAGGATCTCCATAAAATTCCTGAGCTATCCGGTCATGAATTTAAAACTGCAAAATATTGCCTTGATTTAATGAGATTCTTTGGTTACACCATCAAAAACTATTCAGATTATACCGGTTTTACTGCCGACTTAATTATTGATCCAGCCAAACCCCTGATTGCATTTCGTGCCGATATGGATGCGCTCGCGATGCCCGATCTGACCAATAATGACCACAGCTCTATGCATGAAGGCTGTGCGCATAACTGTGGTCATGACATCCATATGACAGTTGCACTGACTGCCGCCAATTACCTGTCACAGCATCAGCATGAGATGAACGTCAACGTGCGCTTTATCTTCCAGATGGCAGAGGAAGATATGCGCATTCCGGGCGCAGATAAAATGGTTGAGCTGGGGTGCATGGACGGTGTCAGTGAAGTCTATGCCCTGCATAACGATGGTGCTGAGGATACAGGTACTATCGCTCTGACAAGCGGCACCCTCACCTCGTGGGGGACGACATGGACTCTGGATGTCTACGGTGTTTCTGCCCACGGCTCAGCACCACAAAAAGGGCTGGATGCCATTCGGGAGATGTGTCGCATTATTGATTATATGGACTATATTGTCGCGAAAAAGACAGATCCATTCAGCCCGGCGGTACTCACTTGCGGCATGATTAACGGCGGAACCATTCCCAATGCCATCGCTGCCCATGCTCAGGCACAAGGAACCATTCGGACGATGGATAAGGAAACTGACCAAATCCTCAAAAATGGTATGCAGGAAATTATTGCCCGCAGCGAAGCGGGCGGTTTCAAAACTACAGTAAGCTACGCAACTTACCCCGCAGTGGAAAACCATCCTTACGCTTACCAGCGTATCATCGAAGCGGCCGGCAAATTCCTGCCTTCAGAAAATATAATCGCTAACATCCGCCCAGCAACAGGCAGTGAGGATTTCAGTTACATGATTAACGCCACCAAAGATCGCATAGGTGCCATGTTTTTCCTCGGTAGCGGAAATAAAGAGAAAGGAATAGACAACTACCCGCATTCCAATCCTTATTTTATTGACGATGACTGCCTGCTGGTTGGAGCACAAATATTTATTAATCTTGTTACTCGTTAATTGTATCTGGCGTCCGGTAGGGAATATTGAACGCTTTTTTATTTGATAAAAGATAGTAGCATCTATATGACCCTAATATATATTCTTTAAAAAAATTAAAAAAGCAAGAGACAGGGTGATTTCCCTACCATTATCTACCAATCTATTAGTATTAAGGTGCTCATTCGCTAACCATGATAGGTGATATATGAGTAAAAAAAATTTATGGAAAACCAATGAGAAACGTTGGCAAGCCATTGTTGAACGTGATAAGGATGCTGATAGTCATTTCGTATACGCAGTGCGTACTACAGGAATATATTGTTTACCTTCCAGTACTGCCCGCCTACCAAAACGGGAAAATGTGATCTTTTTTGACAATGAAAGTGATGCTAAACAGCAAGGTTATCGTCCAAGTAAGCGTTTACCAGGAAGCCAGCCTGAACAAGAAGCTAGCAACCTTGCTAAAATAGCGCAAGCCTGCCGTTACATAGAACAAAATGAAGGCTATCTTCCTCTGGAAAGTATCGCCAATCACATAGGAATGAGCCCATTTTACTTTCATCGATTATTCAAGGCAAAAATAGGTCTGACGCCAAAAGCCTATGCCGATGCTTACCGTGGTCAGCGTTTGAGGAATAATTTAGAACAAAACCATAGTGTTACTGAAGCTATTTTAGATGCAGGTTTCAATTCCAGCAGCAGGTTCTATGAAATTTCATCCGATTTATTAGGTATGACACCGAAAATTTGGCGCGCCGGTGGAAAGGGAGTGCAAATTTACTTTGCATTGGGCATTTGTTCATTAGGTCATATTTTAGTTGCACAAAGTAAAAAGGGTATTTGTGCTATTTTACTGGGAAATGATCCCAATAAACTTTTACAGGAGGTGCAAGACAAATTCCCCCAGGCAGAGTTTATTGGTGGAGATCCCCAGTTTGAGCAAATTATCGCGCAAGTCGTCGGGTTTATTGAGACTCCGGAAGCTGAGCTAAAACTACCATTAGATATTCGCGGTACAGCTTTTCAACAACGAGTTTGGCTGGCGTTACGAGAAATTCCGGTAGGAACCACTATCAGTTACGCTGAAATTGCCAAGCGTATTGGTTCACCAAAAGCTATACGTGCCGTAGCGAATGCATGTGCCGCCAATATGCTAGCGGTTGCGATTCCATGTCATAGGGTAGTCAGGAATGATGGAAGTTTATCTGGATATCGTTGGGGGATTGAGCGCAAGCGAGAATTATTAATGAGAGAGGCCAAAAAACAATGAGTACAGATATTGATATTACAAATCGCCTGATTAATATAAACTGGATAAATACCATTAATAAATTAAATACCTTTGATTATAGCCACCTGAATAAGCTCTTAACAGAAAATGTATACGATTCACTAGTGGTAGCATACTCAAAAAAGGAATTACTCCGTACACATACCCACCCTGAAAAAAATAATTCATCCAATGGTGAATATAAATATTTCAATTATTCTTTACCTAATCTAGTTTCTGAATCACATAACATCTCACACTCTAAAATATAATTAACTTAAAAACATGGCTATTATTTTTACATTCAATTCATTCATCTATCGTAAAAGTGTAAAAAAACTCGAAAAATAGAAATAGGTGTTTTCGTAACAAACTCGGAGATAATATGACAAACACAATATGTTTTCAGCATGCCCCAGGCACATTCCATAATATTAGAGGAAAAAGACTTTGGGTTGAAGAAGCAGGTAATGGAGAACCTCTCATCCTTCTATCAGGACTTGGGCCTGCCGGTTCACATGTAATATTTCATCCTCACTTCGATATACTACATACTGAATTTCGTGTCATATACTTAGATCTTTTCGGAAGAGGAAAATCTGATCAACCAGAATCTCTTTCCGAAATAACTTTTGAAGAGGATGTACTTGATGTTGCATGTGTAATTAACAAATTATGTCCAGATGGAGCACATATTTTTGGTTTCTCATATGGTGGTTTAATAAGTTTAAAACTTGCTTTGGATTACCCAGAATTAATAAAATCCTTGTTATTATGTAATAGCTTGCATAGCCCTTACATGTGGCAGAAGAATCACGAAAATATAAATAAAATCATTGAAAATCAATTACCAGACGTATGGAGTGAAATATCCCAACTTCGTCGAAGTGGATATGCTTCAACATCACCAGAAATGCAATCTCTCTTTGCAAAAGGAGCTTCATTAGTCCGATTCTTCGACCCCAAAAACTCCGAAAAAATAGCTACGGAGCCTGGAGCTAGAAATATTGAATTATATCCAATCTTTTGTGGGGAAGATGTAGATTTTAATATTGGTGGTCAAATTTTAATGATCCCTGATTTTCGCCCTAGGTTGAAAGAAATATCCATGCCTACACGAGTAATTGCTGGTCGATTCGATAGAGCTCTCTATCCATTATTACAGCTTGATTTTTCTCATGAAAACGTTTCCTTACAATTCCTGGAACATAGTGGTTCATTTTCATTTATTGAAGAAAATGAAGAGGTAATGAATATTATCAGAACTCATTGTTCATCATAAAATATTTGTTCTGGAATTATGGGATTTCCATATCAATGGAGGTGGCATAACCACATTTACCAATGATGAAAAAATTATTTATCTCGGATGTAAAGCGAAAGAGTGCGAACCTCTTTTTATAATACCTTATTATGATGAAATGGAACCATAAACAATACCGAAATAAATAACCAACAGCCCGTTTAACTTATATGCTTCCCAGTGAAACGGGTTTTCATACCAGAAAAATCAGAATATTAAGTTTCATTTGATAATTAATAAAAAATACATATAAAAACGGAATAACCTATAAACCAAACACATTAATTCTTAGGTGAATTAAAATTACTGAAACAATAAATTTAAGTAATATGAAAATTATTATATTTTCAATTTAGTAGAATAAAATGTGATCCAAAACTCAAACAACGTATCTTTTCATATTCAAAATTCTGAAATCTGACTAGGATGGGCTGGTTATTACTTCACTCTATGAATTATCTCATCATAAAAGTAATCATTCTGTTAGTACCAATTTCCGTTATTTACTACTCCTGCCATAGAAAGGAGAAAAGGCATGAAGAAAAAATCAATAAATCAAAAGGATGTTGATAATCTTATTAGATTAGTCGGAGGGCAGGAGAATATTGCCTCCGTAACCCATTGTATCACCAGGCTCAGATTTGTTCTTAATACCCCGGAAAACGCTGATGCTAAGGCCATTGAAGAGTTACCAATGGTGAAAGGCTGTTTCACTAACGCCGGGCAATTTCAGGTCGTCATCGGAACGAATGTCGATATTTATTATAAAGCTTTGCTTGCCGCAACCGGGAAGCAGTCAGCAAATAAAGAAGAAGTTAAGCAGGCTGCACGACAAAATATGAAATGGTATGAAAATGCAATTTCACATTTTGCTGAGATCTTCTTCCCATTATTGCCAGCCCTTATCAGTGGCGGTCTGATATTAGGCCTTCGAAATCTGATCGGCGGCATTCCATTTAGTGACGGAAAATCTCTTGCCGATATATATCCAATCTGGCAAACCATCTATAATTTCCTCTGGCTTATCGGTGAAGCCATATTTTTCTATCTCCCTGTCGGGATCTGCTGGTCTGCCGTTAAAAAAATGGGTGGAACGCCCATTCTGGGGATTATTCTGGGGATCACGTTAGTCTCGCCACAATTAATGAATGCCTATCAACTGGGGCAACAAATCCCAGAAGTCTGGAATTTCGGCTGGTTTACCATCTCCAAAGTAGGTTATCAGGCACAGGTTATTCCTTCTCTGATGGCTGGATTAGCCTTAGGCTGGATTGAAATACGCCTGAAGAAACTGGTGCCGGATTATCTTTATCTGGTGGTTGTTCCGGTTGTTTCCCTGCTGCTGGCCGTTTTCCTTGCTCATGCAATCATCGGCCCGATTGGGCGTTCAATCGGTGATGGTGTGGCCTGGTGCGTCAAAGGGCTGATGACCGGCAGTTTTGCTCCAATCGGTGCTGCCTTATTTGGCTTCTTCTATGCTCCGCTGGTGATTACCGGTGTACATCAGACGACGCTGGCGATTGACCTGCAAATGATCCAAAGCACGGGTGGAACACCTATCTGGCCGATTATTGCCCTGTCTAATATTGCTCAGGGTTCCGCTGTTATCGGCATCATCTGGGCAAGTAAAAAACAAAATGAGCGGGAGCTTTCCGTTCCTGCGGCAATTTCAGCCTACCTCGGTGTTACTGAACCGGCCATGTATGGTATTAACCTGAAATACCGTTACCCGATGTTCTGCGCAATGATTGGTACGAGTCTGGCGGGTTTGTTATGTGGGCTAAACCACGTGACTTCCAATGGTATCGGGGTGGGAGGTATACCGGGTATTCTGTCCATCAAGCCTCAATTCTGGATGATCTACCTTCTCGCTATGCTGATTGTGATTATTGTCCCAATGGCACTGACTGTGCTGATGTATCGCAGGAACGAACGCAAAGAAGAATTGATCAACAATGAAGCCGCGGGTTAATAGGATATAGTTTTATAAGGTATTGTTATGACTGAACAACAACCGTGGTGGTTAGACAGCGCTATCTACCAGATTTATCCAAAGAGTTTTCAAGATAGTACAGGAAATGGTACTGGTGATATTAACGGGATCACCCAACGTCTGGATTATTTACAGCACCTCGGAGTAGGTGCTATCTGGATCACCCCTATTTATCCATCTCCACAGGTGGATAATGGTTATGATGTTGCCGACTACTGCGCAATTAATCCTGAATATGGCACGATGGAAGATTTTGATAATTTGGTGGAGAATGCCCATCGCCGTGGCATTCGCATCATTTTAGATATGGTTTTCAACCATACTTCAACGGAACATCCGTGGTTTAAGGCCGCGCAGGACGCAAATAATCCTTACCGTCAGTTTTACATCTGGAAAGAAGGTAGCGGGCAGGATAATCCCCCTAATCACTGGAAATCCAAGTTTGGCGGCAACGCGTGGCAATGGCATGCAGCGAGCCAGCAGTATTACCTCCACCTGTTTGCCGTCGAACAGGCTGATCTGAACTGGGAACATGAGCCCGTTCGCGCTGAGCTGAAAAAAGTCTGTGAATTCTGGGCTGGCCGCGGTGTTGATGGACTGCGGCTAGATGTCATTAATCTTGTCTCAAAACAGCAGGCCTATCCTGATGATGATCGTGGTGATGGGCGTCGTTTTTATACCGATGGCCCACGTATACACGAGTTTTTGCAGGAAATGAGCCGTGATGTTTTCCAGCCTAAAGCGTTAATGACTGTCGGTGAAATGTCTTCTACAAGCCTTGAACACTGTGTCCGTTATAGCGCGTTAAGTGGGAATGCACTCTCCATGACATTCAATTTTCATCACCTGAAAGTTGATTACCCGAATGGGGAAAAATGGACACATGCGAAACCAGATTATATTGAACTGAAAAAGATCTTCTCAGTCTGGCAGCAAGGGATGCATCAGAAAGCATGGAATGCTCTTTTCTGGTGTAATCACGATCAACCCCGCATTGTGTCCCGATTCGGGGATGAAAACCAGCACCATAAAGCATCTGCCAAAATGTTAGCCATGGTGCTGCACGGAATGCAGGGAACACCTTATATCTATCAAGGTGAAGAGCTTGGTATGACCAATCCTCACTTTAAACGCATTGAAGAATATCGGGATATTGAAAGCCTGAATATGTATCAGGAACGCATCGAACAAGGTATGTCTTCAGAAGAAATACTGACAATTCTGGCGCAAAAATCCCGTGATAATAGCCGAACGCCAATGCAATGGGATAACACTGACAATGCTGGGTTTACCGCTGGTACTCCGTGGATAGCGACCAGCGATAATTATCGTGAAATCAATGCAGAATCCGTATTACAGGACAAAGATTCTGTATTCTACTGCTATCAGGATTTAATTCAGTTAAGAAAAACGCAGCCCATACTGACTTATGGTGATTATCTGGATCTTTTGCCTGAGCACCCTTCTCTGTGGTGCTATCTGCGACGCTGGCAGGATCAGACTTTACTGGTTATTGCCAATCTTAGTGATGAAACACAGCATTGGTCACCAGAGTCTGAACTTACACAAAAAGAGTGGCAGGTATTAATCAGTAATTATCCATCACCCGTCACAGTGGAAAAAGAAATTAAGATCAAACCTTATGAGTCGGTTTATTTAATTTCAACATAGCAATATTATTTATGCATCTTGATAATGCATAATACATTGTTTACATGCCACTTAAAACATCATGCCTCACAGAATAAAAGTGAGGCATGATATAAATTAAAAACAAAACTAATATATAAATCATCATACTCCCACCAGCAAAAATAAATTTCCAGATAAAACCTTACCTTTATTAATCCCTGCTATACTTAAAATGAAAAATCATATATCTATTTTAAAAATCACAATTTTGTTGGTGGATTTTTTCACCATATTAATAATCTCCCCGAAAGTATGATTTTAAAATACGACACAGATAATAAAAAGGTAATAAAAATGGAATCATTAAAAAAATACATATCATATGTTTTATATTTAAGCATCATGCTTATTGCAGGCTGTTCATTAACCAAAGACAATACATTTTCACATATTCACAAAAAAGAGATGGGGAAGCACATTGATAAACCATCTGTATATTCTGCATATTATAATATGTATATGTTAAATGCCAGTAAGACTGCTGTGGTTAAAATTAAACGTGATCAATATGAATGTATGTATAATGCCGGGCCAGAAGATGAATTTACTTTATCTCGTTATGAGGAAAAAAACTTCAATTTAGAAGATGATGATAATATATTTCATAATTGCAATGCATCAGCTAAATGGGTGACATGGAATATTGAATATGATGCACCAAACGGAGAACAAAAATATTGTAGTGTAAAATTACTGACAGACTATCTCGATATGGAAGATGGATGGAGAACTTATTTTTATCCAACACCGGGGACAAATTGTCAGGTTCCGGTTAACTTTGTTTGTGATGATAGTGAGTCAAATTGTCGTGATGGTTATATCAGTCATGATTCATCTGTAAACGCCCTGGTGATAACCGAATAATTTATATATGAATTAAGATGATTTATATATAATTGAGTTAGCACATTCTATATATCTAAACTCAACGATGATGAACACAAAACGATGATGGCACAGCCTGAAAACCTGTGCCATACTTATTCCGATTACCTATTCGTCGGAGTATCTTGCTATGTGTTATGCAAAATATTTAACCTGTCTTGGTATCAGTTGTCTGGTTTTCTCTTCTGCCATACAAGCCGAACCCCCCACATTTCAATTATCTCAGAATCAGCAAAAATACCTTCAACAACAAATTGATAAACAAGTTATCGATAAATCAGCACTAAAAGATATAAATAAGTGGTCAGATGCTAAAAAAATCGCTGAATTTATTTGCCGTCCTTTTGCTTTACCTATTATTCAACAACATCACAAAGATGCCGATAAAGTTTTCCTTGGTGATGTATCACCAGATAGCATCAAATTAATGAGTTCCTCAGAATTAGTCGGGGCTGGTATGTATCGGACCGATAATGGCTGGAAAAATATTCAATTCTCCTGCAAACTCGATGCAACCGGTAAACCACAATCCTTCAATTATGAAGATGCCAAAGTACCCAAATTACCAATGGGGCCGGGGCCTGTCGTTCCTCCGGATAAGGAAAAATAATGCGGTATATGCTGTTTTTATTATTCCTGCTGTCGCCACTCAGCCTCGCAGCCAGCTTTGATTGTGCAAAAGCCAAAGCCCCTGATGAAAAGGCAATTTGTGCCAGCCAGAAGCTGAATGATTTGGATGTAGAGATGAGTGTGAAGTATCACTTCCTACGCGGATTATTTGCAATGGGTGTATCAGGAGAGATGTATAATAGCCAGCAGGCATGGCTGAAACAGCGTCAGCAATGTGGAGCTAATATATTCTGCCTGACCAATAGTTATCGCCAGCGAATTAATCAATTGGATACGCTTTATAACTCAATAGAGAAACCTATCTAAAATCAGATTTATTATTTAAAACTTTTTATTAAGCCAGCATTTAAATTTGCTGGCTTTTTATTTCCCCTGCCACTTAATTTATTCTGTCATTTGATTTTATTTTTTATTCTTATAACACCACTTCGCAGATCACTGATATAAAAAGAACATTATTATTCAAAGAAAAATGCGGCTTTTAAATTTAACTCACGATATCTTATCCCCGTCTTTCAACAACAACTCCTTGGGACATCGGTATTGCCCAATTACACTAATACTAATAAGGTGCTCATTATGACTAATCCATTATTAGATTTTTCTGGACTACCAAAATTCGCTTCTATTAAAGCAGAACATGTTGTACCCGCGGTGAAAGAAATGCTGGCTAAATATCGTCAGGTAATTGAGAAAGTGGTGAACGAAAATAGTCAATTTACCTGGGATAATTTATGTCAGCCAATCTCTGAGGCAAGAAATCAGTTTGAGCGCGTCTGGTCTCCTGTATCTCATCTCAATTCTGTCAAAAATACACCGGAATTCCGGGTGGCTTATGAACAATGCCTGCCAATGAATTCTGAGTTCTCGACCTGGATGGGTCAACACAAAGGGCTATATCAGGCTTATAAATCACTGAAAGAAAGTCCTGAGTTTGAAAAACTGTCTCAGCCGCAGCGTAAGGCTGTAGAAGATAAGCTGCTTGATTTCACTCTATCCGGCATTGCATTACCGGAAGAGAAACAAAAACGCTACGGTGAAATCACGGCTCGCTTGTCTGAGCTGAGCGCCCGCTTCGGTAACAATGTGCTGGATGCCACAATGGGTTGGACAAAGCTCGTCACCGATGTCTGCGATCTGTCTGGTTTACCTGAAAACATAAAAAGTTCAGCCAAAGCTGCCGCTAAAGCGAAAGATTTAAAAGGCTGGTTACTGACGCTGGATCCGCCAGTCTACAGTGCAGTGATGAGCTATGCAGATGACTGTGAGCTGCGTGAAGAAGTCTATACCGCTTATATGACCCGTGCTTCTGATCAGGGTATGAATGCCTGTAAGTGGGACAATAACCCGATTATGGAAGAAATTCTCGCGCTACGTCATGAACTTGCTCTGCTGTTAGGTTTTAAAAACTACGCTGAAAATTCTCTCGCAACCAAAATGGCGAAGACAACTAAGGAAGTGCTCGATTTCTTAAACGGTCTGGTTGACCGCGCCCATGGACAGGGGGAAAGGGAGATGGAAGAACTTTGCGAGTTTGCCCAATCCCACTACTGTGTTGATGAGCTGGAAAGCTGGGATGTAAGGTATTACAGCGAAAAACAAAAACAGCACGATTTCTCTTTTGATGAAGAGCAGCTGCGTGCTTACTTCCCGGAAAAACGTGCCATTGAAGGGCTGTTCGAAGTTGTTCGCCGCATTTATGGCATTACCGCCAAAGAGCGTAACGATGTAGAAATCTGGAATTCTGATGTCCGTTTCTTTGAGCTTCATAATGATAAAGAGGAACTGCTTGGTAGTTTCTATATGGATCTCTATGCCCGCGCAGGTAAAAAAGGCGGAGCATGGCAAAGCAGCTATGTTGACAGAATGCGCCTTGCTTCCGGCGAGTTGCAGAAACCCGTTGCTTTCATTAACTGTAACTTCAGTGGGCCTGTAGGCGGTAAACCCGCACTGTTTACACATTCTGAAGTTTCAACGCTGTTCCACGAATTTGGACACGGTCTGCAAACACTGCTGACTACGATTGACACTCTGGATGTTGCCGGTACTAACGGCGTACCGTGGGATACGGTAGAGTGTCCGAGCCAGATTATGGAGAACTGGTGTTGGGAAGCGGAAGCACTGGAATTTATCTCCGGTCATTACGAGACAAATGCACCTCTGCCGAAAGAAATGCTGGATAATATGCTGGAAGCGAAAAATTATCAGGCAGCAATGAAGATGCTACGACAATTAGAATTTGGCCTGTTTGATTTCCGTTTACATGTTGAATATGACCCGGAAGAAGACGCTCAGATCCTGCCGATACTGGAGTCAGTGAAAGAGCATGTTGCTGTCGTTCCGTCATCAGACTGGGAGCGCTTCCCGAACTCTTTCAGCCATATCTTTAACGGTGGCTATGCAGCTGGCTATTACAGCTATATGTGGGCTGATGTACTGGCAGCAGATGCTTATTCACGCTTCTCTGAAGAGGGTATTTTCAACCGCACAACCGGTCAGTCATTCCTTGATGATTATCTGGGGCGCGGTGGTTCAGAAGACCCTCTGACACTGTTTATCCGCTTCCGTGGCCGCGAACCAAAACTGGATGCACTGCTGAAAAGACTGGGCATTACCGGATAGTTATTTGTTTAATCAATAATAAGGCGCTGATAGCAGTGCCTTATTTCAGTTATGAACAAATATGATCCGAACCCTATATTCAGATCACCATTATTGGATAAATTACTTTCTATCTAATATACCCGTCGCCTTTCAAGCTGCCTCTTTGTTGGCTACGTTCACGCACCCCGGTCACATAGTTTTCTATGCTCCCGGGGATGTGTTCCTTCGCCGCCGCGATGCAACTTGAAATCCATAGGGTATAGATTCAGTCGGTTAATAACATAATTAAAAAATAGGTTTTAAAGATAATTTTTCATATAAAATTTATCAATGAGCCAGCACAGTCATCTGCTGGCTTTTTTATGATGACTATTTTACCTGTGTTGCCACCCAAAACAGGTCGCATTGACTCTATCAATAAAATGTCACTATTATGACAAAAGCACACGAAATAGACCATATTTTTGCTACAATAGTAGCAAAAATAGCAATATGAGGTATTCGTATGTTTTCTCTCTACACCGCCTATGATGTGCAACATGAATTAAAAGATTTTATCAAGCGGCAACGGAAACAACAAAAATCGTCTGTTGAAGAGTTAGCCAACCGTTCCGGCGTACCTTATAGCACTATCAGAAAATTTGAGCGTACCGGTAATATTTCATTACGACAGTTCCTCATGTTATTGGAGGCAGTGGACGGACTGCATTCCCTGCATGAACTCACTAAAGAACGTCCGCGTGAACCAACCACCATTGCTGAGGTACTGAAAAATGCTTAATACCCCTCTGAATGTCAGGAGAAAATTATCCGATGGCAACAACGTGCTAGTCGGGCAATTAGCAGAGAATAAAACAGGGGTTTATTTTCAATATGATGAAACCTATCTTACAGCTCATCCTAAATCTCTTTCTCCATTTTTGATTAACGCGGATACTTCATTACAAAAAGCCCCAAAAGAACCTCATTATGGGTTACATGGCGTGTTTGGTGACAGCCTGCCCGATGGCTGGGGGCTGTATTTAATGGACCGTGTGTTTCGGGAAAATGGCTATAATCCCAAAATGGTGACAGCATTGGAACGACTGGCGTATCTTGGTGAGCGGTGCTCTGGAGCGCTTTATTATGAACCTGCTACGCACGCTTTCAGTCCAGATGAAAGAGATATCGATATTATTACGCTTGGCAAAGAAGCCGTTAAAGAATTTGAAGGTATAGACTCTCATTTTCTGCATTCTCTGATAGATGCCAGTGGTTCAGGTGGTGCTCGTCCCAAGCTCAATGTGACAAAATGTACAGATGGTCGATTTTCAACCCGGACTGATGTCATTGGGGAAAAGCTAATTATCAAACTAACCTCTGCGCAATTTTCTTTGAAATACTCGGAAAGCCTTGTTGAATATGCCTATATGAAAATGGCCAGAAATATTGGGATCGAAGTACCTGATTTCGAATTACTGGATGTGGGAAATGGTCATTTCTGGTTACAACAAACACGGTTTGATTGTTGCCCGGGGCAAGGTCGCTATCACATGATTTCAGCGTGTGGACTGCTGGATGCACCTTTCCGGGAGCCTTCTTTGGATTATGTTGACTTAGTTAAAGTCACAAGACATTTATGTGGTGTACAGGAAGCTAAGAAACTAGTGAAACGTGCTCTATTTAATTATCTGACCGTCAATCAGGATGACCACGCCAAAAATTTTGCTTATTTGGCTGACGATGCTGACAACTGGCGTATTTCACCATTTTATGATGTTGTGTATATGCCATCTCCTTATGGTGAACATATGACTTCATTTAATGGTAATGGCAAAATAATTACTTCTTCTGCATTAGAACAATTGGCAGGGCAGGCTGGATTTTCTTCTATTAATCCGTTAATAAACATGCTCGAAGAAATTTATGCTGAAACACGCCGTTTTCCGGTAATTGCTCATGAGTTAGGCATTGATAATACCGTAGCGACAACCATTGCCCTGCATATGGAGCAGAAATGGCTGGATCTAAAACTATGACATTAGCGGCATACGAAACTAAGCATTGAACTCACGCTATTTTATCCCCATCTATCACCCATACCCCATAATGGGATATCAGGCTGATAACAGCTTATACCCACATGCAAAGATAAGGCGCTCATTATGACTAACCCGTTACTGACATCTTCAGTATTGCCTAAGTTCGCTGACATTAAACCTGAACATGTCGTTCCTGCCGTAAAAGAAACGCTGGCAAACTACCGTCAGGTCATTGAGAAAATTTTAACTGAGAACTCCGCTTTTACCTGGGATAGTCTGTGCCAGCCGCTTTCTGAAGAGCAAGATAAACTTTCCCGTATGTGGTCGCCAGTCGGGCACCTGAATTCAGTCAAAAATAGCCCAGAGCTTCGTGAAGCTTATGAACAAAGCCTGCCTCTGCTCTCCGAATTCAGCACCTGGCTTGGGCAGCATAAAGGGCTATATCAGGCTTATAAATCACTAAAAGAGAGTGAGATTTTTAATTCACTGTCCCAGCCACAACGCAAGTCTATCGAAGATACTCTGCGTGATTTTGAATTATCCGGCATTGGTCTACCGGAAGAAAAACAGAAACGCTACGGTGAAATTGCAGCCCGTATGTCAGAGCTGGGTTCCCAGTTCGGCAATAACGTACTGGATGCCACGATGGGCTGGACGAAACTCATTACCGATGAAAACGATCTGGCTGGTTTACCTGAAAGTGCCAAAGCTGCTGCCAAAGCCGCCGCAGAAGCCAAAGAGCAGGAAGGCTGGTTACTGACGCTGAATATGCCAAGCTATCTTCCCGTCATGGCGTATGCTGATAACCGTGAACTGCGTCAGGAAATGTATTACGCCTACACGACTCGAGCGTCTGATCAAGGGCCAGATGCCGGGAAATGGGACAATAACGCTATTATGGCGGAAATGCTGGCATTACGGCATGAACTCGCTCAATTGCTGGGTTTCGCAAGCTATGCAGAAAAATCCCTTGCCACCAAAATGGCGAAAAATCCTCAGCAGGTACTCGATTTCCTGAATGATCTGGCTAACCGTGCGCATGGTCAGGGCAAGAAAGAGCTGGAAGAACTGACAAACTTTGCCCGTTCACATTACGGTGTTGATAAGCTGGAAGCCTGGGATGTCACCTACTACAGCGAAAAACAGAAACAGCATCATTTCTCCATTGATGATGAGCAACTGCGCCCTTATTTCCCAGAACAACGTGCCGTTGAAGGGTTGTTCGAAGTTGTTCGCCGCATTTATGGCATCACTGCCAAAGAGCGTAACGATGTAGAAACCTGGCATTCTGATGTTCGTTTCTTCGAACTGTATGATGAAAAGGGGGAACTGCGCGGTAGCTTCTATCTGGATCTCTATGCCCGTGAGCATAAGCGTGGTGGCGCATGGATGGATGACTGTGCCGGCAGAATGCGTTTTGCTTCCGGTGAATTGCAAAAACCTGTTGCTTACCTGACCTGTAATTTCAATAAGCCAGTGGGTGATAAACCTGCTCTGTTTACTCACGATGAAGTGATAACGCTGTTCCATGAATTTGGTCACGGCCTGCACCATATGCTGACCGAAATCGAAACACTGGATGTTGCCGGCATTAACGGTGTTCCGTGGGATGCGGTAGAACAGCCAAGTCAGTTTATGGAAAACTGGTGCTGGGAGCCGGAAGCACTGGCGTTTATCTCCGGTCATTACGAGACGAATGAACCTCTGCCACAGGAAATGCTGGATAACATGCTGGCAGCGAAGAATTATCAGTCCGCGATGTTTATCCTGCGTCAACTGGAGTTTGGGCTGTTCGATTTCCGCCTGCATTCTGAATATGATCCGGCAAAAGGCGCTCAAATCCTGCCAACGCTGTACTCCGTGAAAGAACAGGTTTCTGTTGTGCCATCACCAGAGTGGAACCGTTTCCCTAACTCTTTCAGCCATATTTTTAATGGTGGCTATGCCGCAGGCTATTACAGCTATTTATGGGCTGATGTACTGGCAGCAGATTCCTACTCCCGCTTCTCCGAAGAAGGTATTTTCAGCCGTACAACCGGTCAGTCATTCCTCGACAATATCCTGTCCCGTGGCGGTTCTGAAGATCCAATGACGCTGTTCATCCGCTTCCGTGGCCGCGAACCAAAATTGGATGCCATGCTGAAAAGTGCTGGGATCACGGGATAATTTGTGTGGAAACTCGCGTGAAAATTTGTTTAATTTGCGAACAGGGCGCTGATAGCAGCGCCTTATCTTATTTGGCTGAACGCTGGGGTCTGGTACACGATGAAGATTCCGTTATGGCCTTGGTTCTGACCCCCGAGCGGCTGGAACTGCGTAAACTCGATGAGCCGAAGCTGGGCGGAATTTATGTTGATTTCGTGACCGGAACAATGGCACATCGCCGCCGCTTTGGAGGCGGACGCGGTGAAGCCGTTGCGAAAGCAGTCGGCATCAAGAAAGATTATTTACCCACAGTCGTTGATGCCACAGCAGGGCTAGGAAGGGATGCTTTTGTTCTGGCCTCAATCGGTTGCCATGTCAGAATGCTGGAACGCAATCCGGTCGTTGCGGCATTGCTGGATGACGGGCTACAGCGCGGTTATCAGGATGAAGAAATCGGCGAGTGGCTGAAGGAACGCATGACCTTAATCCACGCTTCAAGTATTACCGCCCTGACCGATATCACTCCGCAACCGGATGTGGTTTATCTTGACCCGATGTATCCGCATCGACAAAAAAGTGCTCTGGTCAAAAAAGAGATGCGTGTATTTCAGTCTCTCGTAGGTGCTGATGAAGATGCTGATGCGCTGTTAGAACCAGCCCGTACTCTGGCAAAGCGCCGCGTTGTAGTGAAACGACCTGATTACGCCGAACCAATGGCAGGAGTGAAAGCATCCGCCGCCATTACTACCAAAAACCACCGGTTTGATATTTATCCTTGTTGATGACACACCACCATCCCCATTAAATATATTTATTTTTCAGGTATTCATACCTGAAAAATAAATACTCCACAGTTATGTTTTAAATAAGAAATAAAACAGTATATAAATTGTTATGCTTTTGTTTAGCGTTCGTATAAATAACTAACTCTATACTCCGGAAGTCATCACTCTTTTAGATATGACATCTCATTTGAAAAATAAGGAGATACCATGAGCAAATTACAACGTGAAATAGCAGAAAATAAATCTCAAATAGTCAATTCAGATAAAAATAAAACTCAGCGAAAAGAACTCGTTGATGGTCTATTAGATACAGTTTCCGGTGGCTGGGTGAATGCCTTTGGAAATTGGAGTAAGTCTCTGTAATAATCATAAAATAAATAGGAGAGATGTGTTTATCTCTCCTATTTATTCATGGAGATGTGACGATGGCGATAATAAAAAATGAGAAGATTAAACATCTTGAAATAATTCTAAAAGTCAGTGAACGATGCAATATTAATTGTACTTACTGTTATGTATTTAATATGGGAAATACATTGGCTGCTGACAGTGCTCCAATTATATCTCTTGATAATATAGCGGCACTGAGAGGATTCTTTGAACGTTCTGTAATAGAAAACCATATTGAGGTAATTCAGGTAGATTTTCACGGTGGCGAACCACTGATGATGAAAAAAGAACGTTTCAATCAAATGTGTGAGATTCTCCGCGAGGGTAACTATGGTAACTCTCAGCTAGTTTTGGCATTACAGACCAATGGTATTTTGATTGATGATGAATGGATTGCTCTTTTTGAAAAACATCAGGTTCATGCAAGCATATCTATAGATGGACCAAAACATATCAATGATAGGCATCGATTAGATCGAAAAGGCAAAAGCACTTACGAAGGAACAGTTAATGGCTTACGTATGCTGCAAAATGCGTGGGCGCAAGGACGTATTCCGGCAGAACCAGGAATTCTCTCTGTGGCAAATGCTAACGCCAATGGAGGAGAAATTTATCATCATTTCTCAAAAGAACTCAAATGCCAGCGTTTCGATTTCCTCATACCTGATGATCAACATGCTGATAGCACTGACGCCGAAGGTATTGGCCGATTCCTCAATGAAGCGCTTGACGCCTGGTTTGCTGACGGTCAGCCAAATATTTTTGTCAGGATCTTTAACACATATCTGGGGACAATGCTTAATAGCCAGTTTCACCGTATTATAGGCATAAGTGCCAATGTTGAATCGGTTTATGCTTTCACTGTGACTTCTGATGGTCTGCTCCGTATTGATGACACCCTGCGATCAACCTCAGATAAAATATTTAATCCCATTGGACATGTCAGAGAATTAACTCTCTCAAGTGTGCTCGAATCAACTAATGCTAAAGAATATTCTTCCCTGAATAGCGAATTACCTGAAGATTGCAATGACTGTATATGGAGTAAAATCTGTCATGGTGGTCGTCTGGTTAACCGTTTTTCACCAACCAATCGCTTTCATAATAAAACGGTTTTCTGTCCATCCATGCGGGTTTTTCTCAGTCGCGCTGCATCACACCTGATTGAGGCTGGTGTTAGTGAAGAAACAATAATAAAAAATATCCAACAATAAAAATAGCGAATTACAACAATGATAAAATTTAATTATTGGTTATCTGTTCTGTCATTTTTTGCCTTAGCCATTTTATCAAAGAATTCCGTCGCTAATAATTCTATTGATAATTTAGAAAAACCTATAACTCTGAAGCTGAGCTTTGATAAATATTCTGTTCCCTATTCAACATTTATTATTGATGGACAGCCAGTATATGCAATGATTGATACAGGCTCTTCTATGGGGTTTTATCTTTACGAATCTCAGATAAACAAAATCAAAGGACTCAAAAAAGAAAATATTTATCACAGTACAGATTTAACCGGTAAGGTTCAGAAAAACATAAAATATTCAGTCAGCTCATTAAACGTAAATAATATGGAATTTAAAAACGTGAGCATTACTCCATTTAAACCGTGGGGGCTGCTAGTTTATAAAAAAGGAAATTTACCCGATAAACCTGTTGTGGGTCTTGATGCTTTTAAAGATAAACAAATAACATTAGATTACATCTCTAATTCACTCACAATAAAAAATAGCGTTACCGATAAAAACAAGCCACCAAAAGGGTTTACAGAACTTCCTTTCCAGAGATCTTCCAGTGGAATGGTTTTTGATGTCGAGCTATCTGGTCATAAATACCACATGATCCTGGATACCGGTGCCACCGTATCGATGATATGGCGTGAAAGACTTAAAGCCTATGCACCAACAAGTTGCCTCGTGGTGAATCCGGAAATGGATAATAAAGGATGTGAAGCCACAATGCTTACAGTTAAATCAGTGACCGGAAAAGCAGAACAGTTCGGGGCTGTAATTGTTGACGGACATTTTCAGCATATGGGAAAAATTGATGGCCTTCTCGGAAACAGCTTTCTCCGAAACCGAAAATTAATCATAGATTTTAAAAATAAAAAGGTCTTTTTTTCCGATGAGCACAGAAAAGCATGAAAACTCCATCTATCGTGCCGAAGCTCTGCAACATAAACAGGAGGGATGGCTTGGCGTATCTTATCTGGATATTCCATCCAGCCTCTCCATTTGTATTCTGACAGGCATGCTGACTGTTGCTTTTATTGTCTCAATCATCATATTCGGCTCTTATAGCGAAAGAGTTAACGCCACCGGTAATGTCATTTATGACCCTCCGGCTGTGTCACTCATTGCACAAAACAATGGCATCATTATTAATTCAGTCGCTTCAGAAAAGAAATTCATTAAGCAGGGTGAAGTTATTTTTTCTGTGAGTGATGAAACTGAAACTAATCTTGGTGCTACTAAATTTGAAATAGAAGAGAGTTTGAAAAAACAACGGGATATACTGTTGAAAAAAATTAATATTATCACCACCGAAGCTGAGGAAAATAAAACTTACTTTATTGAGAGAATAAAAAATAAAGAGCAGGAAATAAATAGTTTAAATATTCTGATAAAAAATGCGGAAGAACAGAGGAAATGGTTCGAAAAAAAATCCGGCTTATATGAACAATTACGCAAAAAAGGCCTTGCGCGTGATTCTGAATTTATTGACAGGAAGAAGGATTATTATTCAGCTATAGTAAATCTCTCATCTGCAAAGGTAAAAATAATTACCCTACAAGGAGAGTTGCTGGATTTGAAAAATAAAATATCAGCGACGGATAGGGAGTCGGATTCAGCGAAAAAATTAATTACAGCTGAAATTGCTGGCATAAAACAAAAAATTCTGAATATAGAAAAGCAAAGAGAATATCTGATTGTCGCACCATTTAATGGAAAGATAACCAGCGTGACAGCCCATAAAGGCGAGAGAGTAAAAGCAGGCCAACAAGTCGCCGTCATCGTTCCCCTGGCTGCAAGGCCAAAAATTGAACTGCTTTCTTCATCCGATTCTCTCGGCGATGTGGCTGATGGACAACAGGTAAAAATGAGGATAGCAGCGTATCCATATCAATGGTATGGAAAGGTTGCAGGAGTCATCGAAACAATCTCAGAAGCCCCGGTCAATATCCCTCCATCCACTCAGACCAATAGTGAAGGTAAAGCACTTTTCCGCATAACTGTGCGGCCAGTTATGACAGAACAACAAAAATCACTCTCTCTTCTGCCGGGTATGAAAGTAGAGACAGAGATATATGTAAGAACCAGAAAGAATTATGAATGGCTCTTTATGCCAGTGAAGAGGGTATATGAAAGAATATGTGACAACACACAATAAGGATACACGATATAAAATCAGTGGCTTTTTCGAGTTTTTCACTAAAAAACTACCTGTAATCATACAAACCGAGGTGACAGAGTGCGGATTAGCCTGTTTAGCCATGATTGCAAGCTGGCACGAACGGGAAACTGATGTTTACAGCATGAGGAAAATTTTCGACGTATCAAACAATGGCATGTCATTAAGACAACTCATCACAGTAGCAGATAGAATAAATATGAATGCCAGAGCCATACGCCTTGATCTCGAAGAACTCAGAAACGTCAGGCTTCCATGTATTCTGCACTGGTCCTTTAATCATTTCGTCGTGCTAAAAAAAATCACAAAGAAAAACGCCGTTATCCATGATCCTGCCTTAGGGAAAAAAATCATTTCCCTAAAAGAGTTGTCAAATAAATTCACGGGAATAGTTCTGGAAGTATGGCCACGCTCTGATTTTAAAAAGGAAAAAGTGAGTGAAAGTATCACTATCACAGATATGTTCCGGGGTGTAGCTAATCTTAAAAGTACGCTGCTAAAAATCATTCTGATATCACTTTTTATTGAGGGGCTAGCCCTCTCAATTCCCCTCAGCTCTCAATTTATTATCGATATTGTTTTGCGATCCAGTGACTTCGAAATGCTGAATCTGATTGTTATTGGCGTTATTTTTCTACTTATTCTCCGCTCTGCACTCAGCATTATCCGGGCCTGGACCCTGATGGCGATGCGCTACTCTTTGGGAATACAGTGGAGTATAGGTTTTTTTAACCAGTTACTGAGCCTTCCGTTAACATTCTTTGAAAAGCGCCATGTAGGAGATATAGCGTCCCGGCTGACATCACTCAATGAAATTAAAGAAGCCTTCACCGCAGAAATGCTGACTTCCTTGCTTGATGTGCTCATTCTACTAACTCTGATAACGCTAATGTTTTGTTACAGCGCGCTTCTGGCTTTTATTTCGCTGCTCATTATCTTTATTTATCTCAGCGTAAAACTTGCCCTCTATAACACATACAAAAGTGCCCGAGTTGAGGCCATTCACAATGAAGCATTACAGTCATCTCATTTCCTTGAAACAGTACGAAATGTGGCATGTGTCAAAGTATTTTCCCTGACAGAAAATCGGCGTATGACATGGCTTAATAAAGTTATTAACACAGCTAATGCCAGAGCTCATTTATTCAAGATAGATCTGATAAACCAAACCCTGTCAGGGTTTCTCACAGGGCTTTCATCAGCAACGATTTTATTCTTTGGTGGTAATCTCATGGAACATGGCGCAATAACAACAGGGACTCTATTCGCCTTTATGCTCTACGCTAATATGTTTCTTACCCGCTCTATTAAAGTGATCAATTCACTTTTTAATTTTCGCCTTATATCAATACACTCAGATCGCCTAACGGACGTTGCAATCGCAGAAACAGAGGACGCTTGGTATTCAAAAAACTTAGTTCCGCTTGAGGCTGTGGAAGGCCGGATAACGCTCAATAATCTCTCCTATCGTTACGGCGAAGCTGAACCCTTTATTTTTAAAGATATCGATCTGGAAATTAATGCAGGCGAAAATATCGCAATTATCGGGCCGTCGGGTTGTGGTAAATCCACTCTTCTCAGAATAATGGCCGGCTTAGCCCTTCCCCAATCAGGAGGTGTATTGATTGATGGAACCAGCATACGACAGATTGGTATTGACGAATATCGGCGACATACCGCATTTGTGATGCAGGAAGACAAACTTTTTGCGGCTTCTCTGATGGATAATATTTCCTCTTTTGATCCTCAGCCCGACTTTGAATGGATGTATGAGTGTGCTAAAGCAGCAGCAATCCATAACGAAATTATAGCTATGCCAATGCAGTACGAAACAATGATAGGTGATATGGGGAGTATTCTTTCAGGAGGACAAAAGCAGCGCGTATCTCTGGCCAGAGCACTTTATAAGCGCCCACGAATCCTTTTTCTTGATGAAGCAACGAGTGACCTCGATGTATTTAATGAACGAAAGATCAATAACGCGATAAAACAGATGCCCATCACCCGCATTTTTGTAGCACATCGGCCTGAAACGATTGCTGCCGCAGATAGAATATATAATCTAAAAGACAAAACTTTTACGGAATTTGCCAGATCCGGCACTGTTTTATTCTGATTGTACTTAAGATTCAAAAAAATAAGCCCCATTCAACATGGGGTTTATTCATCAAAAATCATTTATTGTTTACTGGTAAGCTCACTTAATTACAAAATCCCTTGCGCCAGCATGGCATCAGCAACTTTAACAAAACCAGCTATATTCGCACCCTGTACGTAGTTGATCTGTTTGCCTTCCCCGCCATATTCCACACAGGATTGGTGAATATCGAGCATGATGTGATGTAAGCGGATATCCACTTTTTCTGCTTTCCAGTTCTGGCGTATCGCATTCTGCGACATTTCCAGGCCCGAAGTGGCTACACCTCCCGCATTGGCGGCCTTACCCGGCGCAAACAGAACACCTGCTTCAAGGAAAGCATCAGTAGCTGCGATAGTTGCCGGCATGTTGGCTCCTTCTGCTACCAATTTCACACCATTCTGAATCAGTATTTTTGCATCTTCCAGATGCAGCTCATTCTGTGTCGCGCAAGGCAGAGCGATATCTACAGGCACTGACCACGGGTTTTGCCCTTTAAGGAAAGTCAGCCCACGTTCTTTGGCGTAATCCTCAACACGCCCATAACGTTTATTTTTAATCTCTTCCAGATGAGCCAGTTTCTCTGGAGTGAATCCTTCTTCATCCAGAACAGTACCGCCAGAATCGGATACCGTTACCACTTTAGCCCCCAGTTCCAGACATTTTTCGATGGTATATTGAGCGACATTTCCTGCTCCCGAAACCGATACCCGCATACCATCCAGCGCCATACCATGACGTTTCAGCATCGCATGAATGAAATAAACCAGACCATAACCCGTCGCTTCCGGGCGGATCAGACTGCCACCAAAAGAAAGCTCTTTACCTGTGAAAACACAGGCCGTGTTGTTGGATAACTTTTTCATCATCCCGGCCATAAATGCCACTTCCCGGCCACCAACCCCGATATCGCCGGCAGGAACATCAGTATCAGGCCCCAGATGGCGATACAACTCTGTCATTAATGCCTGACAAAACCGCATAATCTCACCCTGACTTTTCCCTTTAGGATCAAAATCAGAACCACCTTTTCCACCGCCCATTGGTAATGTTGTCAGCGCATTTTTTAATGTTTGCTCAAAACCCAGAAACTTCAGAATAGAGAGATTAACGGAAGGGTGAAAACGCATCCCGCCTTTAAATGGCCCAATGGCCGAATTGAACTGTACCCGCCATGCGCGGTTTACCTGAACCTTTCCCTGATCATCAACCCAGCTGACGCGGAATTGAATAACTCTTTCTGGTTCAACCAAACGCTCTAATAACCCCTGTTCACGATATTGCGGATTCCGCTCAAGAAAAGGCCAGAGAGAGGTCAATACTTCTCTTACTGCCTGTAAATATTCTGGTTGATGTGGATTGTGATACTGAACAGATTCAAGAAATGAGACTAAAGATGATGGTACATTCATTTATAGCTTCCTTTATACATTCAGATGTGATGCCCTCCCCATTTCCTTTGTTATTTTTTGTCGAAAATGTGAGGTAATTACGGTTTGCTTTCTGAATATACCACTATTTTATGATTGAATTTCAATAACTATTTTTATTAATTTTGTTAAAAATAAATTTTATAATTTCTGAATAAGAAGCTTTTTAAAGCACCTTATCCTTTACGGAAGCAAAAAAATCGCCTGCAATGAGCAGGCGATTCCATAGAATAAGTTTTCAGCAGAATATTAATCTTCGTCACGCAACGGAACGATAAGCATATCAACATGGACTGTGTTAATGAGCTGACGAGCTGATGACATCAGCTTGCTCCAAAAATCCTGATGATGACCACAGACAACAAGATCCATATCATATTGCTTAATCGCATCAACAAGTACTTGCCCTAAATCGCCGCTACCACTCAGCGTTTCCTGAATTTCATAGCTTGAATTCTCTGACAGCTCTTTCAGGGAGTTACGGGTTTCATCTGCGATACGTGCCTGCATATCACCAAGATTGACATCTATCAGGCCGGTGTATAAATCAGAGTAATTTACATCAACATGGATCAAGGAAACCTTAGCATTGTATGGCCTTGCCAAAGAAACCGCTTTATCCACCAAGACCCTGCTTTCTGGAGATAGATCAACTGCTACAAGAATATGTTTATAAGCCATATAAGTGAACTCCTTCCATAAAATGGATTGGCGGCATTAAACGCCATGATTTTATACTTATACTATAACTGCTTGACGCCTCTTTTGAGTGTCGTCGTGATCACAACTTGTTACTTTATTTAGTTAACCAGTTGAAAGAAAAGATATCTGCTTTCAATACCATAACTGTATTAAACATTTTATCTCTGATACTGAGGCCATTTTTCAATATCACTTGGCTTTTCTAATAAGCCATTTCCTCCTAAAATTTAATACTGTGACTATTTACATTGCTACCTTTTCAGATAAATTCTTAATCCATACACAATATCCCGTTGCCACTCTAAGGAGGGGGAATATGTTCAGTATGCTTGCATTCTTCTGGGCAATTTGCATTATCTGTATTATCAATATATTACGTTATATTTCTTCACTACGTGCTTTATTATCTATTCTGCGTCAGGCAGATCCGATGCTATATCAAGCCATTGATGGGAATGGTTTTTTTACTGGTAATGGCCAATTCAGTAAACAAATGCGGCTGGTACGCTACATTAACACACAAGGCTATCTCAACCATCACAATGATGATGTCATCTTTTTCTGCGAAAGGCTGCGTAAGCAGTTTTTATTGACGAAAGTGTTATGTGGGATTGTCTTACTGTGTCTGGTAGGAATAGCGATAGTCTGATAACAACAGAGAGGGAAAGCGAGTTGAAAATAAAAAGTGGCAATAAAAAGGGTTGAGCTGCTGATAGAGCTGCCAACCCTTTTTAATAACTTAAGCTTAGATCAATTGCAGCGCAATCCAATACAGGCAGCCTGACAGAGCAATTGAAATCGGCAATGTCAGTACCCACGCCAGCATGATATTTTTGATAGTTTTACTTTGAACACCACCGCCATCAACCAGCATTGTACCTGCGACCGCAGAAGAAAGAACCTGTGTCGTCGATACCGGCATCCCCGTATAACTAGCAACCCCAATCGATACTGCGGCGGTCACCTGAGCGGAAACCCCCTGAGCATAAGTCATGCCTTTTTTACCGATTTTTTCACCAATAGTGACAGCAACACGTTTCCAGCCAACCATTGTGCCCAGAGACAGTGCCAGCGCCACCGCGATGATTATCCACATTGGTGCATATTCAACGGTATTCAGCAGATCTTTACGCAATTTATGCAG
The DNA here is from genome assembly GCF_963876465.1 of Xenorhabdus sp. KK7.4. NCBI lineage: Bacteria > Pseudomonadati > Pseudomonadota > Gammaproteobacteria > Enterobacterales > Morganellaceae > Xenorhabdus > Xenorhabdus sp. KK7.4. Next base: position 300,973 of record NZ_CAWNQF010000067.1, read on the forward strand.
GAAACGTGCATCTTCCATGCTGGTTTCTGGCAATTTAGCCACAGCACTTGCTGTATCAGCAATACACATCAACATGCGACGCATGCTGTTACGTTGATCCGGATTCAGCTCACTATAGTTCTGAATACTTCCCAGCATTGTTTCCGTGGTATTCAGCACATCCAGTGCCCGTGAATTATCACAGTGGAAATTCATATCCAGTTGATCTTCAACCGGAGATATGGCCGGAGTCAGCTCAATTGCATGAGTAAGCGCAGGTTCATGATGCTCATAATACTGCTGCAAATGCACAACAGCATCATGGGTACGAGCAATGTCATAGCTTGTTGAGTTCATATTCACAACAAAGCCAGCAGGCGCGACACCAATCAGTACCAGCATGATCAGACCAATCCCTTTCTGGCCATCATTGGCGCCATGAGAAAAACTCACACCAACAGCAGAAAGGATCAGAGCTGTTCGTGTCCAGAATGGTGGTTTACGTTTACCATCCTGCTTTTCACGTTCAGCCGGCGTCATATGGATACGACGGCGCTTTTTAGTACCACTCCAGTAACGGCGCAGTAAAAAGACCATCGCTCCCGCGATCACCAAACCAATCATAGGAGACAGAATCAAGGACATAAAAATCTGTATCATCTTCGGAATATTCAGCGCATCAACAACAGAAGAGCTGGTCACTATCGCATTGGTCAGGCCAATTCCGATAATAGAACCAATCAACGTATGAGAGCTGGATGCCGGGATCCCGAAATACCATGTGCCCAGATTCCAGATAATTGCCGCCAGCAGCATGGAAAAGACCATCGCCAAACCATGGCTTGAGCTGACATTCAGTAGGAGATCTGTAGGTAATAGATGAACAATCGCATAAGCGACACTTAATCCACCAAGTAGAACACCAAAAAAGTTAAAAACCCCTGCCATGACAACAGCAAATTGCGAGCGCATAGCGCGGGTATAAATAACAGTTGCTACTGCATTTGCGGTATCATGAAACCCATTGATGGCTTCATAAAAAAGCACAAACAACAGAGCAAGTACTAACATAAGGCCGGTATAAAAATCCAGGCCAGTAAACAGATGTAGCATAAACGTTAAGCCAGTTAGTAGGACATGAACGCGGCGCATTATCAGTGACAAACGCTGGCGGGAAAAGAGAAATATGACCTTTTTTTGATTTAATGACAATAAACCGGCAGCGAATGATTTACTTTTATCATAAAAATCAAAAAATTATGTGATTTTTATCTTTTTATATTTTTTTGATGAAAAATGGTCTGCCATAATAAAAGTTCAACCAAGTACTTATTTTTCTCTGCATTTCGCAGATAGTCCCTCCACAATGAAGTGTATTTCCTGAAAAATAATCCGGCAAGAAAGTTATTCTGCAAGTATAGAGATAGCAAACGAATGGAAAAATTTGATGTAGTAATTATTGGTGCTGGCGCGGCTGGCTTGTTTTGCGCAGCACAGGCCGGGCAGTCAGGACTAAATGTTCTGGTACTGGATAATGGTAAAAAAGCAGGCCGCAAAATTTTAATGTCCGGGGGCGGACGCTGTAATTTTACCAATATGTATGCCGAACCCGCAGCCTTCCTTTCAGCCAATCCGCACTTTTGTAAGTCAGCACTTGCTCGCTACACACAATGGGATTTTATTGATTTGGTGCAACGTCATGGTATTGCCTACCATGAAAAAACGTTAGGGCAGCTTTTTTGCGATGACTCGGCTCAGCAGATTATTAACCTGCTTTTGAAAGAGTGCGAAGCCGGTCAGGTTACGATTCGCTTACGTAGTGAAGTCACTCAGATAGAGAAAAATGAGCAAGAGTTCGAAATTACTGCATCAGGGAAAAAAGTAAGCGCGCACTCACTTGTTGTGGCTTCTGGCGGATTATCTATGCCCGGTTTAGGTGCCTCTCCTTTCGGTTATCGCATTGCGGAGCAATTCGGTCTTAATATCCTGCCAACTCGTGCCGCCTTAGTTCCTTTTACCCTACACAAGCCATTGCTGGAACAGCTTCAAACTCTCTCCGGTGTGGCGGTTCCTTCCGTTGTTACCGCACAGGACGGAACGGTGTTCAGGGAAAATATCCTGTTTACTCACCGTGGACTTTCCGGCCCCGCTATTCTACAGATCTCCAGCTATTGGCAGCCCGGTGAATATGTGAGTATTAACTTACTCCCGAATATCGACTTGGATGACTTCTTAACTCAGGAACGTGAAACCCACCCTAACCAAAGCCTGAAAAACACCCTTGCCAAACTGTTGCCAAAACGTCTGGTGGAGTGCCTGCAATCTCTGGGTCAACTACCAGAACTCTCTCTGAAACAGCTCAATTCAGCACAGAAAAAAGATCTGGTCACTACCCTGCAATGCTGGCAGGTACAGCCAAATGGTACTGAGGGATATCGCACCGCAGAGGTGACTCTCGGTGGCATAGACACTAATGAGCTGTCATCGAAAACAATGGAATCCCATAAGGTGAAGGGATTGTATTTTATCGGTGAAGTTGTCGACGTTACCGGCTGGCTTGGCGGGTATAACTTCCAGTGGGCATGGAGTTCAGCCTGGGCCTGTGCGCAGGCACTGGTGGCTGTGGAAAGACAATAACATTTATCTGTTGGCAATAAATTTTGCCCATAAGAACGATTCGATTCTTGTTCTTACGGGCAACCATAGCTACCACTACAGGGATTCAGAGTGAAATACAGCATATCCTTAAAAAGGATAAATTAGTGCTTAAAATCAGCTTAATTAAAATGCAAATTCTGTATCAGATAATCAATAAAAACGCGGCATTTGAGGCGAATACGATGATCACCGGCAAATACAATCGTGATGTCCTGCTTGGGCAATGTATAGTCGGGAAACAACTGGATCAGCTCCCCTTTAGCAATTTCCTCTTTCACCATCCACTCCGGCAGAATGGCTACACCGAGTCCGGAACACACCATCGCCTTAATAGCTAAGGCTGAATTAGAGTGAAACCGGGCCATAGCACGAAATTCGAACGCTTCCTTTTTATCGTTGCGTAAAGTCCACTGTGTTGGTGCCTGTAAGTTACTGTTAGCGATCCACTGCACAGCATTTAAATCATCAAGGGATTTAACGGGATTGTTTTTTAACCACTCTGATGAGGCCACCATAACAATGGCATAATTACCCAGTTTTCTGCTTCTTAAAGTCGAGTCACGTAAAGTCCCTAAGCGAATAGCCAGATCAAACCGTTCTGAAATTAAATCATTCAATGATGAATCAGCGTAATAACTGATGCCTAAATTTGGATGAAGTTTGCAAAACTCACCAATTAAGGGCAGCAAAAATTGCGCTCCAAATTCCGCCGTGGATGTAATACTCAAAGTTCCGGACAAAGAACGATGAATGTCAGATATGTTTTCAATAGATGTCTGAATATTAGAAAATATTTCCCGAAAATCCTTATATAGGACTTCACCGGCTTCTGTCAGAGTGATACCTCGTGTATTGCGAATAAGCAGCGGCACATTCAGCACTTCCTCCAACGATTTCACATGAATACTCGCCATCGCTTTGCTAATGAAAAGCCGTTTTGCAGCAAGAGTGAATGACCCACAATCTACTACCGCAAGAAACGTTTGAATTCGGTTTAAGTGATTAAAAATCATAGATTGTTAAATATTAGTAAACACTGAGTTCAATTTAATCTAATCGACACTACCGAGCAAGCCAAATTAGACTCCGAACTGGAGGATAAAATGACATATCGTTATCGTATTGCCTTTATTTTTTTAGCTGGCTTTTTCATTGACTGCATAAATCTTTTTATGTCAGCAATTGCATTGCCTAATATTTCTCACGAACTCAACATTTCTGAATCTAATGTGGCCTGGGTAGCAAACAGCTATATTCTGGGGTTGACGCTCATTATTCCACTAAGTACCTGGCTTGCCAGTCATCTGGGTGCCAGATTGACCATGGCCGCTTCCATGGCAATATTTTCTGTAGGGGCTTTACTATCAGGGCTATCCAACGATTTTGTGTCATTGATCCTGTTTCGATTTATTCAGGGGATAGGCGGTGGATTACTGATCCCGGTAGGTCAGGCACTCACCTTTGGCCTGTTTAAAAAAGATGAACGCGCAAAAGTATCGACGCTGATTATGGCTGTCGCGCTAATTGCACCGGCTATTTCTCCCGGTGCAGGCGGAGTCATCGTGGATCACTTTTCCTGGCGCTGGGTATTTCTCTGTAATATCCCTTTCAGTCTCATCACGGCATTACTGGCAATATTGTGGATCAAAGAGGAAAAAACCACCGCCCGCCGACCGGATCTCATAGGGCTATTATTGGTGAGTCTGGCACTGACTGTACTGTTGTTTGGCATGTCACTGTATGCGGGTTCTACCAGTTCGTGGCTCCCATTCACCTTAGCCGGGCTTGGCATTTTCTTTAGCCTGCTCTACGTCAGACATGCTCGCAGCATAGAACACCCAATTCTCGACCTGAATGTGTTGCGCAATAACCGTATGCTCTTCTCTGTCTTAGTTTACTATGCTGTACCGGGCATATTTACCGGTGTGAATCTACTCAATATTTTCTTTCTCCAGCAGGTGATTGGCTGGACAGCCAGTGAAACCGGGCTTTTGATGATATTGTTCGCGGGGGGATCGTTCTGTGCCATGGTAGCTTGCGGTCATCTCTATAATCACATTGGCGCTGCCCGACTATTCTGTACTGGCCTGATATTGCATGCCGGGGGACTCGTCTTGCTGACGCTGGTCGGGGCGGAACATGAGTTACTCTTGCTTGTTGCTGCTTACTTGCTGATGGGAATTGGCGGAGGTATTTCAGCCAATACCGCTCAGACCACTGCGATGCTGGATTTTGAGGGGGAACATCTGGCCCGCGCCAGTACTGTCTGGAACCTCAACCGCCAGATGTCATTCAGCATCGGCGCTGCGGTTTTTACACTGCTCTTTAATCTGCTACAACAGCAAACTACCACGACATCTGCTTACCATTTCACATTCCTTATTGCCGCCGGGTTAGGACTACTTCCCCTGCTAAAGCTCATTCAACTCAGTCAAAAAACGGAGTCCGTATGCAATCAGAAAAAGAATTAATTGCTCACCGCAGCCTAATCGAGCTTCCTCAATGGATAGAAGAGGTATTTACTGGCCGGGAAGGTCATCCATCCGCGATGAAGAAACTACTGGGCAGTTTTCCCGCTGATTTCAGGATGATAACAATGAAAGGCCAAAGTATCGGTCTGACTGAAGTAGAAAACCTGTTTCGTCACAATATAGGCACCCGGCCTCAACTACGCATTGTTATCGATGCCTGTGAAACATTAGCGGAAACCACAGAAAGCGTGATATGCCGCTATCGCGAAACTCAACATAATGCAGGCACTACGCTGGTTCGCTGGTCCACAGTCATTATAGATATTCATGCGGGGCAACCTTACTGGCGCTATCTGCACGAAACAGCCATTGAGGAATAAAAAAAGAAGTATTATTCAATCAATCAACATAAGTCAGCCATACTTATTGCCTTTCAAGTTGCAGCTTTATTGGCTGCAACTTGAAGCCTGGAAAGTATATATTCTACTTTTGTCTTTTATCATTGTTTAATGAAAACCTGCCCTTATAAAATATTAAAGACAGAGGAAAATAAAATATTCAATATATTGAAAGTCATTTTCTTTCGATGTATTAATGGTGTTGCTGATGAATAACATCATTCATTTTAACACGAAAAGAATATTGCCATTTATTATAAGATATTGAAACGATACTTGATTAGATCAAAGAATTTGAAAGAACAACATTTAAAAAACAGATAAATCAATTTAATTAAAAATTAAGAAAGGGGAATGATGATGTCATTAGAAATGGTTACTGCTTACCGTAAATCAAATGCTCTATTTTCTTTTGTAGACAGTGAAGCGCCATTACATTTAAGCACTCAAGATGGCAAAACAGTGGAACAACTTGCTCAGCTATGCAATGTTTATCAGGATAGATTCCATCGGTTATTGGACTATATGCAAACACTCAATGTGTTAATAAAAAAAGAAGATAAGTTTTATCTCACCGAACAATGGGCATCACTCAGTAAACCAGACAGCTTTGAAACGTTATATATAAAATTCGAATTAGACCCCGCTTTCTGGAGCGCCTGGGCACAATACAGCTCTTCATTAAGAAAAAATAATAATAAATCTGCTTTTGAAATTACCCATAATGAATCATTCTTCGATTATCTCAGTGATGGGAAAAATAAAAAAATAAAAATAACTTTTGATAATTTAATGGCGAAAATGACCAATATGATGAATGAATATGTTATTGATCGCCTGCCTTTAAATAACACCTCTTCATTTATTGATATTGGTGGCGGAGTGGGTTCTTTTGCAAAAAATATAAAAAGGCATTATCCCCATATTCAGTGTCATGTCATGGATCAATATGATTTTACCGAGCAAGAATCAGAAGGCGTGACTTTAATTAATGGCAATTTCTTTTCTGCTATTCCATCAGGATATGACGTTTATTGTATGAAAGGTGTTTTACATGACTGGCCAGATAATCAGGTCATCCATCTTCTCAAAAACTGCCATCAAGCTATGCGGGAAGATTCTGTCTTATATGTTATCGATATGATCAAAGAACCAGATGAAACAGCATCATTTGATTTGTATATCGATACCCTTCTGTTAGGCCGGAAACGGAATCAGTCTGAATTTGAATTTGTGGCAAAACAGGCCGGATTCTCTATTACAAATATCTACAATCTGAATTTCTCTACCGTAAATGGCAGCCAGTACATTATTGAAATGAAAAAGTAAATTTACTCTGAAGTAACAGATATGTCGCTATGACTACTCGTGTAATCCGGCTGAACGGGGTAATACCGACTCACAAACGGAGTCTATGCGAATTGATTGATATTCATGCAGGGCAGCCCGCCGACACAACCTGCATGAAACAGCTATTGTGGGGCAGAAAATGCAGCAGTATCCGATCTGCAATATTCGTATTCTCAGTGACACGATCCGGGAGTTTACTTTGGAGGCGCCAGAATGGGAACTCGCTGCGTTAACACCCGGCAGTCACTTCCGCTGGTTGATGCCCGACAATATTGGTACACGTAGTTATTCCTGCGTGATGCTGACGATACCAACAGCCACACTGACATTTGCCATCCAACTCAATACCGCTTCTGCCAGTAGCCAATATTTACAGAGCCTGAAGGTAGGTGACAGCGCCAGGCTTGAGGGGCCATTTAACCACTTTCCACAGCTCTCCGCACCTGAGGGCGGGCGGGATATAGTGATTGCAGGAGGCATTGGCATAACCCCCATCATCGGCATCATAGCGCGCCTCATTGCTATGGGAAAACACCCGGAATGTCACTACCTTATCTCTTCACAAGCACAGGCTGTCTACGCAACCGAATTGGCAACTCTCGCCGCTTCATATTTTTATCTACACAGTACAGAAGAGCAAAAGGTCTGTCTTTCCAAATTATTGGGCGCATTACAAGCCTGCGATCGGCTGCATGTATGTGGTCCTGTGCGCCTGCTCAATGCCGTGTTGGACTACTGTGATAACCACCATTTTCCACGGCAACACATTGCCTTTGAACTTTTCACCACACCATCAATTGAAGCTGATATCGCCGAGACGGGTTACGAAGTAGAAGCAGCAGAATCAGGTATCAGGCTACAGGTCGCAGCTGGCCAGTCACTACTGGATGCACTGGAAGCGGCAGGATTAGAGCCACTGTATGATTGCCGGCGCGGGGAATGCGGTCTATGTGCACTAAAAGTGATCGAAGGTGACGTCGAGCACCACGATTTCATTATGACACCGCAAGAAGCGACTACCTCCCGAACCATTTATCCCTGTGTTTCCCGAGCAAAGGGAAGCTTCCTTAAACTAGCATTGTGAATCGTTTTATGAATAAAAATCTTATATTTCGCGGCACAGAAATTCACAAATCTGCATATCTCGATGAGGCTATATTCATCACCGAGCAAAATACCGTCTTTATGCAGAGCTGGCTCTATCTGTGCCACGGCAGCCAGATCCCCACAATCGGTGACTATTTCACAACTGAATTAGCATCACAGCCATTAGTCGCGATTCGCCAGAAAAATAATGAAATAAAAGTACTTTATAATCGCTGCCCACATAAAGGCGTAAAGATCTTACCGGAAACCCGTGGTAACAGTGGGCGTTTTCTGCGCTGTCCCTACCATGCCTGGACATTCAAACCTTCAGGTGAATTACTCAGCATCCCGGTAAAAACCGAATATGATCCCGGTGTACTGTCCGAGTGCGAATCCAGCATCGGTATGAAAGCTGTTGACAATATAGTGTGTTATCGCGATTTCATCTTTGTACGATTAAGTGCTCAGGGTCTGCCATTTGATATCTTCTTCGGCGATGCTCTCTCAACGCTGGACAATATGATCGATCGCTCTCCTAAAGGAGCATTACGAGTCGTTGGTGTACCATTGCGTCATCGTCATCACTGTAACTGGAAGATGGTGATAGATAACCAAACTGACACTTGTCACCCCATGGTGGCGCATGAATCTTCAGCAGGAGAAGCGATTAATCTCTGGGCTCAGGCTGATCAGCAAGGTACTCAACCCACAGCGGTGGAACTTTTGTCTCCTCTTATGTCTCCCCACGCTTTTTTTTCTGAGATGGGGATCCGCATCTGGGCCAATGGTCATGGACATACCGGTGTCAGTAATTCCATCCATAAAGACTATTCAGAAATCCCCGATTACTGGGAAAGTATGGTGGAGAGTTATGGTGAGGAGCGGGCACAGCAAATCTTGAACGATACACGACACAATACCGTGTACTTCCCTAATCTGGTCGTAAAAGGGCCTATCCAGACGTTACGTATTATCCGTCCGGTTTCCGCCAGCGAGACTATTGTTGAATCCTGGATTCTGGAGCTGGTAGGGGCACCACAAAAGATGCTAGAGCGTACTATACAGTACAACAACTTAATCAACTCCCCTTGTTCAATAGTGGCGCATGACGATGTGGAAATGTATGAACGCGCTACCGAAGGACTAAAAAGTCAGGCTAACGAATGGGTCAATATCGCTCGCCTCTATGATCCTGCGGAACGCTGGGATCGAACCACTCAAATGTCAGGAACCAGTGAAGGCGCAATGAGAAACTTTTATTCCATGTGGCAACGCATGATGGAGGAAGGCAATGGAGAATAACAATGTCATACAGACCCTGACTGATTTGATTTATCACGAAGCCTGGCTACTTGATGAACAGAAATTTGACGACTGGTTCGCTTTGCTGGCGGAGGAATATACGTGGTGGATTCCATCACGACACGATCAACTTAGCCCGCTGACAGAGTCTTCTTTACTGTATGAGGATCGCTTTGTCACACAACTGCGTATTAATCGACTTCGTAATGCGCGTAATTTTTCGCAGCAGCCACGCAGCCGCTCACAGCATCTGCTCCAGCGCCCCATTATCAGCTGGACTGAAGAGAGTGCCAGTGGCGTTAGTCAATTACTCTACAGCGAAAGTCGTGGTGACAGAGAGTGGCATTACGCCGCACGTCTCGAACACCAGTTTCACTGGCGTGAAGGACAATGGCTGATCAGCGGACGCAAAACCGTCTTACTTAATCTTGCGTGCCCTTTCGACAGTTTGCAGTTGATTATCTGAGACTCAATCATGACAACAAATGATATATCCTCAGCCCCAACCCCCTCATTTCCGTTTACCGACACGCTATTTGACTATGCAGCCTTTTTAGAACAAGTTGAATCACAGCAAGCTATTGGGCATTTACCTGACAGTCAGCAGCATCAACAATGGGATGTATCCGGTTTGGTTCATTGATATTTCTCCCGACATTTTGGCCTGTCTCTTGATCATAATTCATAACTCAAGAGACAGGTTTCAACCGGAGCTTGTAATAATAGAGACTGACTCAAAGAAAAATGGCAGCATTTATCGTCGTCTCCCATTTGCAGTCAGTGAAGCGCTGCCTGCAACGCAAGTGGCGGCCAGAAGCATTACCACCGCAAGACCGATCAGTAGCCCGGTGAAACTGGATACATCAGCCACAATGAGTGGCCCGGTGCTGGCACCGATAAACAGGATAAATCCATTAAGAGCCATACCTCCAGCCCGATTGGGAACAGACATTGTACCAAATTGCGTAATCATCGCCGGAATGGCGAGTGCCACACCAGCAACAAAGATCAGGCTCCCAACAGCAACGCCGGTAAGAGATTGTGGTAAGACTGCCACCAAAAATAAGCCAAAAGACGCAAACATATAACCCGTAATAGCAACGCCCTGCATCCCAATCCGTGTAGCAATCGGCCCGGCTAACAGTGCTGCAAACATTCCGGGTAATCCAACCATACGCAGCAGAATAATTTTTTCGGGCTCCAGTCCCAGAACTACAAGATGTGGCCCCAAAGCGGTATAGATAGCAACAAATGACAGTAGTAACGTGATGTGAGCACAAGACAGCAATAACACAGCCGGACGTATGGTAACCGCTCCCAACTCTATAAAGCGATATCCCAGATGCCCATTAACAGCAGCACGTTCTGGTTCTCTGACCATCGCTGCAACAAATGGAATAGCCACCAGCAGACAGGTTCCCGTTATCAGAAATACCCAATACCACTCCCATCTCAGTACCACCCAAGCAGCCAGTACCTGCCCGAAAATACCGGCAACAAGAAATGAAGTCGACATTGCTCCGGTTGCTATCGCACGTCGGCGAACCGGAATCGCTTCACTGAGATAAGCGAGTGCTGTCGGTGCAAAACTGGATGCTGCCAGCCCTTGCATCGCCCGTAGCCCGGTCAGCCATGATAATGATGGCGCGAAAGCACATGCAAAGGTCGCAATCGACAATATAACTAACCCCGTCAGCATCACCGGACGACGTCCATACTGATCGGATACAGGCCCCCAAATCAAGAATCCACAGGCATAGGCCAGACTGAAACTTGTAGCAAGTGCAAACGTTACATGCCGCGGGCTGGTCGGGCTAAAATCCTGACCAACTTGTGCCAGTAGAGGGATAACCATATAAAGTTGAGTCAAAACAAACAGCGCAATCACGACCAGCAACGTAATGACACCGCCACTCGCCGCCTGAGACTGGTTATGCATGACACTTTGTCTCCACTGAGCCAAACATGACGATGGTTTACTCATCCATAAAAAATCAACAAAATGCTGGATCTGAGTCTAGTATGGTTTTTGTGATACTGACAGTTGTATAACCAATATATTTCGAGGATATTAAGTTGCTACAGAAAATATAAATAATAAACTTCTGCGATTAATATATTCAATTATAAATAGACCTTTCAATTAATACTAAAATCCCTCCTATTATTTAAAAATGCTATTTCTCCCGGGCTGGAATAAATAATGAAATAGGTATATCAAATATTGATACAAGATTCTGTATGATTCAGAGTTAAACATTAGAAAAACAGATTGATTATTATATTTCTATTTGGAATAATGCGCGGCAAATTAGGACTGACAACAAACTATAAAACTGGATAAAGCACGTTTACCCAGTCAAAAACCCAATTAAGATAGTTTAAAAATAACTTTAAAAACGGTCAGAACCTTCCAACATCATTCTTCAACAAAGCCTCAGGGATTAATTATTAGTACAAATGATTTATATCGGATAACGAAATAAATCTATTAGAAATCATTACATCCAAAATATGAGCAGACAAATTTATTAACCTTTATTGGGACATGGATCCCAAGATTGTTCTGTTCAAAAAAATGAGTCTTAACTATGCAAAACTTAACCCATGTTAAAGCGCTATGTGCTTTAGCAGATCCTTATCGTGCCTGTGCCGATCATGATGCGTTATTTAATGATGCCATGCGTGAACTGACGTTATATCACTGTGAGCATACTCCGGGCTATGAACAGTGGCTGGCAAATAATGGTTTGAATAAACAATCTGTAATGGCAATGGATGACTGGTCAGCCCTGCCACCTCTTTTTGCCAATTATTTCAAACGTAATTTGATCGTGAGCAACAGCTCGGTAGATGCTTTGGAGTTAACGTCCTCAGGCACAACCGGACAAAAGAGCCGTATGCACTATGACAACCGAAGTATTACGGCTGCGCAGAATATGGTGGATCGTATTTTTAATTATTATGGCTGGAATACACCTGACCAACCCTGCAATTATCTTCTACTCAGTTATGAACCTGCCGGAGCCATTTCTTTGGGAACCGCTTATACCGATCAGTTTCTGTGTAAGTATGCACCGGTAAACCGCTCCTACTATGCCCTGCGTCATAACGGAAAAAGTAATGAGTTCGATCCTTTCGGTACGATTAAAGCCTTACAGGAATTTGCTGAAGAAGGGCTGCCAGTGCGTATTTTCGGCTTTCCGGCTTTCCTGTGGTTTACCCTGCAAAGAATGGAGCAAATGGGACTACCCCCACTGAAATTACATCCGGATTCACTGCTGTCTCTGGGTGGTGGCTGGAAAACACATTCCGATAAAGCAATCTCTAAACAAGAACTGTACCAACGATTGGAAAAACAATTAGGTATTCCGAATGTACGCTGTCGCGATGGATACGGTTCCGTTGAACATCCAGTGCCTTATATGGAGTGTTCTCATCATCGTTTCCATGTTCCGGTCTACTCACAGGTCTATATCCGTCATACCGCTAATATGTCACGGCAGCCTTATGGCGAACCGGGTTTTCTGCACTTCGTCTCTCCTTTTATCACTTCCAGCCCGGCGCACAGCATCGTTATGAGTGATCTGGCGGTACTGCATCCCGGAAGTCAGTGTGGCTGTGAGCTGGATACTGATTGGTTTGAGTTGCTTGGTCGTGCTGGTACCAGCAAAAGTCGTAGTTGTGCTATTGCCGCTTCAGAATTGATAAAAGAGGCCTGAGATGTCTTCCATAGAAAATATTAATGAACAGCTTTCTGTAGAACAGCTGGCAAAACAAAAAATTGCAAAATTAAGTGCGCGTTTACCAGAGCTTCTGGCACGGCCTCATACTGCGGAACAAGTGCTTGAGTGTGCACAACGCTTTGCCGATCATCTTGCCGATATGGATGATCACCCTCTTTTTGATGCTAAAACACGTGAAGCATTAATTGCTTTCTGTCAGCGTGAAGCGCTACAGGCTAAGCTGGAGCGGGAACTGGGAAAAGACGCATTTTCCCTGCGCCGGTTCGATTATAACCAAAACCGCTATGAGTCATGGAAGCCACTGGGGTTGGTCGTTCATATCACACCTTCCAATGCTGCACTACTTCCTTTTATGGCTGTGCTGGAAAGTTTACTGGTCGGCAATATCAACTGGCTACGTCCGAGCAGCAGTGATAAAGGCTTTAGTGAACAACTTCTGCATGCGTTCCTTGCTCATGACATTTCCGGTGATTTAGCTGATCGCGTCGCTGTTCTGTCGTTACCTGCCACACAGCTGGGAACGTTGTTAAGTCAGGCCGATGCTGTTTCTGCCTGGGGCGGAGACTCTGCATTATCTTCCATTCGTAGCCAGTTGCCAGCCGGCTGCCGCTGGATAGACTGGGGACACCGTATCAGTTTCGCCTGGCTGAACCCTGATGTAGTCAATGATGCTCAACTGGATGCGCTGGCAGATGATATTTGTTGTTATGACCAGCAAGCCTGTTCCAGTCCGCAATGCCTGCTGGTTGATAGTGATGATCCGGCCGTTTTGCAGAATATCGGGCAGCGTATGGCAGCCGCCCTTGAGCGTCGTGCCGGATTGCATCCTGCATTGCAGGCAGATGTACAGGAATCCGCTGAAATTACCACTCAGATGGCATTTCAGCACCTCGATTTCGCCTTCGCTCCGGTAAATGGCAAACTCTGGCAAAACGATGGATGGCGGGTAGTATGGCGACATGAGCAGGAGCTGGCGGCTTCTCCCCTGTTCCGTTCACTACAGTTACGCCCGGCACCCCGTCAGAAATTATGTTCTATTCTGCGCCCGTGGCGTAATCACCTCCAAAGCTGCGCTTTGATTACCCGTCAGGAAGATATCGCAGAAATGAGCCATGCTCTGTTCGCTGCGGGAGTCAGCCGCATAGCCTCTGCCGGTCAGATGCATAATGGCTATAGCGGTGAGCCGCACGATGGCGTTTATGCATTGTCACGCCTTGCCAAGCGGGTTTCTGTCAGCCTGCCTGCTGGTACGCTGGATGGTTGTGCGCATCTGAATACTCCGCCATCCCGTCCATACGGGCTGGATAACCTGCCAGTTATGAATAAGGCCGATTTTCAGGCACTGACTCCAAACGAAAAAGGCCGTTTGTACTTCCGTAGCGGAGGCAGCAGCGGGGCACCAAAACTGGCGGCTTACAGCTATTCCGATTATCACACGCAAATGCAGTCCGCCGCTGACGGGATATTCGCTTGCGGGCTTGAGCCTGCTACAGACCGGGTCATGAACCTGCTGTACGGCGGAAAGCTATATGGCGGCATGATGAGTTTCTTCACGATTCTGGATAAGCTGGATGTCGCTCAATATCCGATGGGCGGCCCCACTGACAGTGATTTCAGCGAAATAGCGGACTTAATCATACAGGAACGCATTAATACACTGGTCGGTATGCCAAGCACGATACACCGATTATTCCTGAGTGAAGCCGATAAGCTGCGCCAGTATGGCGGAGTTCGTAAACTATTTTTGGGAGGCGAGCACCTGAATGTGGGTCAGCGTAATTTTCTGAATGAATTCGGCATCACCCTGATACGTTCAGCAGCCTACGGTTCAGTAGATGCAGGCCCATTAGGCCACGGATGTACAGCCAGCGAAGATGGCGTTTTCCATTTAATGGCTGATACCCAATGGCTGGAGATCCTTAATATTCATGATGATAACCCCGTAGCAGAAGGGGAAACCGGTCGTCTGATATTTACCTCTCGCCACCGCGAGGCGCAATCCGTCCAGCGCTATGATTTAGGCGATCTCGGGCACTGGGTCAATGAACCTTGTTCCTGCGGACTAATTACGCCTCGTTTCCGACTTGTTGGACGTAATGGTGCTTTACTGCGTGTCGGCAGTATTTTTATCAATCTGGCTGAATTGTCAGAACAGCTGGAAGCGCCTGTGCAATGGATAATCGATCATAACGAAGAAGGTATCGGTGGTATCCAGTTATTGATTGAAAATCCTGATGTTGCCACAGTCCGCCAATATTTATTGGATCTGGAGCAGAATTCAAAAATTAAGGAAGTTGTCGACGGTGGAATGTTGAATCTGGATGTTACATTTTGCCCAGTATCAGAATTTCGTCGAAATGCTCATAGCGGAAAGGCCCCATTGTTCATTGACTTACGTAAATTCTGATTAAGTGAAGCGAATATCATGAAAAGCATAGCGTTAATTGATCTGTTCAATCATGTACGTAAGCATTCTGTTTATTATCGGGAGCTCTACAAGTCCGTTCCTGATAACTGGACGCTACAAGATTTACCCTTAGTCGAACCCGGTAATTACTGGGTCGGCTCAGAAAATTTACAAACGTGGCCGGTGCTTACTGCCCCACTGGAAGGGGGGCATGTGTTTAAAACGGGTGGCTCAACCAGTGATGGTCGGCTGTCGGTTTTCAGCCAGCAAGAGTGGAAAGCATTTATCCAGTCTTTTGGCAAAGCTGTTGCCCGTCAGCTCCAGCCGGGAGATCGCGTCGCCAATTTGTTTTTTGCGGGCGATCTTTATACCAGTTTACTGTTTATTCATGGTGCTTTGTCTAACTCATCATTACCTATTGTGGAGTTTCCTTTCACTTGTAAAGTCGATGACAATTTGCTGGCTCACAACATTCAGCATCACAATATCAATGTGCTGGCAGGTGTTCCCGTCCAGCTCATCCGCTTTGCTCAATATCTGAAAGAAAACGGGCAGACTCTGCCAATGGTAGAAACCATTCTGTTTGGTGGCGAGAGCCTGTTTGAAGGGCAAATCGCAGCAATGCGGCAGGTTTTCCCGCAGGCTCGCTTTGGTTCTGTAGGCTGTGCCAGTGTTGACGGCGGGTTAATCGGCTTTGCTGATCCCGAATGTGGGCCGGGAGAACATCGGGTTTTCAGTGAAGAAACTGTTATTGAAATTATTGATGAGGTTACTCATGAGCCCATCACGGAACCGGGACACCGGGGAATGCTGGTGGTTACCAACCTACAACGGCAGCTAATGCCGGTACTCCGCTATCCTACCGGCGATCTGGCCTGCTGGTGTGAACCTGAGCAGACCCATCGTAAGTTTGCACTTCAGGGGCGTGCCAATCAGGGCTACCGGATCAGAGTGGGTGATCTTTCCTTATTCCCTGACGACTTAGCAACTCAGTTGTCACCGCAAACCGAACTACTCGCCTGGCAATTGGTACTATCTCAGGAAGAGTCGGAAGACAAAATCAGATTATTGGTGGCCAGCCCTGAACCCATTAATATCGAGAAAATACGCCATAATATGCTGCTGGCATTTCCGGGTCTGAACACAGCACATTTCCGGCAAAATATGCTGGAGATTGTTCAAACCAATATCGATGCAATGTATACCCACCCGCGTTCAGGCAAATTGCAGCGGGTTGTGGATCTGCGTAGTTATAATTGAAGGATAAAATTTATGACTACTTTTCCTTCAGCTATTTTGGATTCTGCTATTCAGATCCGCAGCTACCAATCGGGTGACAGCAAACATATCAGCAAATTATTCCGTGATATTTACGGTGATTCGTATGTTTATCCTGATATCTATCTGCCCAAATTGATAGACGATTATCAGACTACAGGAAAATGGTATTCCGCTCTGGCTTTTTCTCAGGGGCGGCTGATTGGTCATGCATCACTTGTGAAGGATGCGGTTCAGCAGGCTCAGGCAGAACTAGCTCTGGTTGCGGTATACCCAGAATTTCAGGGCAAAGGTATTGCTACCTCTTTGGGCAATTATTTATGCCACTATGCGAAAGAACAGCAATATCGTTTGCTGACGATAAAACAAGTTTGTTCGCATATGAAAAGTCAGTATTTAGCCCAGAATCTGGGCTTTTATTCAACCGCGCTGATGCTGGATTATGTCGATTCTCCCTTCGGGTTACCGGAGCCTGAAAGCATTGTTCAGGGTATTTTGCCACTGGAATCGTTTCCATTGCCTAAACTGAATTGGCCGCAATCCTGGCAGAACTGGGCCAACCAGATAAGCCAATATGTTGGTGAATCATCACCAGATCAACAACAAAAAGGCTGCAACCCTTTTACTTCCGGTGCATACGCGACTTCCCAGATAAAAGGACGACGTCTGGAAATCACATTGTATGAAGCTGATCCGGACTTCCTATCTGAGATCATAGATTACCCGGCTAATCAGCTAATCTATCTGAAACTTCCGGCTAATGAAGAAGCACTACAGTTCTACCCACAATTGCAAAAAGGCGGATTCCGCTTTGCCGGACTATGCCCTGACCCCCAAGAAGGGTGGTTTTTGCTCTGGCTACGGGGTTACCAACCAACGCTCTATAAGTTTTCCGATATCAGCATCCAGCATCTCTACCAAATGGAATTGGGAGAAACGACAGGGCACTCACGACAACCCCGCGTAAGTGAACTGATTCCGGGTTAAAACAGCTCGTCTAACTGCTCGAAGAATTCACGCTTGGCTGCGTTATCAAAGTCGCCAAGCGTATTAAGAAACTCCGCGGCTATATCCACTGAAATCTCTTCACGCAAGTTACGGTGCACAAATGCGATATCCAGCCAGCGATCAGCCACACCTCCCCGCCCAAGATCAATAAAGTACAAATCGTCATGTTCATCAACGAAGATATTGCTGTCACAGAGATCACCGTGGGAAAACGCTCGCTCCTCACTGGGTAAAGTGGCATGCAGATGCTTCAGCAAACTCTGCGGAGTCGTTATCCCCGGCCACTGTTCAAGATCATATTGCTCAGCACACAAACCGTGGTTCAGAAAATACTCAAGCTCATTGAGACGAAACCCCGCGCCAGAATCAAACGGACAATCAACAATAGGCACAGACTGCATCTGGCGGACAGCTTCGTGAAACAGTTCCAGTACCGGCTGTCGCGCCTTGAGGCGTTCGTATAATGGCTTACCGGGAACAGCGCGGGAGATCATAAATTCACCTCCTGAATTTTCTGCCACACAGACAACTTCCGCGACATTCAGGCGATCAGCCAGCCAATCCAGTACTGAGGCTTCCCGCATGACACTGTAAGTCGTATTGGCATAAACAGATGGAGAGTATTTGAGAAAAAACCGATCATTCCCGCGTATGAAGCTGTAAACACGACAAGGAGATTCACCAATTTTATCAGGGATTAAAGCAGAATTGCCGATAAAACAGTCAATAAATGGGGGCAGTTTAGGCAGCATTTATCTCCCTTTTGTCATTTGAATGACCTAAACACAATTTAATTCACAGGCTTGCCATCGAGCTACTCTATGTTCACTTATTTCTGCCATTTTCTTAACTAGATTCGTCAATGTTCTGATCAGAAAGCCGATCAGGATCTAATTTTGGTCAGAAAAACACTTTACAAATGATATTGAGAACGATTATCATTATTAACACTTTCAGTGCACCACCTTCAGGGTCATGTGAAAGTACGACATTGCTCACATTGCTTCCAGTGTTTACTTTATAGCCAGCATCTTGATGTTGGCTTTTTTTTATGCTTAATATCCTCTTTTTATTATTCAAAATTTTTGATTATTAATATTAAATTTCTAATATTTCATATTTAATTCCATCAACTAGACTATGAAAAAATGTTGAGGGATTTTGAAGATGATTTACCTACGTAAGGCTTCAGAACGAGGCCACGCTAATCATGGCTGGCTGGATAGCTGGCACACTTTTTCATTTGCACATTATTATGATGCCAACTTCATGGGCTTCTCTACCCTAAGAGTCATCAATGAGGACCTGATTGATGGTGGTCAAGGATTTGGCATGCATCCTCATCGTGATATGGAAATTCTGACTTATGTTCTGTCCGGTACAGTAGAACATCAGGATAATATGGGAAATCTGGGGCAAATATCAGCAGGCGAGTTTCAGATAATGAGCGCGGGTACTGGTATTCGCCACTCAGAATATAATCCACATCATGATAACCCTCTTCACTTATACCAAATCTGGATTATGCCAGCAGAAAATAATCTGACGCCCCGCTATGAACAACGCCGCTTTGAGTCGGAAAAAAACCACCAGCTCATACTTTCACCTGATGCCCGTGATGGTTCATTAAAGATATTTCAAGATATGACGTTATGGCGTCATACATTGAAACGTAGTGAAAGGTACGAATATCATATAGAAAAACCGCGAAAAATCTGGCTTCAAGTGGTTCACGGCGAAATCGATGTCAACGGTGTAAAAGCAGGGATTAGCGACGGTATCGCTATCAGGGATGAATCCGACATTCAGATAACTGCAAATCAACAGAGTGAAATCTTATTGTTTGATCTGCCGCCTAATTGATCACTCTTCCAAAAAGTAAGAAACGTCATAGTGATAAACCCCGCTAGTTTTTCAACGGGGTTTGTTAACAACTTGAAGTGGGATCGTTCTCCCACTTTATTTAATGCAGGTAGTCTGAAACTCTTACAACTTCGGCCCAGCTTTTACCAATGCAGCGCCAGCGGCGGTATCGGTATATTTGTCGAAGTTATTAATGAAACGCTCAGCCAGATCTTTGGCTTTAACATCCCACTCCGATTTATCTGCATAAGTATTGCGTGGATCAAGAATACCGCTATCAACACCCGGCAATGTCGTTGGGACAGTCAGGTCAAAAATCGGCAATTCGACGGTATCTGCATCTTCAATATCGCCACTTAGGATTGCATCAATAATCGCGCGGGTATCTTTGATAGAGATTCGTTTGCCTGTGCCGTTCCAGCCAGTGTTAACCAAATAGGCTTTTGCACCGGATGCCTGCATACGCTTAACCAGCACTTCAGCATACTGTGTCGGATGTAACGACAGGAATGCCGCACCAAAACACGCGGAGAATGTCGGCGTTGGTTCAGTGACACCACGTTCTGTTCCGGCAAGTTTAGCGGTAAAACCAGACAGGAAGTGATACTGAGTCTGTTCTGGCGTCAGGCGGGAAACAGGAGGTAATACACCGAAAGCATCAGCCGTCAGGAAAATAACTTTAGTTGCGTGTCCGGCTTTTGATACCGGCTTAACGATATTTTCAATATGGTAGATAGGATAGGAAACGCGGGTATTTTCTGTTTTAGAACCATCGTTGAAATCAACCGAGCCATCTGCCAGCACGGTGACATTTTCCAGCAGAGCATCACGGCGAATAGCGTCATAAATATCTGGTTCAGCTTCTTTCGACAGATTGATGGTTTTTGCATAACAACCACCTTCAAAGTTAAATACGCCGTCGTCATCCCAGCCATGTTCATCATCACCAATCAGTTTACGTTTCGGATCAGTGGAAAGCGTGGTTTTTCCTGTACCGGAAAGACCAAAGAAAACAGCAACATCACCCTGCTCACCCACGTTAGCGGAGCAATGCATGGAAGCAATACCTTTCAGTGGCAGCAGGTAGTTCATCATTGAGAACATGCCCTTTTTCATCTCACCGCCATACCAAGTACCACCGATCAATTGCATTCTTTCTGTCAGGTTAAAAGCAACAAAGTTTTCAGAGTTCAGGCCCTGCTCTTTCCATTGTGGATTCGTGCACTTAGCACCGTTCATCACAATGAAGTCCGGCGTGAAATCGATTAGCTCTTCATCCGAAGGGCGAATAAACATGTTTTTGACAAAATGAGCCTGCCACGCCACTTCTGTGATGAAACGCACTTTCAGGCGAGTATCCGCATTCGCACCACAGAACGCATCGACCACAAACAAACGTTTGCCTGAAAGCTGCTGAGTAACTAACCCCTTAAGATGAGACCAGGTTTCCTGACTGAGAGGTTTATTATCGTTCTTACCTTTTCCCTGATCTGCCCACCACACTGTATCGCGAGTCACTTCATCACGTACAATGTATTTATCTTTAGGAGAACGCCCTGTAAAAATCCCAGTATCTACTGCGACAGCGCCAAGGTTGGTCAATGTTCCTTTCTCATATCCCTGTAAAGAGGATTTAGTTTCTTCAGAAAATAACAATTCATAGCTTGGGTTATAGATAACTTCGCTGATATCACGAATACCATAAACCGCAAGCTCCTGCGCAGTAACGCCTGTAACGCTCATTTATTGCTCCTGATCAGTTAGATTTAATCTCTGTCTCAGCCGGAAATAATAAATAATTATGACTAATTAACCGCGATTGTTATCAAAAAATTGAAAACTTATTATTTTTTTTAGTGTTATATGAGACACAGAACACGAAACAAAAAATTTTTAATAATAAAAAGGGCGTATAAATACGCCCTCCAAAATCAATACATAAATACAATCAATATAATTATTATTGCTTCACTTCTTTTATTTTATTAATCGCTTTTTCATCGAAAATATAATGCATTCCACAGAACTCACATTCCATGTCAATTTTGCCATCTTTATGCAGAATATCTTGCAGATCCTCTTCTGGTAAAGTTGCCAGAGTATCGGCACAGCGTTGATGAGAACAGCCACAACGGAATTCAACCTGCTGAGGTTCATACAGGGTGACATCTTCTTCATGGTAAAGACGATACAGAATTTCTTTGATATCCAGTGTAAACAGTTCTTCACCTTTGATGGTTGTCGTGAGCTGAACCAGATGGTCAAGCATATCAACATCACCGGTTTGCGCGCTCGGCAAGCTCTGCAATAACATACCACCCGCCGCCATTTTGCCATCCTGTACACCTGTGCGGATGAACAAGCTGGTTGGTAACTGTTCTGACTGCCTGAAATAAGCATCCAGACATTCCACCAGCGTCTCTCCTTCCAGCGCTACAACACCCTGATAGCGCTCACCTTCTGTTGGCGTAACTGTAATGACCATATAACCATTACCAACCATATCACGCAGGCTGCTTTCAGCACTGATATCACCATCAATACGGGCAGTACCACGCATTTGTTGCTGGTTATTACCATTGATAACCGCCAGCTTAACTGGCCCGTCGCCCTGAATTTGTACGGTAATATCGCCGTTGAATTTCAGGGTCGCGGTCAACAGGCTGGTTGCGACCAACAATTCACCCAGCAACTGCTGTACAGGTTGAGGAAAATCGTGATTTTCCAACATCCGCTGGTAAGTCTCACTGACAGTAACAAGTTCACCCCTGACAGAATGACTTTCAAATAAAAAGCGGTGTAATTGGTCATGCTTGATCATAAATCTCTCTCATTTCACTGAGGCGGTTATTCCCTTTATCTTTCAAGCCGCCGCTTTGCTGGCAACGCGAAGCAACTCGAATTTAGTTAGGAATGTCCCGACTCATTTAATTTTGTATTCTTGAACTTAATCAGTGTACGCCGCTCTTTCTTGTCCGGGCGACGATCAGGATGTGGCATCGTTAGTGCATTCATTTTACGGGCTAACGCCATTTTTTCCCGTTTAATAATGCTTTCTTCCGTTTCCTGATAAAGCTGCTGGGCTTCTGTAGCACCACGCCTTTGGCTGCTGAGGGCCAGAACGGTAACTGTTCTCTCATCACTACCCTGACGCAGTTTAATGACAGCATTCAACTCAACCAGTTTACTCGGCTTTCCACGCTGACCATTATAATGGACTTTTCCTCCATCAATCATGTCACGCGCAGTGGAACGGGTTTTGTAAAAACGGGCTGCCCACAGCCACTTATCAAGGCGAACAGCTTGATCGTTGTCTGAATTAGGCATGATTGTTCTCTCTGATTGTTCTGTTTCAATATTAACGGGTAATGTGTAATAACAATACCTGATCGGAGATGACAAAAAACAGGTTCAGGGTAGCATAGCCCACCGAGTTATCGCTAACTCATTGGTGGTTGTTTCACATTGAAGCAACTATCGTAGTGCTGTTTTATCCGCAGCAAACGCTGTCTGTTTTTTTGTTTTTTCTGGATAACCAGTATCCCATTGACTATCAGCGTCGCCATAATTACCGCCAGAAAAAGGCAGCTACCCAGATAACGAATCAGTGTTATAGAATCAGGCTCACTGTGCAGCGTTATATGGCGGGTGCCATTTGCATCTTCCGATAACGCCGTGACGATGCCTTTCGTTTCAAATGGTACATGCGTCAACATTCCCGCCTGCCGTAATAATTCATGCCATTGCTGCAATGCATTGGAATCATAAGTAACAAACGATGAAATAGGATATTCAACTAATGGACGATTTTCATCACTAATCAATAAAACGCCCCCCGGTGGAGGACTGTTCAGGAGAATACTGTATCTATCCGTTTCCTGCTGGACAAATGAAGCTGCAGTGGAATCAACTAACTTTCCTAATGCATCCGCACTGACAGAACGTAGCAGAACCTTAGTTCCATTCAGTTTCCCTTTTTCAGCCTGACTTAGGAGATTATCCCAACTTTTGGCATTACTTAAATTGACGAGTGCATTTTTCAGCCGGTTACAATCGCCTTCCTTGAAGCAAAGCGCATTCGTCTTCAAAATAATCTGAGGAAAATTGTCGAGCAATATCATTCCCGATTTAGTAATCACTTCATTCAGGCCGGGATTATATTTCCGGGCATGCTCCATAGGACGCAATTGCTCATTCACTGTTGTCAGTAACGCCGAAGCTTTATTAATAATCTCCGATTCCGGAATAGGTAATGAGCTGCCATTGTTCCAATAGATACCAAGGCAATCAAACGGTAAAAAAGAAAAATCATCCGGGGAAGAAAGTGTCCCTGATTTTGGTGGCATGTAACACATTCCCGTACCTTTAACCCTCAGTACATCCCCTTCCCGCAGTGGTATATTCGATAACTCACCGGCATCAGTAATGACTGTGGTGTTATTGCCATGCAGCCACGCGAAACTTAATCGCATCGATAGGCTAACCGGCTGATAAAGATACAGTATAAGCATGGCTAAGATAGAAAACACCACCAGCATCTGATTCTTCTGGTAACGTTGATAAGGGTAAAGCCTTTCCTCCTCATTCAATGAAAGATGCTGCCCCTGACGGACAACATGGCCATTGGAGTACATTTCTACATCAGTATTTTTATCAAGTTCATGCGCAACATACGGCTCCCAATGAACAGGATAAATGAGATCAACGCCTCCCAGAGAGATGTTCTTCTTGTTTTCCGGCTCAAATTCACTGAATACCCCCCAGCGTTTCAGAATGCCGCTGAAGCAGCTTATATTCAAATAATTACGTGCAGAGGGTAATCTGAAAAACGGCCAGAAACTGGCAAGAATAAACAGCACAGAAACCAGCATCAGCCACGGCAATAGTGGAGAAGGAACAAAAAGCGCCAGAAACCACAACGATAAGCCAACACACATCAGCACACCTTCCTGAATACCTGTTGAGTGACGCAGGCGATACTCTTCCGGGGTTTCTTTACGCAGGTACAGCAGGTTAGCATTCGAATTACCGTTTTTCTGAATTGAAGCGTGCTCTGCTTTTTTGATACTCGGTGTAACCAGCAGGTCTTGCTGATAGTCTGTCAGACTGTGACCATTTACCGCAATGACCAGCGGAATTGAAGAAGTTTCAACAATATCGATTGTATTTCGCTGATTAACGAAAGGTTCAAGCAAGGCTGGAAAATAGATTTCTGTTTCATCGAGATAGTAACGCCAGTGCTGCGTTTCCCCGGAAACAGCAGAAAAGCGGGTGATAGTATGGCTGATGGTATAAACGTTATTATCCCTGATGGGAAATATCGGGTAGCCGGATACGTAGCTTCTGTCTAATTTCGTCTGGGGTAAGATATTTTTCAAATAAGATTCAATAACCTGAAATTCGACTGCACTCAACTTACGACTGACTGTGTTAGTCTTCAATGACATATAACGCGCGTTATCAGACCGCCTCCATCTGAAAGTCAGAAAGGAAGCCATTATAGTCAGGCTAATAATAAAAATAGCCAATATAATGACCAGTGAGCTCATTTGTTCTCCACGCCCATGACAGCAGGTAAGAAACTGACAAAATAACAATCGAAAGAAACCCGCAGAATCAGGTTATTCCTATTCTCGACTTCTATTTTTAATTTTATTTACAACATGTTATATAAATTTTCTCACACCAATTCACAAAAAACAGCATTTTATGCAAAGTAAGACCATAACAAAAATACATACAAGCGATAATCGCTATCATTTACTAACATAATCAGCCATATTAAAGCAAAGTTTAAATACGCAACAACCATCAGGGGCAAGCATGATTGAACTGAAAAAGCCTAAAATATTGAATATAAATGATATTGCCCATTCTCGTTTATTCAACATCCAGTCCGTCGATCTTGAATTCAGTAATGGTGCCAGACGTATTTATGAACGAATGAAACCTGCCAATCATGAAGCGGTTCTCATTATTCCGGTAATTGGTGATGACTTACTTCTGATACGTGAGTACGCCGTCGGTATTGAACAATATGAATTGGGTTTTCCTAAAGGCGCGATTGATGCAGGGGAAAGTATTCTTGAAGCGGCTAATCGTGAATTAAAGGAAGAGGTGGGATTAGGTGCCAGAAAACTGGAGTTGTTGAAAAAATTGACGATGGCGCCTTCTTATTTTTCCAGCAAAATGAATATCGTGATTGCACAGGATTTATACCCCGAAGATCTGGAAGGAGATGAACCGGAACCACTGGTACAGATCCGCTGGCCGATAGCAGACATGATGTCACTACTGGAACACCCCGATTTCAACGAAGCCAGAAATGTCAGCGCTTTATTTTTTGCACAACGATATCTGAATGAAGCATGTTAAGACTACATTTACAGCAGCGCTGATGGCTTATCTGAATAATTGAAATTAATAATATAACTTTATGAAAAAGGGGTATTGGAGACAACTATCTTTAATACCTATTTTTTCACTATACTGAGCATACACAAAAGAATTCACTTTATTAAAAATAACAAATAAACATATTTATTATTATTTAAAAATTAATACCCGCAATCGCGATATTCCTCTGACAATCCCTTTATGATTCATTTAATAAACTCAATTTTAAAAATCCCATTGAAATAAAATAACTTTTTAATAAACGATCAGATCCGAAATATATTTTAGGCTGGATAGCTCACAATAACAGGCCATAGTGTAACCGTTTTAATAGCGCCAGAAACATAACTTAATGTTATGAGAAAGGTGTTACGAAGAATAGAAGTGCTGTTTTCTTTTAATCGAATTTCTATTTCAAAGGTAATCATGTATGGCAAATAATATAAATTCACAGATTAGTTATAAGACACTCTTTAACGATAATCAGGATCTTTATTGTTTTCCGGGTTTACCCGAAGCCAATGACGGGCCGTTAGCCTATCTGGTTGAGCTGTACCAACAGATTCAGATGTTTGAAAAAGATGCAGACAAAGAAAGTGCCCGTTTTCTCAGCCAACGGCGGGCTGATATCGAAAAATTATTGCTCGATAGCACTAACCTCAATCAGACCAGTAGCCTGTTACCACTCGTCATTGAAGCTCTGGCCGAAAAAGTCAAAACTCATATCAATAATAACCAGCCTTTGACCCATTCTCTGGCTGATATTCATTACCCGCTTTCGTTGCCATTCCACTTTCCGCTCAAGCAAACGACAACCGTATTAGCAAAAAAAGAGATCCCATTACTGGATTTGATCCAACGGGCAGACAGCAAGTATCCCAATTTTATCGATGACAATCTGAGTGCTGACTCGCTGCAAACAGCAATGATGATAAGCAGCACACTGGCACCAAAACTTCAGGCATTATTGCTGGAAAAATCACAAAGCAGCCAGAAAGATTTCTTCGAAAAATATTACGGTATCAAAGGAGATACAGCCAAAGCCGCAGGATCTCTGGAGCGTCTTACCAGATTCACTCAACAAACCGGCCTGACGTCTCAGGAAGCGGAATCGTTGCTTGCGGTTAACGGAATAGCCGAAGAAACCAAGACTCACAGTATCGTCACCTACTCCGGTAACGTCACGAAACCGGATAATGCGGATAAACAATTTCCCTCCGGGGCCAACTATGCCGCTTCCTATATCAACGCAGGTAAAGCCCCCGCTCTCTATCTGGAAAAAACAAAAGATAAAGACACGGCAAAAGATGTTATCCGGATTAAAGAAGCCAGTAACGATAACTTTGACCGTATCCAGCGTTTTCTTCATATCCAGAAAGCATTAAAACTCAGCTATGAAGATCTAGATCTATTATTGGCAACAGCCAGTAAAGCAGAAAAACAGACTGAGTTTTTAATAACAGAAGCAACTCTGCGCACGTTGGGAGTATTTCTGCATTTTCAGCAGGAATATAACGTCACCGCGGAGCAATTTGCCGCTTTTATCGGCCAAGTAACTCCCTACTCTCTTGAGAACAAACTCTCTTTCTTTGATCAGCTTTTCAATGCGCCGGGATTGTCACAACAGGCATCTTCTTCATTTGTGCTGGTTCTGGATGATAAAGAATTTGATCCCGCCGCGACCGAAGGCATCGATGCACTGACTATCAACCAGTTATGCCGGGGGTTGAATATTGATGATGCAACCTGCCAGATATTACTTTCTTTCGTTATGCAGGCACAGAACCTGAGCAAGCCCAAACGTTCGCTGGATGTTGTTTCCGCCCTGTATCGTCTGGTTGCCATACCCCGCATATTGCGCATGTCAGTGAAAGAAGGTCTGGGGCTATTGTTGCTATTGAACCGCGATAATCCGAACTATCTGCAACAACTGGCAGGTATTCCGATATTAGCTAAAGACGCTAAAGCCATTGATATTCTCGATGTACTTATCGCTGTCATGAATGCCACGCAATGGATTAAGCAGCATAATCTATCTCCCTTGTCCCTTAACCTATTACTGATGCCTTATCAGTCCGGCAGCAATACCTCTGCTGATATTGAAAATATTGATTGGATTAAAAAAATCAGATCCGTTATTCCCAGTGCAAACGATGCCTTACTGAGTGAAGATAAAATCGCTTCTGCCATGCAGGGGTTTCAGGCAAAAAACACATCCGTCATTTGGATGACTGCGCTCGCCAAACTGGTGGATACACAATTCGGTATTATTCTAGACAGTGTAATTTCAACTAGCGGCGAGAGCGAAAAAGCCCTGTTCAATGAAGTGAATAAAATACTCAAAGATCTGGCTCAGGAAGCCGCATGGAAACAACAGGGGGATATCTGGACGCAAAATCTGGTAACGTTACTGACCAATGCGTTTATTGCTCAGCAAGATCTCATTATTAACGCCGTTAATCATGTATTTGGCATTGATAATACACTTTCCCTACCGCTATTACGCTGGACAAACAACAAACAAGCTGATTTTCTGCGTAATACCATAGCACTGTCCCGCAATTTAGGTGATCAACAACGCAAAGATAAAGCTGTTGCTGCATGGTACGATCTCAACCGTTACGCCGCGATTTGCAATATATTCAAACTGACAGAAAAAAGCATAGAAACCCTGATTGACCATCCGGATTGGTTCAAACTGCAAAAAGATGGCAAACTCCGCGCCCTTGATCTGACCTTCCTCCATCGCCTGAGCCGCTATAGTGATTGGCTGAGTTTATTACCTGAGAATAAAACAGAAGACGATGTTATTTATTATCTGCGTCAGGCCAACCAAATCGGTCAGAACCCACCTGCTACAAACGTCTGGACCTCAGAGCAGGCAGCCGCAAATCTGGCTGAATTAATAGGCTGGTCAGATAAAGAAATCCTTCGCGTAACACAATACTTTGCGCCGAAAGTGGCACAAAACATTGTCGGCATCAGTAACGTGATGCGGCTAAAAGCACTAGCAGAGAAAAGCGAAATGTCAGTTCAGCCATTATTAGATGTGGCTAAACTGAGCACCACATCCAGTTATGATCACTGGCATCAAGTCAGTAGTGCTTTATTTGCCGCTATTAATCCCAAAGATCAATCCCAACCGGAAGGTTTACTCAATGAACTCTGGCGTGATGCACTGGTAGATTACCTTTTACGACGCTGGGCACCTTCTGATGATTCATTGTCAGATATCGTCACCATTGAAGACCTTTCAAACTATTTTCTGACTGATATACAGGTAGCCGCAGAAGTTGATACCAGCCGGGTAGCTTTCGCTATCGCCAGTCTGCAACGCTATTTGTTCCGTCTCTTTTCCTGTATGGAAATAGGCTATGGTGTGCAAACTATTTCAGATGAACGTGTTGAAAACTGGAATCGGTATCTGAGCCAATACAGTCACTGGCAAGTTTTACAGAGACAAAACAACTTCCCGGAAAACTTTATTGACCCAGCCCGTAGGCTACGTAAAACCCGCGCATTTACCGATTTGGAAAATGATTTAGGCCAGTCTCGTTTAAATAACGACATGATCCAAACCGCTATCCTACGTTACCTGACAGAATTTGAACGAATCAGTAACTTACAATTAATTAGTGGTTATATCAACGGTACAGATCCAGCGAGTGATAGCTATCATTTTATTGGCAAAAATAATGCTGAACCAGTGGAATATTACTGGCGATCACTTGATATCAGCCTACGTGACAGCAATAACGTCATTAGCCCACTAGCTTGGCGTGAATGGGAAAAAATCACTCTTTCGCTATCAGGAACCTTACTGGCAATCCGGCCAATTGTTATTTCTGGTCGTCAATATGCCATCTGGGTTGAACGTGAAGCCACTCCATTGATGGGAGTTGATCAAAAACCAACGGATTACCGTGCCATCAATGTGAAATTTACCTTCAAGCAAAGCAACGGTGAATGGAGCGCACCTAATATGTTATTCCGTCTGGATGGTACAGACTCTAATGGTGAATATCCGACCAAAGACGGTAAGCGAATTCTTGATAAGGATAATCCTTACCTGAAAGATGAAAAATACAAACCAGCATTGATTGCAATGGTAGATGTACAGCGTGAAGATGATCCGTGGATGGGAGTCTTGTTATATGATTCAACAAAAACAGATACCAGCATTTGGAAGAAAAATACAGATTACTACCTTGAGTTACGCGATTTACTACTGGTAGATAAAAAAACTCTCGATGAAGATGGTGAAATAAACCTCATTAATACTTGGCATAAAATCTTCAAGAATCCTGATACATTACAGCACCATTATGCGGGTACGCAAAAATTTATCATATTAAAACCTGCTGAAAATAACCTCTATACTAACTTGTTATTAAAAGCCAAACTTAACGAGGATGGAACGAAAATCATTCTGAATGGTTTTAATACATTGATTAAACAAAACCCTATAGATATGGGCACTAGGAATTGGGTGAAAGTTGATATAAACAATACGTCATCACTCCCCTCTAAAGAAGTTAACACAGAAATTCACAATAATGATATGCACATTAAAGTACAAATTCCAGCAAGTGATAACAGTATAAAAACATTTAATTTTGAATGGCTGGGAGAAAAAGAACCAGAGAACACGTACTCTATTCTATATAATCAAATTGAATTATTTAAGATATCATCTAGCGAGTGGACAAACAAAAAAATAACAAAAAGCGTTAACTTTAAATGGATAAATGAATCAACATATCAAAAAAGCACTCAATGGAGTGACAATATTGACAAAAAAATATCTATTTTGACTGAAAAAGAATCTTATTTATCAGGAATAAATATTTCAATCGGCAATAGATGGAGAAACACAGAAACAGAATTAACTCTAAAACTTAATAAGCCTTATCACAAAGAATTAACTAAGAAAAAAAACAAACTAAATGGTAAGGCATCCACTGGTGAAATTATCTTTGATCTTATTTCAGAAGAAGAGCAATATAATTTTACATTCTCTTCCACGCTAGAGGTACAAATAACGGATAAGTATAGCCCATACGGTAATGGTATTTATACTTTGCATACAGGAGAAATTTCTAATGAATATCAATTAACTGTAACAGATATCGATAAGGTATCTTCAATTACATTACGCCGGACTGACAAACAAGCTCAATATTTAGATATGCAGAGTCTGAACTTTAGTTTTAATGCTATCCGTTTAAATACTCTCTTTGGTAAACAATTAGTTGCTCGAGCCACCCAATCCATCGATCGAGTTCTGGCATGGGATACTCAATCTTTATCTGAACCTGAACTGGATGATACACATCCTCCAGTAAAAGTTGACTTTCACGGAGCCAACGGACTCTATTTCTGGGAGTTATTTTTTCATATGCCTTTTTTGGTCTCATCGCGGCTTAGTGAAGAACAGCGCTTCTATGATGCCCGTTATTGGTTGCTCAAATATCTATTTAATCCTTATGGGACTATCAGAATGTGGAATTCTCGTCCCATAATAGAACCCGGCAGTAATTTACCTCAAATAAGAAACTATGATCCTGATACGATTGCTTATAGCCTGCCTATTTATTACCAGAAAGCATTATTTCACTTTCTAATCAGGCTCTGGATACAAGAAGGGGATAACCTGTATCGGCAGTTGACAAGAGATAGCCTCAACGAAGCAGGATTATGTTATCAACAAGCACTATTACTACTTGGCACATTACCGGAAGGTCTGGATGCAACTCACTGGCATCCGATGACTCTTGAAGAGATTAAAACTTCCTTTAAACCCCAAATATCACTCGTTAATAGCTTATTTAAATCACCCTTTAATAACCAATTAATTAACGCTCAAAAAACACTGGAAAATAGACTCCACAACCTGCGTCACGGCTTGACTCTGGACGGAAAAATACAGCCTTTACCTCTTTATTCCAGTATTGCAGATTCGAATAGTCTAGCACTAAGAAACTCAGCGTATGCCAACAATTTACCAAGCAATCTACAGCAACAAGTCCCGTCATATCGCTTCCCCATTATGCTAAGACGTGCTAGTGAAGCCGTGAAGCAACTCACTGAAATGGGACACCGATTATTTCAGGCGATTGAAAGCAAAATTAATATAGAGCAAAAAGTGCTGGAACAATCACACGTTCTCAGATTATCTGCTTTTGCCATTGAACTACAACAGGAAGCCGTTCAGATTGCCAAACTGGGTAAAGCGACTCTGGAAGAGAGTAAAAAGATGGCGCAAGAAAGGCATGAACATTACCACAATCTATATGAAGAAAATCTTTCTGCTCTGGAAACATCCGCGCTGGCAATAAAAACATCAGCAGAAGCAGTCAAAGCAGCAGCATCTCCTTTTTATGCCGCTGGTGCCGCACTGGAAGTTGTTCCTAATATTTTTGGTCTGGCTGTTGGTGGAGGAAAATACGCCGCTCCGATTAAAAATGCAGCCATCATTTCTGAATTGATTTCCAGTGTATTAGCTCTTACGGCTGACAGGCTTCAGGACAGCGCAGACTACGAACGTCGCCGTCAAGAATGGGAAATTGAATATAAACAGGCTCAAAGTGAAATCAATATCATCGAGAGTCAGTTACAAGAACAGGAATTACTCATCAAAAGTGCTAATACAGCTCTGCGGGAAGCTCAGGCTCAACAATCCGCAGCCCGTGAGCTATATGAATTTATGACCAGCGGATTTTTGATCGTTCCCACCTACCAATGGCTGATGGGGCGTCTGGCTGCCCTGTATGCTCCGGCTTATGACGCAGTTCTCTCCATGTGCCTGATGGCAGAAAGTAGCTGGCGCTATGAAGTCGGAGATTACAAGCGCCAAGGCTTTATCAAGACCTCTGCATGGAACGACTCTTATCGTGGGCTACTGGCCGGGGAATCATTACAGCTGGATCTGCTGCAAATGGAAAACGCATGGCTACAGCGCAATGAGCGCCGTCTGAATATTAAGAAAACGGTCTCCCTCAGTTCATTACTGACGAGCGGCGGGTTAAGAAAACAGATCGATAATAAACAATCCATCAGCTTTACCCTGAATTCAAAACTGTTTGATGACAATTATCCCGGCCATTATCTGCGTCAGATTAAACGGATTTCCGTTTCAATCTCTCTGGATACTCTGAATCTTGGCTCTGTCCTGTCATCAGAGATTAGTGCGATCCTGACCCAGACCAGTAGTTCTACCTTAACACATCCGGATATGGACGGAGTTAATTGGCTCTATGATCCAAACAGGAAAGCAGGTAACAGCAAAAATGTGGTTAATAATCTGCGCGCTCAACAGCAAATCGCTCTTTCTTCTTTGAGTGATGATGATGGCAGTGTGGCGAAAGAAAATTGGCTATATACCCTGATGTTTGATGATGACCGTTATCTGCCGTTCGAAGGTACAGGCGCTATTTCCACCTGGACACTTGAGTTCCCTGATCAGGATGTAATCGATAACATATTTTATTATCCGGGGCTCGTACCTGTGTGGCGGTTAAAAGATATCAATATTCATATTCACTACACCGCTGTGGATGGCGGTAAACCATTCGCAAAAGCTGTGAAAGATAAAATGAATAAATAGCCGTTATGCTATAAAAATTAATAAATAACCTATAACAAAAGGCTCCGTCAGGAAACTGACAGAGCCTTTTTATCTCGGTTTAATACCTGCAATACAGGCATCTAAAACTGATCAGAACAGTTCTTGGCTTTCACCATTCTCGATGACAGTCGTACCCGCTTCTGGTACGGAATATTCTGTCGGTTGAGTGCCCTCAATAAAATATTCTGCACGGGTATTTTTTCCACCGCTAGAGAGCTTACCCGTAGCCCGATCAATCGTGACAGACACAATGCCTTGAGGAGCCTCCATCAGTTTTTCAGGCACTCCTTCTAATGCCATTTTCATGAAGTCATCCCAGATTGGCTGAGCCGTTTTCGCTCCACCTTCTCCTTTCAGAGCCGGAGTACGTCCCAGACTTCTGCTGTGCTCATCAAAACCAATCCAGACTGTTGCCACCATATCCGGCCCATAACCAGAGAACCATGCATCTTTCGAGCTATTGGTTGTCCCGGTTTTACCGCCAATATCACGACGTTTCAAATCGCGGGCGGCGCGCCAACCCGTTCCCATCCAGCCCGGTTCACCAAAGATGTTGGTTTTCAGGGCATCATGGATTAAAAATGCCAGTGGCGTGCTGATAACATGCGGAGCATATTGCTGATCATCAACGTACAGATTAGGCGCGACACTTTCCAGATCCGGCTGTGGTAGTAACACTGGGTTTTGGGAAACATCGGAATGAGCTACGTTCTCAATCGAATCTTCAGACAGCTCAATAGAGCGTGTTGTATCCCCGTAGATCACCGGAATATCAGTACATTGTGGGCAGGCAACCTTAGGTTTCGCTTCGTACAGAACTTTTCCTTCATCATTTTCAATTTTGTTAATGAAGTAAGGATCAACCAGATAGCCACCGTTCGCCATCACTGCATAGCCGCGTACTAACTGCATTGGTGTGAAAGAAGGTGAGCCCAGCGCCAGTGATTCTGTACGAACAACATTCTCTCCCGGTAAGCCAAAGCGTTTCAGATAGTCAGCCGCATAATCGACACCCATCGCACGCATAGCACGTACCATCACCACGTTCTTGGACTGCCCCAGTCCCTGACGCAAACGAACCGGGCCATCATAGGTCGGAGGCGAGTTTTTCGGGCGCCAGTCAGTACCTGCACCAGCATCCCAACGGCTGATAGGTGCATCATTCAGCAATGATGCCAGCGTCAGCCCTTTATCCATCGCAGCGGTATACAGGAATGGCTTGATATTGGAGCCAACCTGACGCAATGATTGAGTCACCCGGTTAAATTGGCTTAATTCAAAATTGAAACCTCCAACCAACGCTTCTACCGCACCATTTATTGGGTTAATGGAGATCAACGCCGCATTCACTTCCGGCAATTGAGCCAGCCACCAGACGTTATTGACCTTTCTGACCCAGATCTGCTCACCAGCCCGAATGACGCTATTCACACTCTGTGGTGCCGGTCCTTGCAGGCTGTCAGTTTTGAACTGACGTGCCCAGCGGACTCCCGCCATAGTC
Organism: Xenorhabdus sp. KK7.4; assembly: GCF_963876465.1. Lineage (NCBI taxonomy): Bacteria > Pseudomonadati > Pseudomonadota > Gammaproteobacteria > Enterobacterales > Morganellaceae > Xenorhabdus > Xenorhabdus sp. KK7.4. The sequence goes on from NZ_CAWNQF010000067.1 coordinate 336,043, forward strand.
AGCTCAATTCTGCTGCCATCTGTCAGCATCACTTCAGCCTGATTAGCATTAGATTTCATGACAACCGCAGGCAACAAAGGGCCATATTTCGGTAAGGCTTTCAGCTTATCGATAATCTTAAACTTGTTCCATGAAAGCTGGCCTGGCTTCCATAACACATCCTGAGCACCGCGATAGCCATGACGCATATCATAGTCAATCACATTAGTACGAACGGCATCGACGGCAGCCAGCTGGATTTTGCGTGTCACCGTGGTATAGACCTTATAACCATCCGTATACGCATTCTCACCATAACGGTTTATCAGATCCTGTCTGACCATTTCAGTCAGATAAGGTGCAGAAAACGCAATCTGCGGGGTGTGGTAACTGGCAACTAATTTCTCACTTCTGGCCTGATAATACTGCTGCTGAGTAATGTAGCCCTCTTCCAGCATACGCCCCAGCACCACATTACGGCGATTAGTCGCGCGCTCATAAGAATACAGCGGGTTTAAAGTTGAAGGGGCTTTAGGCAATCCGGCAATCATCGCCATTTCACTTAGTGTCAACTCATTCACGTTTTTGCCGAAATAAACATGCGCTGCAGCACCGACACCATACGCACGATAACCAAGATGTATCTTATTAAGATACAGCTCAAGAATTTCATCCTTGGTTAACATCTGCTCAATTCTAATCGCCAGAAATACTTCTTTCGCCTTACGAATCAAAGTCTTTTCCGGGGTAAGAAAAAAGTTTCTCGCAAGCTGCTGTGTGATGGTACTCGCTCCCTGAGAAGCGTGCCCCGAAGTCATCATAATGGAAGCAGCACGAATAATACCTATCGGATCAACACCGTGGTGTTCATAAAAACGGCTATCCTCTGTGGCAATAAAGGCTTTTACCAACAACGGAGGCATTTCGGATAGGGTAAGCGGTATACGGCGTTTTTCGCCATATTGAGCGATGAGTTCGCCATCAGCACTGAACACCTGCATCGGTATCTGTAATCGGACATCCTTTAACGTCGCGACATCAGGTAACTGTGGCTCGATATATTTGTACAAACCAAAAATCGAGGCAGTTCCCAGAAAAATGCAAAAAACGACAAGGATCAAAAAATACTTTATGAACTTCACCTGAAATTTCTCACGCCATGTTAATGAGGCAGTTTATAAACGATTAGTACGTAGTATAAAGGCTATACAACACGATGAATATGACCTTTCATTAATTACTAATCACTGATAAGGAAATCACTATATGTACCCAGCTAAATGGTATATCGGCCTGGATATCCATAATCATTACATTCGTGCGCTTGCCGCCACTAAACGCCGTCACGGCTGGCAATTCCGGCACTGCTGGCACTACTCTTTATTTAATGAAACACCGTCATTTGGTGAAACTCCCTTATTAAATAAGGTACCAAACACCCCTATCTCAGGGGGATGGTTACAGTACCCAGAAAAATTACGCAAAATTTTAACGCAGTGGCGGCAAATATTACCTAACAAGGTTAAATTAAGGCTGGCACTACCTGTTCAACAAACATTACAGAAACAAATTCCTCTGCCTCAGCACATCTCATTACAGGAGCCGGAACTCGGTTGGTTTGTCCGTGCTAATGCCGAAAAGCAATTCCCTACCACTGATCTGGCTCTCGATTATCGGGTACATGGGCAACAAATCTGTATAAGTGCTACCCGCCAAAAAGACCTTAATTTCTGGCTCAGCCTGCTCGCAGAAGTCGGTTTATCACCCGATGCCATCGATATTGCCCCCTGCGCATTACGCTATGTAGCCGAATTTGCCGGAATACCCGGTAACAGCTGGCTGGTTCATCAACGCAAAACTGACTGGTTATGGCTGGCCCCGGCGAGCCTGCCTTTCAGTTATGGGCTGGTATCAACTCAGTCTCATGCCAGTCTGACACAGGTCATTAACCAGCTCCCCATTACTCCGGACAGGGAAAATTACCCGATTTATTACAGTGATGAACAACCCACCAGCCTTACTCCCATAAAGCAGCAGGCCTCGCCAGCAGGATCCGTTCAGGTCTGGCACCTACTGTCAGCATTTTGCCATTACCAGCCCCCAATACCGGAAAACATCGGTGCTTTCATGATAGCGGCAGGATTAGCACTACGACCGGATGACCAATGATGCATCAGGTGAATTTTCTACCCTGGCGACAGGCAAGACTTAAACGTCGGAGTCATAAATGGGGGCTGTTCCTCGGGTTGCAACTGTTCCTGTGGATTGCCGCTCTGGTAATCATTTCAATAGAGCAAAAACAACAAATTGGACAATATCAAAACCAATTTACTGAAAATAACTACCAACTTGCGCAATTAAAACAAACTATCAGTGAAACAGAGCAGGCTGTTCATCAGCAACAACAACTGGCTCAACAATTAAGGAAAAAAAAGTTATTCATGGAGCAGAACCAGCGATATTTACAGCTATTTCGCCAGCTTCCTCACTTATTACCGGAAAAAAGCTGGCTAACCACATTCAGCGATGATTCCGGCCAATTAGTTTTTGCTGCTAATAGCCAGAGTTATGAAGATGTTTCTGATTTATTGGATAACCTGACAGGCAATATTTCACTTATCAATGTCCAATTGAAAAAAATGACAACGACATCTGAAGACTATCTCCGGGTATTTACCATTGATGCTGAGTGGTTGATGGGGAACAGTAATGAAAAATAATTATCTGGTGTGGTTATTTCGCCCTGCATGGCAATTATTTTTATTACAGCAATTGGTGATCGTTCCTCTTATTTTGGGGTTCTATTTTTTTGTCTGGCAGGAAAATAAAGATGCCATTCATTCTTTTCGCTCCAAAATGGCAGAACAGAAAAATGATATTACATTATCTCAAACCCGTTTTTCCGAACTACCGGACTTAACCGAACTCCATCAGCAGATCCAACAGATAACCGCTAATCTCGACTCAAATAGCCACATGATATCATCCCCGAAAGCTACGGTACTTAAACGCCTCCACCAGCCTTTAACCCGTTCCGGCAGCCAACTGATGGAATGGAAAAGCCACAAAGAAGGTCATCAGGTTTTATGGCATATCATATTGTCACTGACCTATGAGCAATTACTCCGCTTTCTGAGTGAAATTCAGCAGTTGCGGCCATTATTGCTGATTAAACACCTCACAATCACCCCCGCCGATAATAGCCTGACCGTCCGCATGGTACTGGCAGATATGAGTCATGAGGAAAATATAAATTATGAGGAAAAGCAGCAATGAAGAATTGTGTTTACACCTTACTGGCTCTCCTGTTTTTATCCTTTTTCAGTTGTGCTGAAGATACTGAACCGGAAGAAACGGCTTTTTCCATAAATGTCAGAGATCCTTTCCAGCCGCCACACGACCCTATCAATGAAAATACGGCAGATGAAGCAACGGAGTTCCATCAGTCAGAACAGGATGATCAGGAAATCGAATATCAGGTTATTACCCTGCAATACGCTGATGCAGGAAAAATAACAGAACAATTGCAAAAAAATACCCCAGCGTTGCTGACAAAATGGGGAAAAGTAGAACATGATGCTTTAACAAACAGCCTGATATTAGAAGATAAATTTGATGCTATTACTCGCATCAAAAACTGGCTGAAAGAAGTGGACACTCCACAACAACAAGTACAAATTACAGCGCATATTGTCACCAGCAGTAGAGAAGCATTGCATGAATTAGGTATTCACTGGGGCATGACCGCCGATCCACTAAATCGGGCACTGGGGTTTAACCGACTGAACCTGCATCAGCCTGCAGGTAGCCAGAGCCATCGTTTAGTGCTAAATGCAGCCCGTATCCATGCCACTCTGCTGGAAATGGAACTCAGTGCATTAGAACAAGAAAATCAACTGGATATCATTGCCAGCCCACGACTGACAGCCTCACATCAGCAACCTGCCAGTATCAAACAGGGTTCTGATATTCCTTATATCGTACAAAATAAGGATAAAACAACGATTCAGTTTAAAGAGGCCGTATTGGGAATGGAGGTCACTCCACACATTTTAAAAAACGGAAAAATCCGGTTAATACTCAAGATCAGCCAGAATGCGCCCGGCCTTCCCATTAATCAGGGCGGAAATGAAAATCTGGCGATTGATAAACAAGAAATAATGACACAAGTTACCGTTAGAAATGGTGAAACGCTTATTTTGGGCGGTATTTTTCAACAGAAAAAAGGCGCCAGTCTGCAAAAAGTGCCCTACTTGTCAGAAATTCCTATATTGGGAGCATTATTTAACCAACAGGGAGAACGACATAGCCGAAGGGAGCTCGTAATTTTTATTACACCTCAATTGACTGATATTTAATCACATTAAAATATAGATATATTTATCAGTTGGTTAAATGCAGCATATGTGATTTTATCGCCCGATTATCAGCCATTTTCCTTGGTCTGACCTGTTTATGGATTTGACGCTGAGGGCAATTTAGCATACAAGGATTATCTAATTGAGTGAGCAGGTCTCTCATTACCAGCAAAAGCCTACCAAAATATTCATGGGTAGGGTTACAGTCAGCCAGAAAAAAAGCATGAACCCGATTCAATCGGTTCGTGCTGATTTATATAGTTGCAATATAGGCTGATGTGCTGAGATAATTTTTCCATCTGATCTCACATTTCACTCATGAGGTTTCAGTTTAGGTCCCGCGGCTAATCTGATTGGCGGGGCGGGTTATCATTAACAAATAGTCTTAGTAATACCAAAAACATGGCAGAGAAACGCAATATCTTTCTGGTTGGGCCTATGGGTGCCGGCAAAAGCACTATTGGTCGTCAGTTAGCTCAGCAACTCAATATGGAGTTTTACGACTCCGATCAAGAAATTGAGCGACGTACCGGAGCTGACGTGGGCTGGGTATTCGATGTGGAAGGCGAAGAAGGCTTCCGTGAACGCGAAGAAAAAATAATTAACGAACTGACTGAGAAACAAGGCATTGTATTGGCAACTGGGGGGGGTTCTGTTAAGTCAAAAGAAACCCGCAATCGTCTGTCTGCCCGTGGTGTTGTCGTCTATTTAGAAACAACTATCGAAAAACAGTTAGCTCGTACCCAGCGCGACAAAAAACGCCCTTTACTTCAAGTTGATGCACCAGCACGTGAAGTTTTAGAAAATCTGGCTGATGAGCGCAATCCTCTGTATGAGGAAATTGCTGACCTGACAATACGTACAGATGAGCAAAGCGCCAAAGTTGTAGCTAATCAAATTATTGAATTATTGGAAAAAAATTAATTTCCGCGGATTCAATCCGTTGCAAAAAATAAGGCGAAAGCTGATATGGAACAAGTGATTGTTACGTTAGGTGAAAGAAGCTATCCAATTACCATCGCCCAAGGGCTGTTTTCGAGCAGTGAAGCATTCAGGCCCCTGCAATCTGGTCAGCAGGTCATGATAGTGACCAATGAAACACTGGCTCCCCTGTATCTTGAACAGGTGAAATCCACATTGCTGAATATGGGCCTTCGGGTGAATGAAGTTATCTTACCTGACGGTGAACAATACAAATCACTTTTTGTGCTCAATGATATATTTTCGGCCTTACTGGAAAATAATCATGCTCGGGACACAACGCTTATCGCTCTCGGTGGTGGTGTCATCGGTGATATGACGGGGTTTGCTGCTGCCAGCTATCAGCGCGGCACCCGTTTCATTCAGGTGCCCACCACTCTACTTTCTCAGGTTGACTCTTCTGTTGGTGGAAAAACCGGAGTCAACCACCCCCTCGGAAAAAACATGATTGGGGCGTTTTACCAGCCCGCCTCTGTGGTCATTGATCTCAACTGCTTAAATACCCTGCCAGCCCAAGAGCTGTATGCAGGGCTGGCTGAAGTGATCAAATATGGCGTGATTCTGGACAGTGAATTTTTCGACTGGCTTGAAGGCAATATCGAAAAATTATTGGATCTCGATCATCAGGCTATGGCTTACTGCATTCGTCGTTGCTGTGAGCTGAAAGCCCTTGTTGTTGCAGCCGATGAGCATGAACGCTCAGGTATGCGGGCTTTATTAAATCTCGGCCATACTTTCGGGCATGCGATTGAAGCTGAAATGGGATACGGAGTCTGGCTGCACGGGCAAGCAGTCGCAGCAGGGATGGTCATGGCTGCACGGGCTTCTGAACTTGTTGGCTCATTCTCCGGTCAGGATACACAGCGCATTATCAGCCTGCTGGAAAGAGCAAAACTGCCTGTACATGGCCCGTCAGAAATGCCTCCTGAAAATTATTTACCTCATATGATGCGCGATAAAAAAGTCACTGCGGGCAAGCTTCGGCTGGTATTACCCACAGCTATCGGGAAAGCAGAACTTCGTTCTGATATCAGCACCGATGTCATATTAAATGCCATCCGACGTTGTCGTGAATGATCCCTAATTTTCTGGCTGTTTGCTATAAAATAGCTACATTGATAGATATATCCGATAGATTTTTCAAATAATGGGTATAATGTGAACAGCTTCAGTTAGGTCAGGTCGCCAAACCTATAATTCTATTATTAGTCACATAGCAATTGGCAGTATTATCTCAGCTGGGAGGGCATATGGACGAATTAAAATCAGAAAATAAACAAAAAACAGAAAACGAGTTTAAACCCGATACATCTGATCGTCCTCCTCAGCGATCACGCCCTCAGAAGCAGAATCCAAAACTGGCAATATCCCGTCAACAAATGATGATTGGAGCCGGTATCCTTGTTCTTCTACTGCTCATTATCGCTATCAGTTCTGCCCTGAAATCGCCAACAGAACATGAAAAGCAGCAGTCATCAAATTCAGTCGAGAAAAGTATTAATCTATCCGGCACTTCATCATCTTCCGACAATGAGCAAAATAGCACACAGGAAGCACCATCCACATCTGCAACTTCTGCCACTGACCATCCGCATGAAATCGGCATGCCGCCAATCAGCAGTACCCCTAGCCAGAACCTTTCCCCGACCAGCGGAACAGGAGGCTACAACCAACGTATCGAATTACCCGGTGATATTTCTGATGCTTTGAATCAGCAACAGAGCAATATCAACAATGCGGTACAAAAAAATACGGAACAGGAAAACCAGCCGTCCTCACAACCGGCACCACAACAGAGCCGTGTAAAGCAGACGACAGTAACACCGGTTGAACAGCAAAAAACCGAAAAACAACATAAGGTCGCCACAAAACCCGCAACGACTGACCATCAGACAAATAAGCAAAGTACTGCAAGTATCGGTGAAGACCTACTCAAAGTACCGGCAAATCGGTTTACACTCCAGTTAAGCAGCGCCAGTCGCCCGGATACCTTGATTGCTTTTGCGAAAAAGAATAACCTTTCCCATTACAAAGTTTATGAAACTAAACGTAATGATAAGACATGGTTTATTTTGATCTACGGTAGCTACAATTCCGCTTCTGACGCCAAAAAAGCGATTGCCTCACTCCCTGTAGACGTTCGGACACAAAAACCCTGGGTAAGAAAACTACAACAGGTTCATCAAGATCTGAAAAAATAAAACTATTTTGATTAGGCGCTGATATGCTGTCCTAAACAGAGTACAATCTGCGACTCTGAAATTATTGAATACTTTATTGACGGCATGAAAAAAAAACGCGCTTTCTTAAAATGGGCCGGTGGAAAATACCCCTTGGTGGATGATATTAAACGTCATCTGCCAGAGGGCGATCGCTTAGTTGAGCCATTTGTTGGCGCAGGCTCGGTATTCCTGAATACCGATTATGATTCTTATCTCTTATCAGATATCAATAGTGATCTGATCAATCTGTACGATACGGTAAAATTTCGTGCGGATGAGTTTATTGATCATGTCCGTCCCTTATTTTCACCAGCATACAATACGTCTGAAACCTTCTATCGCCTGAGAGAAGAGTTCAACAAAAGCAAAGATCCATTCCATCGCAGCGTGTTGTTTCTGTATCTTAACCGTCACTGCTATAACGGCCTGTGTCGCTATAATTTACGCGGCGAGTTTAATGTTCCTTTCGGACGCTATAAAAAACCTTATTTTCCGGAAGATGAGCTGTATTGGTTCGCTGAAAAATCTAAGAAGGCTGCTTTTATCTGCCAGCATTATGAAGTTGCATTAACTAATGTCCCAAAAGGTTCAGTGGTTTACTGCGACCCGCCATATGCTCCTCTTTCAGCAACCGCAAATTTTACAGCCTACCATACAAATAGTTTTAACCTGACAGACCAAGAAAATCTGGCGCGACTTGCCTATAATCTTTCGTCTCAACATGGTATTCCGGTGCTCATATCCAACCATGACACGCCGATGACACGTGAATGGTATAATCATGCTTCCCTTTACATTGTTAAAGCCCGCCGGACAATAAGTAGAAATATTCTTGCCCGCAGTAAAGTTGATGAACTTTTGGCGTTATACTGCCAGAAGTGATTGAGGTTTCCTGCCCCTGAAATAACGGGGATAAACAATGAATTGGAGAAGAGAATAATGAAGAAAGATTTTCTGATTGCCCCATCCATTCTATCTGCAGATTTCGCCCGTCTGGGTGAAGATACCGCAAAGGTGCTGGCTGCCGGTGCTGATGTTGTGCATTTTGACGTTATGGATAACCATTACGTACCAAACCTGACAATTGGCCCGATGGTCTGTCAGGCACTGCGCGATTATGGCATTACCGCTCCCATTGATGTTCATCTGATGGTGAAGCCTGTAGATCGCATTATCCCCGATTTTGCTAAGGCCGGTGCAACCTATATCACTTTCCATCCCGAAGCGAGTGAACATATTCACCGGACACTACAGCTGATTAAAGATCATGGCTGTAAAGCTGGTCTGGTATTCAATCCGGCAACACCTCTCAGCTATCTGGATTATGTACTGGATAAACTCGACGTTATTCTATTGATGTCAGTTAACCCGGGTTTCGGCGGTCAGTCTTTCATTCCAGAAACCCTACATAAATTACGTCATGTCCGTAAAATTATCGATGAAAGCGGCTATGATATCCGTCTCGAAATTGATGGTGGTATCAAAGCCAACAACATCGCTGCGGCCGCTCAGGCTGGTGCAGATATGTTCGTTGCAGGCTCTGCTATTTTCAGTCAGCCTGACTATAAAGCAGTCATTGATGAAATGCGCAGTGAGTTATCAACAGTGGCATAACGACAGGCAACATGATGAAAAAAAATGTAGTACAAGCAATTCAGGCCATTGCATTCGATCTGGATGGAACGCTGGTAGACAGCGCCGGTGGGCTGGCAGATGCTCTGGATCAGGCCTTACTCACCAAAGGTCTGCCCGCAGCAGGCAAAGAACGCGTTGCTGTGTGGGTGGGTAATGGCGCGGACATCATGGTTGAACGTGCCCTGAAATGGGCTGTCGGAGAGTTTTCCCCTGAGCTGTTCAGTGAAACCCGCAGTCTGTTCGATAAATTCTATGAAACTACCGTCACGACGGGCAGCAAACTGTTTCCTCATGTCAAAGAAACTCTGGCTGAGCTGGCAAAACACAACCTGCCGATGGCGATTATTACTAATAAGCCGACACCTTTTATTGCTCCATTACTGGAATCTCTTGGTATTAGTCAATACTTTTCACTGGTACTGGGAGGAGACGATGTTAAACAGAAAAAACCTCACCCGGCGCCACTGTATCTGACAATGGGCATGTTTGGTTTAAATAAAGATGAATTGCTTTTTGTTGGTGATTCCCGTAATGATATTTTGGCTGCACAGGCGGCAGGCTGCCCTTGTGTTGGCTTAACCTATGGATATAACTATGGGGAATCAATAGCATTAAATCACCCGGATTATGTACTAGACAATTTCCCGGATTTACTACCAACAATTGGATTACCAACTTTGAACTTACAGGAAGCGTAATAAAATGAACGAACCCACAGCAACGAAACCAAAAACACAGAAACCTATTGTATTCAGCGGCGCACAACCTTCCGGTGAATTGACCATCGGTAACTACATGGGAGCGTTACGTCAGTGGGTTCAGATGCAGGATGAATATGATTGCATCTATTGTATTGTTAACCAGCACAGTATTACCGTACGTCAGGATCCTGAAGAACTGAAAAAACGCACGCTGGATACGCTGGCACTTTACCTTGCCTGTGGTATCGATCCAAAGAAAAGCACTATTTTCGTACAATCACACGTACCTCAGCATAACCAGCTAGCCTGGGCACTGAATTGTTATACTTATTTCGGCGAACTCAGCCGCATGACACAGTTTAAGGATAAGTCCGCCCGTTTCCCTGAAAATATTAACGCGGGTCTGTTTAACTATCCTGTCCTGATGGCTGCTGACATTTTGCTTTATCAGGCTAATCAGATCCCTGTAGGTATTGATCAGAAACAACACCTTGAATTGACTCGTGATTTGGCACAACGTTTCAATGCTCTTTACGGTGAGATTTTCACGATCCCGGAACCTTTCATTCCGAAAGAAGGCGCTCGTGTCATGTCATTACAAGAGCCGAACAAGAAAATGTCGAAGTCTGATGATAACCGCAATAATGTCATTGCTCTGTTGGAAGACCCGAAATCTGTTGCCAAGAAAATCAAACGTGCAGTCACCGATTCTGAAGAGCCACCTCGTGTCCGCTATGATTTGGAAAACAAACCGGGTGTTTCCAATCTGCTGGATATCCTGTCAGGTGTAACAGGCAAAACCATCCCTGAATTGGAAGCCGAGTTCGAAGGAAAAATGTACGGCCACCTGAAAGGTGCGGTTGCAGACGCAGTGTGTGAAATGCTGGCTGACTTGCAGGAGCGTTATCACCATTTCCGTAATGATGAAGCTCTGCTTAACCAAGTCATGGCAGAAGGGGCAGCAAAAGCACAGGCTCGTGCTCAGGAAACCCTGAATAAGGTTTATGAAGCAATTGGGTTTATTACCCATCCGTAATAGTCGTTACATGTCAAAGGGTTATTAACGCTGACCCTTTGGCATATATACATGGCTTAAGTAACAAACAATTGAATACCTGTTTAAAAATAGAAAGTTACTTATTTTCCAAATAAGCGGTGACTAAAATTCTCTATTTTTCCAAGTAATATCCTCTTTTGCATCGTAAGATTCCAGCTGGCAGATTGCCCGGCAGCTCCCATTAAACGACGATATTGTTCTTCATCAAATGGGCTATGGAAAGCAATGGAAATAGCTTCTTTCACAGAAACATCACTATTCCGACTGAGAAGTTTTATTGGTTCACCCGCACAGGTTACACCTGAAGAGATCACGCGGTATAGCCAGCCGCAATAGCCTCTGTCCTGCATGATGGCAGCAAAATTCTCAATACCGGTAATGATATTAAGTTTATAACAAGGAGAACGGGGCTGAGTTACCTGAATAATTGCCTCTCCCCACTGGAAAATGTCTCCGATATAAACACTCTCTTCTGTCATCCCTTCCGTTGATATATTTTCACCAAAGAGCGGGGGGACAAATAATTCCATTAATTCAGGAAATTGCCTTTTCCAAAATAGATAATGTTCCATCGGATAATGGCAAAGTGCACGATCCGGCCCGCCATGAAAACGGGCTTCTGCCTGTTCATCACCTTCCAGTCCCAGAGAAGTAAGCTGTAAACTGCCATTTACCAGCAGCTTATTGATTGCAGAGGATCCCAATTTCTCGGAGGAGATTATTTTTCCTCTATATATCTGCGGGTAATACATTTCCATTTCTCCTCAATAAACAAATAATGAACAGACAGTCAGTAAAACAAGCGGTTAATTCCGACCTTCATAACCATCCATATAAGTAGCAGATATAGCTTCGGACATTGCCTTACGCCATTTTAGTGAAGGGCTTTCGCTGCTCTCATAAACTCTACCCTCAAAATGTGATGTTCTCCGAATTGAATTCAAGAATTCATCACCTTTTAAATAAATTACCCGTTGCTGCGCCTCTTCAGGGGACACTCCTGCTTCTCTATCCTTCTTACCCAACTGCCAGAATTGTTCAAAAAATGGTACTGAAAGCTCGATACTATCGTAGATTTTGGTTCTGAAATTGGGGTCGAAATCATCATTAGAAGCATAAACAAAATGCTTGGCATTACGTTCGGCACTTGTTTTGGGCTGTGCACAGCCAGACATTAGTAGAGAGGATACTATAAGGGTTGTAATCGTTATGACAGCGTTCTTTTTCATTATGTGCCTTTAATCGCGAAACAAGAAAAAATCGAATGATAGCGAAAATTATGACCAATAAAAATGCTGACCACGGTTATGATCAGCACTTTTTGAAAGATGAAGATAATAGCTATTATTTAATTTTTTCTTCGTAGCGCCTTGCTGCTTCATCCCAATTTACGACATGCCAAAATGCCTTAATATAATCAGGGCGGCGATTTTGATATTTAAGGTAGTAAGCATGTTCCCATACATCTAGCCCTAAAATGGGATAACCGGAAGTACCGGAAATTTCTTGTCCCATCAATGGGCTATCCTGATTTGCAGTAGAAACAACTTCAAGTTTTCCGTCTTCTTTCAGTACCAGCCAAGCCCAGCCAGAACCAAAACGGGTTGCTGCTGCCTGTTCGAATTTTGTTTTGAAAGCATCAATACTGCCAAAATCTCGTTCTATCGCTACTTTTAAAGCACCAGATAACGTTGTATCTAATTTCAGCCCCTTCCAGAACATGCTGTGATTTGAATGACCCCCTGCGTTATTACGCATAAAAGTACGTTTATCAGCCGGGATCCTGTCAAGCTGCTGAACCAGATCATCAATGTCCAGACCAGCTAGTTCAGGGAAATTTTCCAGTGCGGTATTGGTATTTGCAACGTAAGTTTGATGGTGCTTGGTATGATGAATAAGCATCGTTTGTTCATCAAAGTGAGGTTCCAGAGCATCATAAGAATAAGGCAAGGAAGGTAATGAATGACTCATATTAAATCTCCAGTTGTTTAAAATACATACATCCTTTATTTATTGGGGATGAAGATCACACCTTGTAAGCAACAGGATTATTATAGTGAATCAAACGATAATGAAAATGATTATCAATTCCATGTTATCACTGTGGTTTCCTTTCCTTTTGTATTTAATCTATAAATAAGAATAAATAACCAAATAGAATCCAACAGTTAGTTAATTTTTCCAAAATTGAGATTATGAATAACGGTATATTTTATATAAATACACCGCATTAAATGTTCCCTTCATAACATTCATTATCTCTATTGCGTGATCTTCCGCGCAAAAAAGAAACAAAAATTCTTCTTACACTTTAGTTAACCTTGTTTTGACATAGTATTAACAATTGCAAGGAGATAAAAATATGACTCAAATAATTAAGCACCCTATTCCTGCTGACATCGCAGAAACAGCCCTGATAAACAAACAACAATATCTGCAAGAATATCAACGCTCACTACAGGATCCTGAGGGGTTCTGGGGAGAGAAAGGTAAAATTGTCGATTGGATAAGACCTTATACAAAGGTGAAAAATACCTCTTTCGACCCCGGGCATATCAGTATCCGCTGGTTTGAAGATGGCACACTTAACCTAAGTGCTAACTGCCTTGACCGCCATTTACAGGAGCGAGGCCATCAGACTGCCATTATCTGGGAAGGAGACAATCCGGCTGAATCCAGACATGTTACGTATCAGGAGCTATACCACGATGTCTGCCAGTTCGCCAATGTCTTGAAAAAACTCGGGGTCAAAAAAGGCGATGTTGTCGCTATTTATATGCCAATGGTGCCAGAAGCCGCTGTCGCCATGCTGGCTTGTGCCCGGGTTGGCGCGATTCACTCCGTAATTTTCGGCGGCTTTTCTCCTGATGCAATTTCCGGTCGAATTATCGATTCAAATGCGAAGTTAATCATCACAGCCAATGAAGGTTTACGAGCTGGCCGAGTTGTTCCGCTGAAAAAAAATGTCGATGAAGCACTAAGCAATCCGGCTGTGACAAATGTGACTAATGTTGTCGTCTTCAAACGTACTGATAATGCAACAAACTGGCATACCGGACGCGATCTCTGGTGGCATGAATTAACCAAAGAGATTAGTTCAGATTGCCCTGCTGAAGAGATGAATGCCGAAGATCCGTTATTTATTCTTTATACATCAGGTTCAACAGGTAAGCCTAAAGGTGTTCTACATACCTCTGGTGGTTATCTGGTCTATGCATCTTTGACATTCAAATATACGTTTGATTACCGCCCCGGCGAAGTTTACTGGTGCACAGCTGATGTAGGCTGGGTAACCGGCCATAGTTACTTGCTTTATGGCCCTCTCTCCTATGGTGCAACAACCTTAATGTTTGAAGGTGTGCCAAACTATCCCGATGTGAATCGTCTCTGTCAGGTTGTAGATAAACATCAGGTCAATATCCTCTATACCGCACCAACAGCCATTCGAGCGTTAATGGCAGAAGGGGATAAAGCCATTGAAGGCACCAAACGCACATCATTACGCATCATGGGGTCAGTGGGTGAACCCATCAATCCAGAAGCCTGGGAATGGTACTACAAGAAAATAGGCAACAGTAAGTGCCCTATTGTCGATACATGGTGGCAAACAGAAACAGGTGGATTCATGATCACGCCGTTGCCCGGAGCAACCGATCTCAAAGCTGGATCAGCCACACTGCCATTCTTCGGCGTAAGCCCGGCAATAGTCGATAATACCGGAGAAACCTTAAGTGGCGAGAGTGAAGGTAATCTTGTCATTACCGATTCATGGCCGGGACAAGCTCGTACATTGTTTGGTGATCATGACCGTTTTGAGCAAACCTATTTTTCTACCTTCAAAGGCGTTTATTTCAGTGGCGATGGCGCCAGACGAGATGAAGATGGTTATTACTGGATTACCGGTCGTGTTGATGATGTGCTGAATATTTCAGGCCACCGATTGGGAACCGCAGAAATTGAATCTGCGTTGGTTGCTCATCCAAAAATTGCGGAAGCGGCTGTTGTCGGAATACCACACCGTATTAAAGGGCAGGCAATTTATGCTTATGTCACGTTAATTCATGGTGAAGAACCTTCTCCTGATTTGTATGCAGAAGTCAGAAGCTGGGTTCGCAAAGAAATCGGTCCAATTGCTACTCCGGACATCCTGCACTGGACTGATTCTCTGCCAAAAACACGTTCAGGAAAAATTATGCGGCGTATTTTACGCAAAATTGCTTCCGGTGATACTGGCAACTTAGGTGATACTTCCACTTTGGCTGATCCCGGCGTTGTGGAAAAATTATTGGAAGAAAAGCAATCCATAATGATGCCTTAATGTACATGCTATAAGGCACATATAGTACACATGCACGCCGCCGCAAGGCGGCTTGGTAAACATCATCAAAAATACAGAACTGTTCAGGGACGTGGCAGATAGTCATGCATTCTCTCGAATGTTGCTGTCCGTATCTGGCAACCCTTAATGTTGTTTAAGGTTCGTCCTTTAATACCTAAAAGGAGATAGCCTGATGAGTACCGATATTTATCAAGAAATCGAAAACAACCCTCACTTTAAAGAGTTAATTGAAAAGCGTGGGCGCTTTGCCTGGTTGTTATCTGCCATTATGTTAATACTTTATGTTGGTTTTATTTTCCTCATCGCTTTTGCTCCTGGATGGCTTGGCACACCTCTTTATGAGGGTTCCAGCATGACTCGTGGTATTCCTGTGGGTGTCGGTATTATTTTTATTTCTTTTATATTAACGGGGATTTACGTCATCAGAGCAAACGGTGAATTTGATCGTTTAACCTCAGCTATTCTCAATGAGGTGAGAAAATGAGAAAACTTGTCCTATCAACAATCGCGTTATTTTCTTCCCTCTACCCCATCCTCACTCAAGCAGATGCCATTTCAGGTAATGTAGAAAAACAACCTTTAAATATTCAGGCAATCATCATGTTCCTGTTATTTGTCGGGTTCACACTCTACATCACTTATTGGGCATCAAAACGGACAATTTCACGTTCTGATTATTATACCGCAGGCGGGCGGATCACTGGCTTCCAAAACGGTATGGCGATTGCAGGCGATTATATGTCTGCAGCATCATTTTTGGGGATTTCAGCGCTGGTTTATACCTCCGGTTATGATGGACTTATTTATTCTATTGGTTTCCTTGTCGGCTGGCCGATTATTTTGTTCCTAATCGCAGAACGATTAAGAAATCTGGGGCGCTACACATTCGCTGATGTGGCTTCTTACCGACTAAAGCAGCGCCCAATCCGTACATTATCAGCAGTAGGCTCACTGGTTGTTGTTGCTTTATACCTGATTGCACAGATGGTTGGAGCAGGAAAACTCATCGAGTTGTTATTTGGGCTGAATTACTACATCGCTGTGGTTTTAGTTGGTATTTTGATGGTTCTGTATGTGCTGTTTGGCGGAATGCTGGCAACAACATGGGTGCAAATTATTAAAGCAATCTTGTTATTGGCAGGTGCCACATTCATGGCGTTGATGGTCATGAAAGCCGTAAATTTCAACTTCAATACCCTGTTTAAAGAAGCTATTGCCGTTCACTCAAATGGCCAAAAAATTATGAGTCCCGGTGGATTAGTTTCTGACCCAATATCTGCGCTTTCTTTAGGATTAGCGTTAATGTTTGGTACCGCAGGTTTACCACATATCATTATGCGATTCTTTACCGTTAATGATGCCAAAGAAGCACGTAAAAGTGTTTTCTATGCCACCGGATTTATCGGCTATTTCTATATTCTGACATTTATTATCGGATTTGGCGCAATACTGTTAGTCAGCCCTAATGCTGCATTTAAAGATGGTAGCGGCGCATTACTCGGTGGAACTAATATGGCTGCTGTTCACCTTGCGACCGCCGTGGGTGGTGATTTCTTCCTTGGGTTCATCTCTGCTGTCGCCTTTGCCACCATTTTAGCTGTGGTTGCGGGATTAACACTTGCAGGTGCCTCAGCAGTTTCTCATGACCTCTATGCAAATGTGATTAAACAAGGTCAGGCTAATGAACGGGATGAATTAAGAATTTCGAAAATTACGGTTGTTTTTCTCGGGGTTATCGCCATTGGGTTAGGTATTCTATTCGAAAAACAAAATATTGCCTTTATGGTCGGTCTGGCTTTCTCTATTGCAGCAAGCTGTAATTTCCCGATTATTTTGCTGTCAATGTACTGGAACAAACTGACAACACGAGGTGCACTCATAGGTGGGTGGCTGGGGTTAATAATAGCCGTTGTGCTCATGATCCTAGGCCCAACAATCTGGGTTAGTATTCTTGGACATGAAAAACCCATTTATCCCTACGAATATCCAGCTTTATTTTCCATGATTGTGGCATTTGCCGGTGCGTGGTTCTTTTCTATCACTGACACATCAGAACAAGGCCAGCAGGAACGCGAAATGTTTCGCAGACAATTCTTGCGTTCACAGACAGGAATTGGAATTGAACAAGGAAAAGCACATTAATTTCTTCAGATTTAAAATGCAAAAAAGCCATCCGGTGAAGGATGGCTTCTCTGGCAAAGTGATGTCTGGCAGTGTCCTACTCTCACATGGGGAGACCCCACACTACCATCGGCGCTACGGCGTTTCACTGCTGAGTTCGGCATGGGGTCAGGTGGGACCACCGCGCTATTGCCGCCAGACAAATTCGGTTTGTTATCTCGAACAAGCTGTGACCGTCTTTACTGGGTCCTTTTTCTCTGAAACTGCGTCTTTACTCTCAATTCCCGCAAAACACCTTCGGTGTTGTCAGGTTAAGCCGCACGGTTCATTAGTACTGGTTAGCTCAACGTCTCGCAACGCTTACACACCCAGCCTATCTACG